>NZ_CP053708.1:747500-1118750 GCF_013201075.1 Lichenicola cladoniae | reverse complement strand
AGCGCCGTCATCAGCACAGGGCGGATACGGCCGTAGCCGGCCTCGATCGCCGCGCGGACCGCATCGCCGTGTTCGGCCAACCGCTCGCGGGCGAACGAGATCACCAGGATCGAATTGGCGGTAGCGGTGCCCATGCACATGATCGCGCCGGTCAGCGCCGGCACCGACAGGGTGGTGTGGGTCAGGAACAGGCTCCAGGCGATACCGGCGAGTGCTGCCGGCAGTGCCGTGATGATGACGAACGGGTCCACCCAGGACTGGAAGTTCACCACGATCACCAGGTAGATCAGCACGATCGACAAAGCGAGGCCGGCGAGCAACTGGGCGTAGGCGCTGTGCATCGTCGTGGCTTGCCCTCGCACGGTGATGCTGGCGCCGTGCGGCAGGCTCGGCTGCATGTCGCGTACGATGGTCGCGACGGCGTCGCTGACCCCGCCGAGATCGCGTCCCTCGGCATTGGCGTAGATGTCGATCACCGGCAGGATCGAATAGTGCGACACGACCCCCGGCGTCCCGGTCTGCACGATACGCGAGAGGCCCCCCAGCAACTGCGGCGCCTGGCCGCTGGGGTTGCCATCGCCCTTGTCGACCGGAATGGTCTCCAGGTCGTTCATAGTAGTGAGTTGGGTTTGCGGCGTCTGGATATTCACCGAGTGGGATACGCCGCTCTTGACGTCGAGCCAGTAGGTCGGCGCCACCTGGCCGCTGCCGGACAGGGTCGCCAGCGCGGTGTTGGCGATATCGGATTCGGTGAGACCGGTGCCGAGCGCAAACGAACGGCGTGAATTGATGCGCAGAGTCGGTTCGCCCATCACCTGCTGAATGCGCACGTCGGCAGCACCGGGGATGTGCTTCAGCCGCGCCATCATGCGGGTGGCAAACGCGAAATTGGAGTCCAGGTCACGTCCGGTGATCTGCACATCGATCGGCGACGGCAGACCGAAATTCAGGATTTTCGCGGTGATGTCGCCGGGCAGGAAGGTGAATTCGGTGCCCGGAAAGCGCTCGGTCAGGCCGGCGCGCAGCAGCTGGCGGTCGCGTTTCACCGGCGAGGCCGGGTTATCCAGCAGGATGGTTATGTCGCAATCCTGGCTGCCGACGGTGCCGGTGGCGCTGTAGGCCTGGTTGATGCCGCTGACCGGCTGGCCGCAATTCGCCAGGATGCTGGCGACGTGGCCGGGCAGCAGCGTGCGGATCTGCTGGTCGACCAGGACCGAGATCTTGCCGCTCTCCTCGAGCCGCGTGCCGATCGGCGCACGCATGTGCATGTCGATCTCGTCGGAGCGGATGCCGGGGAAAAAATCCTGGCCGACGAATGCCAGCAGTCCCAGCGACAACAGCGCCACGCCCAGGAACCCGGACGCGAACAGGCCGCGACGCAGCACCAGCCTCTCGAGCAGGATCCGGTACCATTCCCTGAACCGGGTGAAGCGCTGCTCGAAACCGCGCTGGAACCGCGTGAACGGCCCGGGCCGCTTGGAATGGTCCGGGTTGCGGTGGGCGTCCACCTGCGCCTGCAGCAGCCAGGCTGCCATGGTTGGCACCAGTGTGCGCGACAGGATGAACGAGGCGACCATCGCGAACACGATCGCTTCCGCCAGTGGCAGGAACAGGTAGCCGGCGACCCCACCGAGCTGGAACAGCGGCAGCCAGACGATGCAGATGCACAGCGTCGACACGAAGGTCGGCACCACGATCTGGTTCGCCGCATCGATGATCGCGAGTTCCAGCCCCTTGGCATTGCCGTCGGCTTCGCCGTGCTCGAGATGACTGTCGATGTTCTCGATCATCACCGTGGCATCGTCGACCAGGATGCCGACCGCCAGCGCGAGGCCGCCCAGGGTCATGACGTTGATGGTCTGGCCGAACCAGGACAGCGCCAGGATCGAGCACAGGATCGATAGCGGGATCGAGGTCGCGATGATCAGCGTCGACCGCCAGCTTCCCAGGAACAGCAGCACCACCAGCCCGGTCAGGCAGGCCGCGGTCACCATCTCCTGCAGCACGTCCTCGACGGAATCCCTGACGAAACTGGATGCATCGTTGAGCGGCGTGATGCTGACGCCGGCCGGCAGTGTCGCAATCACCCCAGGCAGCTTTGCCTTGATCCCCTTGACGACGTCGAGCGTGGACGCATCGCCGGTTTTCAGGACCTCGATCAGGACCGACTGGTGGCCCTGCACCAGTACCATGTTCTGCTGCGGCGTGCCGCCGCGATGCACCCAGGCGACATCGCGAAGATACACCACGGTGTCCCCGACCTGCTTGATCGGCAGGTCGTTGAAGGTCGCGATCGCGATCGGGGTCGCGTTGGTTTCGACCATGTAGTCGATCGCCCCGATCTTCTGGTCGCCGGCCGGCAGCACGATGTTCTGGGTCGCGAGCGCGCGGCCGACGTCGGTGGCCGACAACCCATGCGCCAGCAGTTCGGTCTGGTTGAGGTCCACCTCGACAACGCTGGACGAGCCACCATAAGGCGTCGGGATCGCGGTGCCCGGCACCGCCACCAGTGCGGGCCGGATCAGGTTCGACGCCATGTCGTAGACTTCGGACGCGGTCATCGTGGTGGACGAGATCTGCAGGTCGAGGACGGGCACGGACGATGCGTCGAAGGCCAGCACCTGCGGTGGGGTGATGCCGGCCGGCATCTGCTTGATGACGGTCTGCGAGATCGAGGTGATCTGCGACTGGGCCGCCGAAACATCGGTGCCTGGCTGGAAGAAGATCTTTACGATGCCGCGGCCGTATAGGGACTGGCTTTCGATGTGCTCGATATTGCTGACCGTCGCGGTCAGCGCGCGTTCGTAATAATAGATGACGCGGCCCGACATGTCCTGCGGCATCAGGCCGTTATAGGTCCAGACGACCGCAACGACCGGAACCCTGATGCCGGGGAAAATGTCGGTGGGGGTCTTGATGACCGCGATCGTGCCGAACAGCAGGATCAGGATTGCCATGACGACGAAGGTGTAGGGCCGCTTGAGTGCTACGACGACGAGCGCATTCATGTGCGGAACGTATCCGCTCGGGCCCTGGAGCCTGCTGGTCTGCCGTGCCGCATCGTCAGCCCCTTCGCCGCCTACCGAGGCTGGTAGTCGACGATCAGGGCCGGACCAATGAAATTAGCGTTTAGGAATGACCGCTACCGACCGAGCCCGGCTCAGCGGCCGCCATGCCCGCCGCCGCCATGACCACCACCGCCGCCACCCCCGTGGAAACCGCCGCCGCCGCCATGAAAGCCACCGCCACCGCCGTGGAACCCGCCGCCACCGTAGCCCCGGCCGCCATAGCCCCGGCCATACCCGCCGCCGTAGCCTCGGCCATACCCGCCGCGATAGCCGCCCCAGCCGCGACCATAGCCGCCATATCCGAAGCCATAGCCACCATAGCCGAAGCCGCCATAGCCAAGCCCGTAGCCGCCATAACCGAGGCCATAGCCGCTCCAGGCGGGCCCATAGCCCCAGCCGGACCAGTAGCCGCCATACCCGCCATAACTACCGTACGGATAGCCGCCGTAGCCGTATGTCCCGGCGTAGCCGGTGTATCCGCTATAGCCGTCGGGATAATAAGCGCAGCCGGACAGGCTGACGGCGACGGCCGATGCGGCGATAAAGCCCAAGGATCTGGATGACGGTCTCGGCATGGAAGATCTCCCCGAATAGGCAAACATTACGCGCGCATACCTTGAACGCATGAGTTGCCGCCGTGGATCAGGCCGGACAAGCCGTCCACGTGTAGCTGATTGTGACAGGCGGCCATTCCGGCCTGGCATCGGACTCTATATGGGCACGTCGGCGGCCAGGCGGGGGAATATCACTTCGAACACGGCGCCGGCGCAGTCGCCGCCCCGCGTGGCATCCGAGACGAGGATCCGCGCCGAATGCAGCCTGACGATGGCAGCAACCAGGCTGAGGCCGAGGCCGCTGCCGGGAATGTGCCTGCTCTTGTCGGACCGGTAGAACCGCGCGAGCACAGCCTGCTGCTCCTTCTCGGCGATCCCGACGCCGGTGTCGGCCACCCGAAGCACCGGCCCATCGCGTCCCGAATGGGTGGACACGCTGACCGTGCCGCCGGACGGGGTGAACTTGATGGCATTGTCGACCAGGTTGGCGGCCAGCTCGATCAGCAGGTCGCGATCGCCGACCAGCGGCACGCTGTCTCCCGGCTCGAGCACCAGGCGGTTTCCGGCCGCCTCCGCCAGCGGCTCGTAGAGTTCGACGATGTCGATCGCGATCTGGTGCAGGTCGAGCGGCACGAAGCCGCCGCGCCGCCGCCCGTTATCGATCTCGCCTATCCGCAGGAGCGCGGTGATGATCGCAAAACACTGGTCGAGGTCGATGATCGCGCGGTCGATCCCGGCCTCCAGCTCACGCGGCTGCTGCGGCCGCAGGCGCGTGCGGTCCAGCCCGGCCCGCACCCGGGCGAGCGGGGTGCGGAGGTCGTGCGCGATGTCGTCGCCGACGCCCTTGATCTCGTCGAGCAGCCGCTCGAGCCGGTCCAACATGCGGTTCACGCTGACCGCAAGCCGCTCCATCTCGTCGCGGCCGGGCCCGGTCCGGACCGGCAGCCGCTCGTGCAGCCCACCTTCCATGATCCGGTCGATCGCCAGCTGCATCCGCCCGACCCTGACCAGGCCGCGGCGGCTGAGCCAGATGCCGGCCAGCAGCGAGAAGGCGAGTGCCGGGATCAGGCACGTTTCGAGCGCCTGCAGGACGATGCTGCGGATCTGCTGCAGGTCGCGCAAGCCCCGGCCGATGACCAGTATCCGCCCGCCCGGCACAGGCAGCGCCTCCGCACGGATCAGGCGCTCGCCCTGGTCGCTCGGATGCACGGTGATCTCGCGGATGCCGCCATCGACCGGCAATGTCTCGGGCCAGGTGGTCAGGTTGCCGGCGATCGCCTTCCGGTCGGCATCGAACAGCCCAGCCGCGGTGATCAGCAGGCGCAGGTCGTTGGTCTGCCAGAGCCGCATCTGCTCCCGCAGGTCTGCGGGGGTCTGCGCCGCCATCAGGGCCGCCTCGCGGTCCAGCAACCGATCCGCGCGCTCCACCTCGTAGGCCGTGGTGCGCCAGTAGATCAGCGAGAACTGCAGCACGGTCACGCCGGCCAGGATGACCGATGATCCCAGCGCCAGCCGGAACGCCGCGGTCGAGAACATTTCTGGCAGGTATCGGCGCATCCGGTGCTGCTAACACATTCCCCGGCGGTTCTTCAGCAACGGACCGGCGGGATCGTCAGTCGACCTCGACCCGAAGCATGAACCCGGCGCCGCGGATGCTCTGGATCAGCGGGATCTCGTCCGGCGGGTCGATCTTGCGGCGCAGCTTGCCGATATGCACGTCGACCAGGTTGGTCTGCGGGATGAAGCGGTAGTGCCAGACATCCTCCAGCAGCATGTCGCGGGTCAGCACCTGGTTCGGCCGGCGGACCATGTATTCCAGCAGCCGGAATTCGCGAGGCAGCAGATCGACCGTGCGGTGTGCGCGCCTGACGCTGCGCTCGATCAGGTCCATCTCGATTGGCCCGGCGCGGAGGACGGTCTCGCGCGTGCTGGGATTGTCCGCGGGACGGCGCAGCAAGGCATCGAGCCGGGCCGCGAGTTCCTCCATCGCGAACGGCTTGGTCAGGTAGTCGTCGCCGCCGGCCTTCAATCCGCCGACCCGGTCGTCGACCGCGGACAGCGCGCTCAGCACCAGCACCGGCGTGTTGACCGAGGCCGCGCGAAGACGCTCCAGCACCGCCAGCCCATCCAGTTCCGGCAACAGCCGGTCCAGCACCAGGACATCGAAGCACCCGCTCAATGCCAGCTCCAGGCCAGCGGAGCCGGTTGCGGCATGGACGACGGTGAACCCACGAAGCGACAGTTCCTCGGTAACGTCCTGCGCGATGCGGGCATCGTCCTCGACCAGCAGCACCCGGCGCCCAGGCGCCGCTGGCGGCTGGCTTGCAAAAGGGTCCTCGATCGGGCGGTCGGATGAAGACGTCATACCCTGACAGATGGGGGGAGCAGACGCGCGGGACCAGTCGGCTCGGTGCGAAAGGCCTCGATCTCAGTCGATCGGCAGCGCGGTCGTTTCATGCTCGTCGAGCTCCAGCAGCGCGGACGCGGCCTCGGAGTCCAGCGCCTCGACCTCCCGCAGCTTGCGCCCGACCACGCGGGTACGGCGACGCGCCTCCTCGATCACGTTGGCCATCGACGAGGCGTTGCGACCCAGCCGCTCCAGCACCTGGTCCATGCGGATCATTTCCTGGCGCGTGGCACCGAGCAGGTGGCCGATGGATTCCGCCTTCTCTTCCAGCGCCAGCGTCACGTAGCCGAGGTGGATGGTGCGCAGCAGCGCCGGGATCAGGCTCGGCCCCATGATCAGGACCCGACACGTACGTCCGACCTCGTCGATCAGGCCGGGCACCCGCGCCACTTCCGCGTACAGCCCGTCGGTCGGCAGATAGAGCACCGCGAACTCCACCGTCACCGGCGGCAGGATGTATTTGGCGGCGATCTTGCGCGCCTCCAGCCTGATCAGGGCCTCCAGCGTGCGCCTGGCAGAGCGTTCGCCGTCGGGATCGACCGCATCGACCGCGGCCAGCAACCGTTCGTACGCCTCGGTCGGGAACTTGGAATCGATCGCCAGCAACGGGGGCTTGCCGCCACGCATCGGCATGCGGATCGCGAACTCGACCACCTCCGAGCTGGTGTCGCTGAGCTTGCGGTTGGTCTCGTACGCCCCCGGTGGCAGCACGTCGTCGAGGATCGCCCGGAGCTGCGCCTCGCCCCAGCCGCCACGGGTTTTCACGTTGCTGAACAGCCGCTTGAGATCGCCGATCTGCGCGGTCATCGCCGACACCTCGCCCATCGCCTTCTGCACCGAGGCGAACTGCTCGAGCACGCGCTGGAAACTGGTCTGCATCTGCTTCTCGACGGCGGCATGCAGCTGCTCGTTCACCGAGGCCTGGATCATCGAGAGGCGCAGGGCGCTCTGATCCGCCATCTCCCGCAGCGATGCCGACATCGCCAGCCTTGCCTCGCCCTGCTCGCGGGCGATGGTGGTGGTGAGGCCGCCGAGGCGCTCCTCCATCTCCAGCCGGATCCGACCGAGCCGGTCGGCGATCTCGCGTTCCAGCCGCTCGAACCGGTGCAGCGTGTCGTCCTCGCGTCCGGCCGACAGGAGCAGCAGGCGCAGGACCAGGAGGGAGACGATGAGCGACGCGATCGCGCCGGTGGCGGCCAGCAGGCCGAGAAGATCGAACGACATCGCCGACACGTAGCAGCGGCACCCGAGTCGCGAATGCCGCGATTCGCGTTGCCCGGGAGGCCGACGCAAAACCGCCATGATCACGGACCAGTGATCGACGATGATGATGACTGGCCGGCGGTCGCCGGGATGAACCAGACCGGCGGTCGCCGGAATGATTAAGGAACCGTGGATGACACGCAGCTTCTGGGCCAGCGTCCTGCTGATGGCCCTGATGACCATCGCCACGTACCGGACCGCCGGAGCCGGCGCACTTCCCGATCAAAGCATCGGCGTCAGCAATTTCCGCGGGACCGGCCGGCTACCGCTGTTCGTCTCGCGCGACTGGTCGAAGCCCCAGTACGACATCACCCGGGCGGTCATCACCATCCATGGCGAGCAGCGGGACGCCGA
Source organism: Lichenicola cladoniae (assembly GCF_013201075.1). Lineage (NCBI taxonomy): Bacteria > Pseudomonadati > Pseudomonadota > Alphaproteobacteria > Acetobacterales > Acetobacteraceae > Lichenicola > Lichenicola cladoniae. The sequence goes on along the minus strand of NZ_CP053708.1, from coordinate 1,111,104 downwards.
CACCACCGACAGCATTGCGCAGGCCGGCCTCGCAAAGGCGGGGCCTGCCGGGCTCGGCACGCTGCTGGTCACGCCGCTGTTCCCGGACGATGACGACCGGCCCGCGGCGGACACGCTGCGCTGGCACCACAACGAGTGGATGGACGGACAGATGGCGTCGGCTCCGGCGGCGCTGAGCTCGTTCGACGCGATGGATGCGATCATCGCCCGGCTGTCCGACCACAGCCTGTTCCCGGCGCTGAAGACGATCGTGCTGGTCGGTCACTCCGGCGGTGGCCAGTTCGTGCAGCGCTACGCGGTACTGACGCACGGCGAGGCACGCGCGGCACAGGCAGGCATCGCCATGCGCTACGTGATCGCCAACCCGTCCTCCTATGCCTATTTCAGCCCGGACCGGCCGACCGAGGCAGGCGGGTTCACGCCCTACCCGCTCGACCAGTGCCACCGGTTCAATCGCTGGAAATACGGGCTCGAGGACCTGCCGATCTACGGCGGCGATGCGCGGCCCAGCGAGCTCGAGCGCGACTACGTCCAGCGCGACATCGAGTATCTACTGGGCACGCTCGATACCGATCCGGACAGGACCGCCATCGACAAATCCTGTGGCGCCGAGGCGCAGGGACCGAACCGGTATGAGCGCGGCCACGACTACTTCCGGTATCTCCAGGCCCGCCACCCGAGCGATCTCCGGCAGCAGCTGCACGACGTGCCGGGCGTCGGCCACGACACCAGCGGCATGCTAACGTCGGACTGCGCGCTCGCCGCGATCTACGACGCCCCGCTCTGTGGCCGCAGGCCGGCGGCGACGGCGGTCGTGACGACGGCGCCACCCGTCACGGTCCATGGCGGATCCGAGCCTGCGGCGCACCCGCAACCGGTCACGGTGACACCGGGATTGCGGATCCACCACCATCCACGCCCGCTACCCCGGCCGCGCACCGAGCGGCGCAGGGCCGCGCCCGCGTCCGGCTATGCCTGGCAGCCCGGCGGCTGGAACTGGAACGGCTACGACTATGTCTGGCTTCCCGGCCGGTGGGTGCAGAAGCGTGCGGTCTCCCGTCACGTCGCACGGCCGATCTACGAGCCGCCACACTGGCAGTATGATGGTGACGACTGGATCTGGGTGCCGGCCCATTGGGAATGACGGGCGGCCACCCCCGCACATCCCGGACGATGGGCGTACCAGTTTGCAGGTATGGGATTTTCCTGAGCGCTGCACGGGATCGATCGCAACCGGAACACCGGTGGATCGGTTTCCCGGCCTGCCCACGTCGTGGAGGTCCCCATCGGCACTGGCGTGGTGCATCCGCTTCAGGGCGATTTCAGGAACGGCCTTAGCGCGAGCACCAGGGGAATGATCAGCGCCGCGGTCGCCGCCGCGGTGAGGATACCGACAGTCTGGTTGCTGTGATCTGCGATCGCACCGTAGAGGATCGGCGCGAAGCCGCCCGACCCGATCACGCTGGTATAGAAGATGGCGAAGGCTCTTCCGGTATTACCGTTCGGCGCCAGTTCCGGGACCGTCCCGTAGAGCACGGATGACGTCCCGTTAAGGAAGATGCCGAGCAGCGGGAGAATCACCAGCATCGGCATCAAGGGCATGAACAAGGTCGTGGTCATCAGGATCGCGGTCGCAGCTTCGGTTGCGAGGACGGTGCCTGCGACGCCCAGATATTGTCCGAGCCGGCCGCAGGCCGCCTTGCCCAACGCACCGCCGATGAAAAGCAACGCGAGACCGATGCCCACCGTCGCCGATGTCCCGCCTCGGCCATGGATGAGGAACGGGAGGAAGAGCAGATATCCCATGCGTGTCGCGGTATCGAGCGCGCCGATGGAGGTCAGCAGAGTGAAACCCGCACTTCGTCGATCCACTCCGGACTTTTCCGCAGCACCTCGGGCGACCGGGAATCTCGCCGGTGCCAGAAACAGCAGCCCGAATGTTGCGGCCAGTCCGAGCGCTGCCATCATACCGATCACCGGACGCCAGGCGAGGAGCGGCAAGAGCAAGGCGGCGATGGCGGGGAGCGTTGCCTTCCCGATATCACCCGAGAAGTTGTAGATGCTGAGCGGCCCGCGCGACGCTCCCCCGTAGGTATCGGTAACCAGTTGCGACGCGCGCGGATGCTGAATGCTCGATCCCAGCCCGGCCACGATCAGCCCGACACAGAGGCCGGCAAAGCCGAACGGCAGTGCCATGATCAGGAAGCCCGCAGACGCGATCAGGGTGGAAAGTGCCAGCGTCGACCGTGGCGACAGGCGTCGCAGCACCATGTCGCCCGGCAGTTGCAGGCCTCCCATGGTTCCGTAATAGAGCGCACGCACGACGGCGAGACCGGCATAGGAGAGGCCGAACTCCGCTTGCCAGACCGGCATGAACGCATAGAGACCATCGGTGTAGCCGTCATGCAGGGCATGGGCGAGGCAGGCGGCCAGCAGGTTGCGCGATCTCGGTGACGGGCCCGGCGCCGTCGCCCGGCGGGTGTCATGTGTCGGGTCGATAATCTGCATTCTGTCGTCGAACTCCTCGCAGCATTCTAGACATGTGCGTTCGATGAAAATAGAAGGCTATAATTCACCATACCCGTCAGCTTTCCTCACGGTTTCATGCGCCATCTGCCACCACTCAATGCTCTCCGCGTATTCGAGGTCGCAGCCCGCACTGGCAGCTACGCCGAAGCGGCGTCCGAACTCGGCCTGACGCATGGCGCGGTGAGCCGGCAGATCGGAGCCCTGGAGCGCTGGCTGGGCCAGCGTCTTTTCGTGAAAGCCGGCCGGCGCATGGTGGTGACGCCGATCGCCAGCGTGTTCGCGGCCGAGGTAAGCCTCTCCTTCCATCGTCTGGCCGAAGCTGCCGAGGCGTGCGGACGGCCCGGCGTGCGCAGGATCCTCCGGGTGAGCGCCCCGACCAGCTTTGCCATGCGCTGGCTGATACCGCGTCTACGAAGGTTCCACGCTGCACATCCGGATGTGGAAGTCGCCGTAACAACGGTCTCGGCGGTTCATGAGGAGTTGCGCGGCGGCTTCGACGTGGCGGTGCGGCAGGGTGTTGCAACCGACGATGCCTGGCCACAGCACATCGCCGTTCCGGTCCTCGAGAACGCCGACACGTTGATCATGAGCCCGGCACTGTTCGAGCGTCGGCCGATCAGCAAGCCTGTGGACGTCGAAGGGCATCTGCTGCTGGCCAGCGAGACACGACCTGGAGACTGGACCGACTGGCTCGAGGCGGCCGGCGTCTCTCATCTTGCCGGCCATGACAGGCAGGTTTTCGACCATTTCTTCGTCACCCGGCAAGCGGTCGAGGATGGAATTGGCATCGGTATCGGACCCATGCCGATGCTGGACATCGACATCGCTGCCGGACGGCTGATGACTCCCCTGCCAGGCATCCGGGTAACGCGGACCGGTTACGTGGCTCTGAGACCTCGTCACCTGGACAATGCAGCCCTGCCCGCTACCTTTGTCGATTGGCTGGCGGCCGAAGGATTCAACCGGACGGCTTGCCGCCCATCGTGCCCGGACATCCCGTAGGCGGCAGCGCCGACACCGACCCATCTTTCGCCCAAGGATCATGCCGCCATGGTTTCGCTTGAGAAACGGCTCGACGGGAAGGTCTGCGTGATTGCCGGAGCCAGCAGCGATATCGGCCAGGCCGTCGCCCGCAGGCTGGAACTGGAAGGCGGCATTGTCATCGGCATCGACCGGCAGAACCATTCGGTCGGTTCGCTCAGCATCACGGCCGACCTGAGCGTCGAGGCTGAGGTCGTGGACGCGTTCGCCCGGATCCGGCGCGATGCGGGCCGTATCGACGTGCTCTATAACAATGCGGGCCTGATCCTGCCCGGCGATAAATCCGCCATCGAGACCAGCACCGAAACGCTCGACCTGATCTTCGCCGCCAACTTCCGCACGACCTGGCTGTGCTGCAAGCACGGCATCGCGTGCATGCTCCAGAACGATCCCGCAAAAGGCTCGGTCATCAATTCGAGCTCGTTCCTGGTCGGGATGGGCGCCGCGACCGCGCAGATGGCATACAACGCCGCCAAGGCCGCGGTCGCCCAGCTCAGCCGGGATCTCGGCACCCAGTTCGCCCGGCAAGGTATCCGCGTGAACGCGCTGGCACTTGGACCGATCGCGACGCCGCAGCTCGAGGCCGTCTTTGCCCGGATCGGCGAGGATGAGCGCGAACGCCGCTTCCAGCATATGCCGTTCGGCCGGTTCGGAACGCTGGAGGAACTTGCCGGGACGGTGGCCTACCTCGCCAGCGATGATTCGGGTTTCGTCACGGCGTCCATGTTCCCGCTCGATGGCGGCATACAGGGCGCGTTTACGGTTCCCGCCAGCCGCTGACCGAGATCAGGCGTCGGTCCAGAGGCGCTGGTCGAACGAGAATGCGCGGAGGGCGCCGATCCGGGCCCGCGCTGCATCCGGATGGGCCGGGTTCAGCAGCAGGTTGGTTGATTCCGCAACGATACTGGACGGAACCTCGAGAACCGGGGTTCGTCCCTCGCGCAGCCAGCGATCACCGAATGAAACGGTATCCGCCGGTCTGTCGCCGACGGCTTCCGTTCCGAGCCCTGTGAGGTCGATCGTCATCAGCACGTAGTCGGGCGGGATCAACGGGAACGGCAGATCGAGATGCACCCGGACTTCCAGGACACAGAGTGCTGCGTTCGATGCCGCATACAGCATGGGACGGCCGGGGCTGTTCCACCGCCCCCCATATTGGCGGGCGCCCTCGCCCAGCAGGTCGGCGAACGGTCTGCGGCACAGGCGCCAGGCGAACACGCCGCGATCCGTCGCTCAGGCGGCGATACCGTGCGAAATCCGTCCGAGCAGGGTCTCGACCTCGCGGGTACCCTGGTCGGTATCGAGGATCTGCAATGGGGCTTCACCACCAAGCGCCGTCGTTGGACGGCGGAGCCAGGTCTTGGCCCTCTCATCTTCGCCGAACGTCTCGCGCGCCATGACGATGATGCGCGCGACCCGGGCCAGCCGGTCGGACTGGTCAGGCGTTAGGGCGCCCAGCTTGCGACGGTGCGACAAGGTCTTGCGCGGCAGCACGATGCCGTCCAGTTCGGTCAGGGTGAGCCAGCCATCCTTCACCACGGCATCGACGATCTCGACCGGGAGGCCCGACCTCACCTGCGCGATCAGGTCACGGCCGGTCGCAATGCGCTCGATCGGGGAATTGCGGGGCATCGTCTTGACCGAACCGAGCGGCATAGGTGATCCCTTCCGGCGATATGCCACTGCAACGTGGGCATGTCATCCAGGGAATGCAAGGCTGGTCTTGCTGCGGGCCTTGTCCACCGGACTGTGGGCCGATAGCCATGGCCGATGCTGACACACCGGCTGGCGACCCACGCGGATATCCCTGCCCTGCGCGCGCTGATGGCGCTGGCGATCGACCGGCTGCAGATCGGCTTCCTGGACGAGCGCACCATCGCCGCCAGCCGCGCGATCATGGGGCTCGACACCCAGCTGATCACCGACGGAACCTACTTCGTCATCGAGGCTGACGGCGCCCTGGCCGGCTGCGGCGGCTGGAGCCGGCGGGCGACCCTTTTCGGCGGCAACCATGCGGCGGCCCGCGACGACACCCTGCTGGACCCGGCTTGCGAGCCTGCCAGGGTGCGGGCCATGTACACCCATCCCGCCTTCGTCCGGCGCGGGGTGGGCCGGCTGGTTCTGCAGCTTGCCGAGGCAGCGGCGCGGTCCGGCGGTTTCGGCAGCGCCGAACTTGCCGCCACCCTCGCCGGCGTGCCGCTCTATACCGCGTGCGGCTGGTCGGTGATCGAGCCGCTCCGGTCTGATCCGATCGACGGACAGTGCGTGCCGCTGGTGCGCATGGGCAAGCTTCTGGTCAGCTCTCCAGCTTGAACAGCATCAGCGACCGACCGACGACATCGCTGCTGGTGCCGATCGCATAGGCCCGGCCCGAGGTCATGCTCGGCCGGTTGGTGTCCAGGATCAGGTGCCAGTGCATGCCGCCGCTGCAGGGCGGCATGACGAACTCCACCTCGTCGTGACTGCCGTTCAGCACCATCAGCAGGGTCGCATCGGTACCGGGACGGCGTATGCCGCTGGTCTTGGCGCGACCATCCATCAGCATACCGAAGCAGCGTACCGACGGATCGTTCCAGTCCTGCGGACGCATCACCTCGCCGGTGCTGTTGATCCAGGTGACGTCGCGCACACCGAGATCCTCGTCGAAATCACCGGTCATGAACCGTTGCCGGCGCAGAATCGGGTAATCGTTCTTGAGTCGGATCAGGCGCTTCACGAACTGGTAGAAACCGGAGAACTGCTCCAGCCGGCTCCAGTCGACCCACGAAATATCGTTGTCCTGGCAATAGGCGTTGTTATTGCCCGACTGCGTGCGACCGAACTCGTCGCCGGCCAGGATCATCGGCGTGCCCTGGCTCAGCAGCAGCGTCGCCATCAGGTTGCGCATCTGCCGGTCACGCAGGGCCAGCACGGCCGGATCGTCGGTTTCGCCCTCGGCACCGCAGTTCCAGCTTGAATTGTTCGAGGTGCCGTCCTGGTTGTTCTCGCCGTTCGCCTCGTTGTGCTTCTCGTTGTACGAAACGATGTCGTGCAGCGTGAAGCCGTCATGGGCGGTGATGAAATTGACCGTCGACCAGGGCCTGCGACCGCGCCGGTTGAACTTGTCGGCGGACGCGCACAGCCTCTGCGCCAGTTCGGCCACCGACGCCTCGCTGCGCCAGAATGCCCGCACGGTATCGCGGTAGCTGTCGTTCCACTCCGCCCAGCCCGGTGGAAACCCGCCGACCTGGTAGCCACCGGGCCCGCAATCCCACGGCTCGGCGATCAGCTTCACATCGGAAAGTACGGGATCCTGGCGGCAACTATCCAGGAAGCCGCCACCCTCGTCGAAGCCGTAACTCTCGCGGCCCAGAATGGTGGCGAGGTCGAAGCGGAACCCGTCGACATGCATTTCGGTCACCCAGTAGCGCAGGCTGTCGGTGACCATCTGCAGCACGCGCGAATGGCTCAGGTTGAGCGTGTTTCCGGTGCCGGTATCGTTGATGTAGTTGCGTTCCTGCCCGGGCAGCAGCCGGTAGTACGACGTATTGTCGATGCCCTTGAACGACAGCGTCGGGCCCATCTCGTTGCCCTCCGCGGTATGGTTGTAGACCACGTCGAGAATGACCTCGAGGCCGGCCTCGTGCAGGCGTGCCACCATCGCCTTGAACTCGGAGACGTGGCTGCCGAGGCCGGATGCATAGCGCGGATCGGGCGCGAAGAAGCCGAGCGTGTTGTAGCCCCAGTAGTTGCTGAGCCCGGTCGCCGCGAGGTGGCCTTCGTCGGCGAACATGTGGATCGGCAGCAGCTCGATCGAGGTGACGCCGAGATCCTTCAGATGCGACACCACCTCCTCGGCGCCGAGCCCGACGAAGGTACCACCCTGGCCGAACCTCAACGCGGGGTGGCGGATGGTGTAGCCGCGCACATGCGTCTCGTAGAAGATCGTGCTTTCCCACGGCACCTTCGGCCGGCGGTCGCGTCCCCAGGTGAAGGCCGGATCGATCACCCGGCATTTCGGCACGAAGGCGGCGCTGTCCCGGGTGTCGAACGACAGGTCGCCGTCGGCATGGCCGATCTCGTAGCCGTAGATTTCCGGGACATGACGCAGCTCGCCGATATGCGCGAGCGCGTACGGGTCGAGCAGCAGCTTGTTCGGGTTGAAACGGTGGCCGGCATCGGGTGCATAGGCACCATGAACCCGGTAGCCATAGATCGTACCGGGACGGGCATCCGGCAGGTAGCCATGCCAGATCTCGTCGGTATATTCCGGCAGCTCGATCCGCGCGGTTTCCTGTTTCCCGGCCTGATCGAACAGGCAGAGCTCGACCTTGGTCGCATTGGCCGAGAACAGGGCGAAATTGACGCCGAGCCCATCCCAGGTCGCGCCCAGGGGAAACGGCAGGCCCTCGGAAATTCGTGGGGCCCGGAGCGTACGTCTGCTCATCGTTGATCTCTCCCTGGAGGTCGCGGGCACCGCGCGCACCTCCGGTCAAAGCCGCTTGCGGCCGTTCAGGTTTCGCCTACTCGAACAGGAGCCGGCGCAGGAAGCCCGGAGCCAGGGTCGAGAGCGCGTTCACATGCATGTCCGGCCCCGAGAACGGGCCCTTGATGCTGAGTGTCGCCGCCAGCACGCCGCCCCCTGTTTCGGGGCTGAGCAAGTGGCCGACGATCGGCAGCTTACCCGGAAGCTGGTTGATCGCCCAGGCCGGCACCACGGTCCCCTTCAGGTCGAGGCGTTGCCGGCCGAGATCGATGGGGCCCTGCAGGGTCACGCCGATCGCCGGGCTGTGCGCACGCGCATCGGTCAGCGTCACCACATTGCCGACCAGGCTGAAGGGCGCGACCAGCCGGGTCACCGCGAGTTGCGGGCTCGGCAACGCCGTCAGCCAGCCATAGATCGACAGGTTACGCAGGATCCGCGCGGCAAGCGGCGCATCGCGCACTATGAACCGGCCGATCTCTGCCGTGCCGGACAGCGGTGCCCCGGGAGCCGCATCGTCGAAGCGCGCATCCAGCCGAAGCGTGCCCCCCGACAGCGCATCGGTCACCCCGAGCGCCTGCAGCAGCAGCCCCATGTCGCGCGTGCTGCCGAGCAGATGCCGTCCACCCCGTTCCGGCGTCAGCCTGACCGACATGGCGGTCGGGCCGCTCGCATCGAGTCGCGCCAGCTCGATCTGCCGGCCATCGTCCTGCAGGTGCGCGGTGACACCCGACAACAGGGTCTTCGGGCTGACGTAGACCCGATCGAAGGCGAGGTCGGCGATCCAGGGCTGCGGCACCGTGGGCGGGCGCCGCGTGTTGCGAGCCGGCGGTCCGGCCTTGGCCAGCTTCGGCCGGCTGCTGTCGATCACCGTCGAGAGATCCAGCACCGGACCCTTCACGCTGACCCGGATCGCCTGCTTCCGGCCGCTGCCCTGCGGAAGCTCGATCCGCCCGGCGCCACTGCTGCGACCGAGCTCGAAATGACCGACGACCACCTGGCTGGCTCGCCCGTCGGCAACGGCGGCACGCGCCTCGACTACCAGGCCGGGGCCGGCCGCATGGATGCGGTCGATCGACACCAGATGACCCTGGTCCAGGCCGATCGTGGCAGACACATCGGCAGGTCGGCCGCGCGCCTTGCTCCAGACCTGGGTGGAGACGCCGAGGTCGGTCAGGTCGAGCCCGAGCGATACCTCCGACAAGCCGTTTCGATGTGCCACGTAACCGACCGCGAGGCGACCGCTGCCGTCAAGATTGTCCGAAGGATCGAGACCTTCCCGTTTCGCAGCCTCCGTCGTGACGACCCCCTCGACGTGCGCCTGCTCGGTCACCTGCTCCGGCGGCCCACCGCGAAAATCCATCGCGTAGTGGAGCACCGATTCGATGCCGCCGATCGCGCCGTTGCCATCGAGCGAGAGACCGTCCGCCGTTGCCGACAGGGACAGGTTTGCGTGGTCGAGCGCCCGGCCAGCGGCAACGTTGCCCAGGTGGACGTCCGTCATCAGGGACTGCGCGTGCACATGCAGCTGTTCCACCGAGATGTCGTTCTTCAGCGGCAGCTCCAGCTCCAGGTCGGTCTCGGAATGGCCGGCCGGATCGGTGAACGGGAGCGGATGTCGCGACAACAGCCTGAGACGCGGATGCGACAGCTCGGCCAGGAGATCGGGAAGACTGCCTGACAGGTGCGCCTTGATGGTGGCGATCTGGTCCTTGGCATTCAGCCCGGCGATCCGCATCGATGCCGCCGATACGATAATCGGGTGAGCGCCGGCAGGAGCGTCCGGCTTCGTCTCGACCGGCATGACCGCATGCGGCGCCTCGATCAGCACGGCGTCGGTGCCCTGGAAGGTCAGCCGGGCCTGCATGTCGTGCAGCGGGGCGATCGGCCGCAGCCACCAGAGGGTCAGCCCGCTGGCGTCGAACCCGCCGGTCCGCCCGGTCTCGGCCAGCTTCGACCAGCCCTGGTCGCCGGCAAGGGTGCTCTCGACATGCAGGTTGCGGGCCTCGCCCTCGGTGATGTTCGCGGTGATCCATTTGCGTGCGCCCGCCGCCGCCTGGCTCGGCCAGTATTGCGCCAGGCCGGGAAAGCCGATGCGCGGGATATCGACGCTGAATGCCGCGCGGATGCGCATCGGGTCGGCGAGCCGGTCCAGCGACATCGTGCCGTGCGCATGCAGCTCCGGGCCCGTCGCCGCCCGGTCCGGATCGGCAGCGTCGCGCAGCTTCAGGTCGGCCTGCAGCAGTCGCAGCGTGACGGCACCGTCAGCCTGGTCGGGCATCTCTGCATCGGCCCGGATCAGGCCGCTCGCGACCCGGAGCACGGTGCCCGGCTCATGCACCTCGCCCTGTCCGAGCCGGGCCGAGATGGTGGCCCGGAGAGGTTCCATGAAGCGTCCAGGGCCGTTCGCGAAGGTCACATCGAGCGTCGGCGCCACCGGCAGCGCCAGGGCCTGCAATGGTCCCAGGATCGGCAGCTCGCCGACCAGATCGGCCGGGACGATCGGATCGAGGGTGACGTGCCAGAGGATCTTCCCGCGATCGGTGCCGGTGGTCCCGCTGCCGCGCAGCGCCGCCTGCCGCCCGGCGATGCGCAGGATCGCACCGAATTGCCCGACGATCCCCCCCTGGTCCGATGTTCCCCCGGACCCGCCGGTGACTGCGCCCGGCGGTCGCGCATCGATCTCGACGTCACGCACGGTCCAGTCCTGGCCGACCACCAGGTCGTGCACAGCCACCTGCATGTCCGACACATGCACCCGGCTCAGCTCGTTCCACCGCATCATCGGGCCGGAGTTGCCGCCGGTGTGCCGCGGCTGCACCGGACCGAGCCCGATCCCGATCCCGTTCACGCCGTCGCGTCTGAGGTTGAGGCGCGCTCCGGACACATCGACCTCGATGATCGACAGCTGCGCCCGCAGCAGGGGAACCGCCGCCAGGCTGATCCGGATGCGATCGACATGATCGACGATCGGCCCGTCCGGCCGCCTGATGGTGACGTCCTCCAGCCGTATCGTGACCGGCGCGCCCCTGCCGTCATGGAACCCGCGCCAGTCCAGCCGGACCCGGCCGATATCGAGAACGCCCCAGGAGTGGCCGAACGGCACCAGTCCGTTCGTCTCTCCACCGAGCTCGACCGGGGTGAAGACATGCGCCGCCCAGGTCATGTCGAGCGGGCCGGACGACAGGCGCAGGGCGATGCCGAATACGCCCAGCACACCGAGGACCAGCACGGCGAGCAGCGGCCGCACCACCAGCCGGAGCAGGCCGTGACCCAGTGAAGATCCAGCACGGACCATCGCGTGCGGACGGGGAGCCGCCGCTCGCCCTGCTTGACCATGTTCCTGCACCGGGGTCACCGTGCCGCCGTGCGCGAGGTCGGATGGGGACGGGCAGGATGGCGACCGGTTTCCAGCTTCCCGCACTCTGGCCGCTGCCTGCCGATCCGGTGACGGCGGCATCTTTGGCCCAGGACCTCTCGGCGCATCCGGATATGCAGACCCCGGCAGCAACGGCGCTGATCGCCTGTCTCGGCGGCAACAGCCCATTCCTGTCCGACCTGGTGCGCCGCGAGCGGGAGGTGTTCGCGCGGATGCTGGTCGAAGGACCGACGCATGTCGCCGCGGCCGCTATCCGGCAGTTGCGCACGCTCAAGGCGGCGACGCCACGGGCCGAGATCGCCGCCGGCCTGCGTCGTGCCAAGCGCCAGGTAGCACTCGCCGCGGCGGTCGCCGATCTCGGCGGGCTCTGGAGCCTGGAACAGGTGACCGGCACGCTCTCCCTGCTGGCCGAGGCGTCGCTCAGGGTCGCCAGCGCGCATCTGCTGCTGGCCGCGAGCCGCGCCGGGCAGTTGCCGCTTGCCGACCCGCGCATGCCCGAGCGTGACTCCGGCTTCGTGGTGCTGGCGATGGGCAAGCTCGGCGCCCGCGAGCTCAACTATTCTAGCGATATCGACCTGGTGCTGCTCTACGACCCCGCGATCCTGGACCTGGAGGGAAAGCGCGACGATCTCGGCCGGATCTTCAGCCGGCTGGCGACGGACCTGGTGTCGTTGATGGAGGCTCGCGACGCCGACGGGTACGTGTTCCGGATGGATCTGCGGCTGCGCCCGGATCCCGGCGCCACGCCTCCCGCGGTCTCGCTGCCCGCGGCGATCGCCTATTACGAGAGCTACGGCCAGAACTGGGAGCGCGCCGCGATGACCAAGGCGCGCCCGGTCGCCGGGGATCTCGGCTGCGGCGACCGGTTCCTGGACAGCATCCGTCCGTTCGTCTGGCGACGTCACCTCGATTTCGCGGCGATCGAGGACATCCACGCGATGAAGCGCCGGATCGACCTGCACAAGCCGTCGCCGGCGCGACGCTTCGGAGCCAGCGAGGCGGTCGTCCAGCCGCCCGGCGGGCTCGAGGGCGACGACCCGGTCGGCGCGCTGCTCGGCCACGACGTCAAGCTCGGGCATGGCGGCATTCGGGAAATCGAGTTCATCGCCCAGACCCTGCAACTTGTCTGGGGCGGGCGCGAACCGGCGCTGCGCGAGCCGACCACCCTGGGTGCGCTGTCCCGCCTGGCCGATGGCGGCTACCTGAAGCGCGGCACCGCGGACTCGCTCTGCCGCGCCTATCGGTTGCTCCGCAGCGTCGAGCACCGGCTGCAGATGCAGGCGGATCGCCAGACGCACAGCCTGCCGGGAACGCGGCACGGGCTGGAGGCATTCGCCCTGTTCATGGGCTACCCCGACGGCAATGCGTTCGGCAGCGCCCTCCTGCCGGTGCTTCGCCGCACCCGCGCCCGGTTCCAGCGGATGTTCCGGGGCCGGATCGGCCAGGCCGACGATGCCGACCGGCCGGGGCTGCAGGATAGCGGCCTGGCACCGTTCGACCTCGACGGCGCCGACCTGCCGGGCCAGCTTCACGCACTCGGCTTCCCATCGAGCCCGCAGGCGCTCGATATCCTTCACGGCTGGCGCGGCGACCGGCTGCGCGCGCTGCGCGACCCGCGCGCGCGCCGGCTGCTGCACGGCCTGATGCCGGCTTTGCTGCATGCCCTCGCCGGCCAGCGCGATCCGGTGGCGGCACTGGTGCGGTTCGACACGCTGCTGTCGCGGCAGAGCGCCGGCGTGAACCTGCTGTCGCTGTTCGGCCGCAACCCGGCCCTGCTGAGCCGGATCGCCACCGTTCTCGGCGCATCGCCGTCGCTCGCCGACCATCTCGCCGCGGTCCCGTCCGCACTCGAGGGCCTGCTGGTGCCCGAGGATGGCAGGCAGGCCGGACGCACGCTGCTGCGCATCCTGGACCAGCAGATGCGGGCGGCGCGCGATACCGAGGAGGCGATCCGGATCGCGCACACCCTGGTGCGCGGCGAGGAGTTCCGGTTCTGCGTGGCCCAGTTGGAAGCACGCCTGGATGTGGATGCGGCCGGCGAGGCCCGCAGCGCACTGGCGGAACAGGTCATCACGCGGATGCTCGACCATGTGCTGGCCGAGCACCGGGCCCGCTATGGACTGGTACCCGGTGGCGGCATGGCGGTGGTTGCGCTGGGCAAGGCCGGCTCGCGTGAGATGATGAACGGCTCCGACCTGGACCTGATGCTGGTCTACGACCATCCGGAGGCGGTCACCGAGAGCGTTCCCTGCATCGGCAGGCGCGGTTCCGGACGGATCGGCGAGGCGCCCGGACCACCGCCGCGGGCGATCGCCACCAGCCAGTATTACACCAGGCTGGTGCATGCCCTGATCGCCGCCCTCACCGCGCGGGGTATCGAGGGACCGCTCTACGCGCTCGACATGCGGCTGCGCCCATCCGGCAACACCGGCCCGGTCGCGGTCTCGCTCGGCGCGTTCCGCCGGTATCATGCCGAACAGGCCTGGACCTGGGAACGGATGGCGCTGTCCCGCGCCCGGGTGGTCGCCGGTCCGGGACCGTTGCGCCGCATCGTGTCCGAGGCGATCGGCGCGGCGCTCTCGGTGCTGCCACGACAGACTGGCGAGGCGCCGCCAATGCCCGGGATCGATGCCACCGGGATGCTGTTCCACGACGCCAGCGCCATGCGGTCCCGGCTGGCCCGCGACCTGCCGCCGCACGGACCATGGGACGTGAAGCTGCGGTCCGGCGGGCTGATGGAGGTCGAGTTCATCGCCCAGGTCCTGCAGCTCGCCAGCCTCGATCCCGGCGTCCGGCATCCGACCACGCGCACCGCGTTCGCCAGGCTGGCCCGTGCGGGCATGCTGTCGCGGGCCGATGCGGGGCTGTTGATCGAGGCGGACCGGTTCTGGCGCGACATCCAGGGAATGCTGCGAATCCTGCTGGGCGTCGCGGGTCGCGGCGACCTCCCCGACGATCTGCGGGACGTCCTGCCGGAACCGGTGATCGAGGCGCTGCTGCGTGGCGTGTCGATGCAGGTGGAGGGACTGGCCGGGCTGGTCGCCCGGCGCGACACGGTCGCGCATTCGGTGCGATCCGCGTTCCTGCGCCTGGTCGGGCCGGTCAGGCCCGGATGATCGCGACGCGGTCATGGCTGTCCGCGATGCGCCTGCACCTCTAGCTTGGATGGACGGATGGGGCGAACAGCCGGACGCATCGCCCCAGGATAGAGAGGAACACCATGCACACCATCCCCGACATCGACGTTCCGGGATCAACTCTCGAGCCGGGCGACCTGGTCCCGGACTTCGACCTGGCCGCCAGCCTCGGCCGCCGCGTCAGCCGCGACGGCTTCAAGGGCCGGCCGTTCGTGATGTATTTCTATCCCAAGGCCGACACGTCCGGCTGCACCCGCCAGGCCTGCGACTTCGAGCAGGCGCTGGCCGCGCTGAACGACGCGGGGGCCAAGGCCGGCCTGGCGCTGGTCGGTGTGTCTCGCGACCCGTTGAAGGCGATCGACCGGTTCGCCGCGAAATACACCCTGACCTTCCCGCTGGCGTCCGACGCGGACGGCACGGTGGTCGAGGCCTATGGGGTCTGGACCGAGAAATCGATGTACGGGCGGACATACATGGGGATCGACCGCTCGACCTTCTTGGTCGATGGCGAGGGCCGGCTCGTCCGTTCATGGCGCAAGGTCAAGGTGCCCGGCCATGTGGCGGACGTGCTCAAGGCTGCCGCCGCCCTTTAGGCGGCGGCGGGATCAGGCGTCCCGAAAGATCAATAGCCCGGCTGGTAGTAGCCCGGCTGCTGGTAATAGCCCGGCTGCTGGTAAGCACCGGGCGGCGGCGGGCCATAATAGCCGGGTGCCGGCTGCGCGTAGATCACCGGGGGCGGTGCATAGACGACCGGCGGTGGCGGTGCGGAATTGGCGTAGATCCCGGCACCGAGCACACCGATCAGGGCGCCGGCCGCAAGACCGCCGATCAGGGCGCCGCCGTGGCCGCCGCCATGGTGCCAGCCGCCGCCGCGTCCGCCGCCGTAGCCCCGGCCATAGCCACCGCCATGATGCCACTCTGCCTGCGCCGACGGTGCTGCAGCGAGGGCGAGCCCGGAGGCCAGCACCGGAACGGCCAACCAGAGACGCAAACTGTTGATCATGACGCAAACCCTTTCCACTGGAACGTCGATGCCGAACGGCACCCGGATCGGACTGTCGCCGGCCCTGCTCCGACGGTGACCGGCTGTTGCCGGACACCGCATCTTCATCGTCACCATGGACGGGAGACATGGCTATTTGCCGACCAACACAAGGCGACTATGTAACAAATCGTTGCAACACGCACTTGGTATCGGGCCGGCTCACGCCGATTGCTGCCGCAACTGCGCCGAGCCTGCGCTGATCGCATCGACCAGGGCGGCGACCGGCCCATCGAACCGGCTGCCGCGGCCGAGCACGACGATGTCGATCATCGGCAGGGGTGGCAGGCCGGCCTCCTCCGACATCACGACGAGGTCGCGGCCGGCCAGCATGGCGGACTGGGCGGACACCCCGAACCCGGCACGCAGCGCTGCCAGCAGGGCGCTCAGGCTGTCGCTGCCGAAGGCGAGCCGCCAGTGGCGACCCTGGTCGTTCAGCGTCTCGATCGCCGCCTTCCGGGTGATGCTGGCGCCGGGATAAAGGACCAGCGGCACGGGCTGCAGCGGGTCGAGCAGCATCCCCGGACTGCCCAGCCAGATCAGCCGCTCCTGCCAGATGGTGACGCCGCGCGGGTCGCTGGACATGCGCTTGGTGAAGATCAGGTCCAGGCCGCCTGCCTCCAGCCGCGTATACAGGTCGCTGCTCAGACCGACATGGAGGTCGAGATCGACGAGCGGGTGGTTCATCCGGAAGGTGCCCAGGATCTCGGGCAGGCGCGACAGCACCAGATCCTCCGAGATCCCGAAGCGCAGCGGACCGCGCAGCACCGTGGGATCGAAATAGGACAGGGCGCGGTCGTGCGCCGCGATGATGTCCCGCGCGAGGCCGACCATCGCGACACCGTCCGCGGTCAGCCCCACCTGTCTGGTGCTGCGCAACAGCAGGGTCCGGCCGACCACCGCTTCCAGGCGGCCGACATGATCGCTCACGGTCGACTGGCTGAGACCGAGTTGCCGCGCCGCCGCTGTGAACTGCAGTGTCCCGGCGACGGCGAGGAAAGAGCGCAGGAGGTTTTGATCGAGAGGGTCCATCGGATCTTACAATAAATTTAGTTTGATTAATCGGCAAGTCCAATAAACAGGTCACAACAAATCACCTGTTGGGACCAGTGCCATGAACCCTCTCCCTCGCCGCGGCCTGCTTGCAGCTGCCGCCGGCCTCGGCGCAGTTACCGCGGCCCGCGCCGCCTCCTTCGGCAATCCCGACATGCCGCCACAAGGCAGGATAAATGCCCTGGCGACGCCCACGGGCCTGACCAATCCGGGACCGCAAAATCCGGCGCTGGCGGGGCAGTTTCCATCGTTCCAGGATCCGCCTGCGACCGATGTCGACGGCATGCCGCTGTTCTGGGCCTCGTTCAACAATGCCCACCGGCGGATCCAGAATGGCGGCTGGGCACGGGAGGTCACGCAGGCGGACTTTGCGATCTCGGAAAGCATCTCGGGCGTCAACATGCGGCTGGCGCCCGGCGGCATCCGCGAGATGCACTGGCACCAGCAGGCCGAGTGGGCGATCATGCTCACCGGCAACTGCCGCATCACCACGATCGACGAGCAGGGCCGGCCCAGCATCGACGACGTCGCCGCCGGCGACCTCTGGTATTTCCCGCCCGGCCTGCCGCACTCGCTGCAGGGCATCGGGCCGGATGGCGCCGAGTTCCTGCTGGCGTTCGACAACGGCATGGCATCGGAGTTCAACACGCTGCTGCTGACCGACTGGCTGGCGCATACGCCGCCGGAGGTGCTTGCATTGAACTTCAATGTGCCTGCCGAGACCTTCAAGAATATCCCGCTGTCGAATTTGTGGATCTTCGAGGGCAAGGAGCCTGGCCCGCTCGCGGAGGATCGCAAGGCGGTCGACGCGGTGGCCGGGGCCGAGCCTGTGATATTCCACCTGTCGGCGATGACCCCGAACAAGGTTACCGCCGGGGGCCGGGTGCAGATCGCCGACAGCCGCAACTTCCCGATCTCGAAGACTGTCGCAGCGGCCCTGGTGACCGTCGAGCCGGGCGGCATGCGCGAGCTGCACTGGCATCCGAACGCCGACGAGTGGCAGTACTACATCAAGGGCGAGGCGCGGATGACGGTGTTC
Source organism: Lichenicola cladoniae (assembly GCF_013201075.1). Lineage (NCBI taxonomy): Bacteria > Pseudomonadati > Pseudomonadota > Alphaproteobacteria > Acetobacterales > Acetobacteraceae > Lichenicola > Lichenicola cladoniae. The sequence continues at coordinate 1,093,422 of NZ_CP053708.1, read as the reverse complement.
AACACCGGGCCCAAGGCGCAGACCGCCGACTTCCGCCCCGGCGACCTCGGCTACGTCAAGAAGAGCCTCGGCCACTACATCCAAAACACCGGCAAGACCGAACTGCAGTTCCTGGAGATCTTCAAGACCGACCGCTACGCCGAGGTTTCCCTCTCTGACTGGCTGACCCATGCGCCGCCGCAACTGGTGGCGCAGCACCTGAACATCGATCCGTCGGTGATCGGCCGCTTCCCCAGGAACCGTCCCGACGTTGTTCCGGCCTGAGGTCGATCGGGGGGAGTCTGCCTAGGGTGCCCGGGCGGCAGGTCGCTGCAGGCTGAAGCCCGCCGGCACGTCGAACAGCGTCGGGTCCTGCCGGTCGAAGGTGACCCGGACCGCCTGAACCAGGACATGGTCCGCCTGCATCGCACGCAGCAGGACCCCGTCCCCGGTCAGGCAGACCACGCTCTGGTTGCCGGAATCGTCGCGTGTGCGCCAGTCGGTGCAGCCGACCCCGGCGATCGTCTGTGGGCCGAGGCGGGTATAGTCGCCGGTCGCACGTGTTCCCGGCGTGGCAATCGGACCGCCCGGTGCGGGGATCGAGGTGGCGATGCGCTGTCCCGGCTGGACCATGATCAGCTGCCCGGCCCGGTAGTCGGTGATCATGTAGGTGCCCGGCCCGGGAGGGTCGACCCGCTGCCGCTGCAGGCCGGCGGCAAACCGCATACGCTGCTCGATCGCCTTCACCGGTTCCCCGGCCCGGCTGCCGGCTTGCCCGGCCGGAGCCGGAAGCGGAACCGCATAGAGCACGTCGACATCGTGCTGCGGGACCACGTACGGATGGTCCGGAGCCTGCGCATGGCCTGCCGCCGCCATCCAAAGCAGCAGAACCGGCGCCAGCAGCACGATGGATCTCACCATCATCGGGGCCCCATCACTGACCCTGCACGTTGCCCGGCGCGATGTTCTGCGGTCCCGCCCCCGCCTGGGGCGTGAAGCCGGCCTGGGGTCCCGACAGGGCAGGTCCACCCTGGCCTGGTCCGCCGTTCATCCCGGCCCCCATATTCTGCGGGTGCGCGGTGCGCTGGTAGCCGGGCGGCGGTGCGAACAGGGCCGCGGCCAGCGGGCCATACTGCACCGTCTGCGCCACCAGCTCGCCGCGCGCACCCTGGCCATCGACACCGGACTCGCTCAGCACGACGCCGTCCGCCGACACGCAGGCGGTCGCGCCGCCCTTGGGCGTGGCGATCGCCCACTGCGTGCAGGCAAGCCCGGCGACGCTGCCGGTGCCGGTGCGGGTAAAGTGCATCGAGGCATCCAGCACGAACGGCGAGCGGACTTCCTCCTGCTCGGGGATCTGCATAAAGATGCGAGGCCCGTTCAGCACCACCGTCATGATCTTGGCCTCGCGATCGAGGATCATCTGGCCCTGGCTGTTGCCGTCCTGGCCGGCCGGACCATCCACGCGCATCAGACCGCCGCCGCCACGAAAGTAGACATGGACCGGCTCGGGCTCGGGCGCTCCCTCGGGCTGCACGCTGTAGAGCACCGAGACATCGCGGGTCGGCATGAGCTGCGGACCGATACCTGCCTGCGCCGGCGCCACCACCGTTGGGCTCGCTATCTGTGCCTGGGCGGAAACGGTGCCGGCCGCCATGGTCGCCAGCAGTGCCGACAACCCGATGCTTGCTGAGCGCATACTCATCTCCTTCGTGTGGGACGCGGACATGGCGTCCGCCTGCCATTGCCTGTCAATGCCATTCTCACGGATTCGTGAGCATGGGGAATTCGGTCTCCCGGCCAAGGCCGGCGATCGCACCGGCCAGGGCATCGGCCGCGGGTGCAGCCACCCACTTCGCCTGGCTGGCGACCGCCAGGCCGAGCCGATGCCGATAGACCGCCCGGGGAATCTCCAACGCACCGAACTGGGCCAGATGTTCCGTGGTGAATTGGGTATCCAGCAGGGTGAAACCACCAAGCTGCAGGCGTGCAACCAGATGGACGAGGGCGATTTTCGATGCGTCCCGGGCCCGGCTGAACATGCTCTCGCCGAAAAACGCGCCGCCGATCGCCACTCCATACAAGCCACCGACCAGTTCGCCGTCGTGCAGGCACTCGATGCTGTGGCCGTGACCCTGACGATGCAGCTGGGTGAACAGCCGCTCGATCTCGGGATTGATCCAGCTTTCCTCGCGCCCCGACGCGGACGCGGCACATGCGGCGATCACCGCCTCGAACCGCTGGTCGGCGGTGACGACGTACGGGCTCGACAGCACGGTGCGGCGCAGGCGACGCGAGAGATGGAACGTCTCGAGCGGCAGCACGCCGCGCATCTCGGGATCCAGCCAGTAGAGTTCCTCGGAATCCCGTTTCTCCGCCATCGGGAACAGCCCGACCCGATAGGCCTGAAGCAACAGCTCGGCCGTCAGGGAAGGCGAGGATTTCAGCATGTCCTGATGATGGGGCACCGCGTCACGCCGGAGAAGGCCCCGCATGAGCGGGATCAGGCCCTGGCCCGCACCCTTCGCGTTTTGCCGAAGCGGCTTTAGGAGAGACCATGAGCCAAGCCATCCCAAGCCTACCCGCCCGACCGCGCCTGGTCGGCAGCCAGGACATGCCGCCCATGGTGGCGGCCCGGATCGAGGCCGAGTTCGAGGCTCCGGCGCTGCCGCTGGTCATGCTGTCGCCGGACCAGTTGCTGGAGGCAGCACTGGCCCATCGGCCGGAGGCGTTGCTGGTCACCAGCGGCACCAGCGTGCCGGCGGCGCTGATCCACGCGCTGCCCGACTGCGTCCGTCAGGTGGCGACGGTGAGTGTCGGGTTCGACCATATCGATCGCCGCGCGCTGCAGGATCGCGGCATCATCCTGACCAACACCCCCGACGTGCTGACCGACTGCAACGCCGACCTCACCTTCATGCTGATCCTCGGCGCCTGCCGGCGCGCGACCGAGTATGCCGCGGTCATTCGCAGCGGATGGGGCCGCCCGCTCGGGATGACCGAACTGCTCGGCATCCAGGTCACCGGCAAGACCCTGGGCATCGTGGGCATGGGCCGCATCGGGCGGGCGGTCGCACGCCGGGCGCGCGGCTTCGGCATGCAGGTGCTGTATCACAACCGGACCAGGCTGCCGCCCGAACTGGAACAGGAGGCGATCTTCGTATCAGATCTCGATGCGATGCTGCCCCGCTGCCAGGTGCTGAGCCTGCATGTGCCCGGCGGACCGAATACCAACACGCTGATCGGCACCCGCCAGCTGGCGCTGCTGCCGGACCGGGCCGTGCTGGTGAATGCCGCGCGTGGCTCGCTGCTGGACGAGGATGCGCTGTTCGCCGCACTCGACAGTGGGCGGCTGTCTGCGGCCGGGCTCGACGTATTCCGAAACGAGCCCTCCATCGACATCCGCTTCCTCGATCATCCGAAGCTGTTCCTGACGCCGCACGTCGGCAGCGCCACGATGGAGACCCGGACGGCGATGGGCCTCCGCGCCCTGGACAACATCGCCAGCATCCATGCCGGCAATGGGCCCCTGGATCTGGTCGCATGAAGAGTGGCAGCACCACGAGCGGGGACTGCTGATGTACATGGCCACGGTCTTCACGGTGTTCGCGCTGATATCCGGCGGACTCGGCCTGATGATGCCGCATCTGGTGCATCGGCTGGGCTTCCGGATGATGCTGATCTACCTGGCATTCGCGGTCGTGGCGGCGACGCTCAACCTCCTGAAACGGAGAAGCTGACGTCGCCCTGCCCCGGCGGGAGGCCGATGCGCCTCAGGTGGTGGCGACGCGTTCGGCTAGGTTATGGCGGATGGACTCGACCGCCTCCCGCACGCCCGTGCCGTGCGTGCGCTCCAGTCGCCTGATGGTGAAATGCGCCCGCGCCAGGGAGCGGTAGTGCGAGAGGAATGCAGCGTTCAGCGATGCCCCGCACAGCGCGCCGGCCACCGGCATCATCTGCAGGGCAACCTTGCGGGACAGTGCGAGCCCGTAATGCGATGCGACTTCCGACAGCAGCATGACCACCGGCCGGCCGCGCAGTACCGCACGCGCCGAGAAGTAGCCGAGCTCGCTCTGTTCCTCGGATGCCTCGATCGGCCGCAGCGCGAACACCTCGAGACAGGCCCGGCGTGCATCCGGGGTGGACAGGTCCTCGCCTTCCTCGCGGGCGATCCGGGCGATCTCGCGCATGATGGTGAGGGTGGTGAACCCTATATCGGGCAACAGCCCGGTAAAGCCGGCCAGGCCTCCGAGTGCTCCCGAGACCGTCACGGCACCGTGGGTCACGTGCTCGCGCCAGCGCCGCCGCTGGCCGGCTTCCGCCAGCGCGCTTCCGGTGATTGGCTGCTTCAATCCGACGACGGCGATGTCGAAGGCGCGCGAGATGGAGCTTTCGGCAACCCCGCGCAATTTCGCCTGCAGGCCGGGCGCCAGACCGAGGCCCTTTACACCGAGGCGGGTCGCCTGACCGACCGCGCCGCCCATCAGGTCGGCAAGGCGGACCAGGACGCCACGACCCGATTCGAGCTGCTCGAGGACGCGCTGCAATTCGCCGCGGGCCGATGGGCTGAGCCCGATCGAGGCAAGACCGCTCACAGGGGACAGGTCGGTCCGTGTGGTGGCACTCATGGGCTTCTCCTTTTGACCAGCCAGCAACGCGCCGACAGGACCAGAGGCTGCACGCATCAGCAAGCCGATTTGGCCCGGATTGCCGCGTGACGCGATCGTGCCCGGATCGGCTCAGTCGATCCTGGTCGACGCCGCGATCTTGCTGGCCACCTGCATCAGCACGGCGCGATCTTCCTCGTTGCAAGTTCGATACAGATGGATCAGGGCGAGTTCGTGCGGGGTCAATACGGTGTCGGTCGCGGTCGTGTCCCAGCCGTCGTTGAGCGTGTTAACCGACACGCCGAGCACGTCCGCCAGACGCCGCAACATGCCGGTGCTGTGGCCGGCCCTGTCGCTCTCCCACTGAGCGACGGCACTCCTGGACACGCCGGTCGAGTTCGCCAGCCGATCCTGGGTCAACCCCCGTGCACGGCGCAGTGCACGTATCCTTGCACCCAGCGTCAGGGATGGCTTGTCATGCTGCATATCTACCCCCAGATGCTGGAAATGAGCCGAATTGGTTACGCTTGCGTCAAGATGTGTCGGGACGGGTGGCGGAACGAAGGACCGTGGATCACAAGCGCTACAATGATCCGCCTCGCGGAAAAGTGATAGCTTTGCCACGACCGTCTGCGTTCACCGGCAGTCTAAATGATCAATCCCGCCTCGTTCGTAACAAAAAGGACCAAGCCATGCGTATTTCCAGAATGAGCCGTGCATTGCTCGGAAGTGCCAGCCTGGTCGCATGCATCGGTCTGGTATCGACACTGGCTGTCGCGCAGCCTCGCCAACCGGCATCGACCTCGAGTGCCGCGGCATCGCAGCAGTCGAATGGCGTTGTCCTCGACCAGCAGGGACCGGGCATTCCTCCGGCCGACGCGCAACAGACGCCGCGCAATACCAACCACCGCGAGCTATTCCGGGTGCTCGGACTGTCCGCCCAGGTCTCGGCTCCGGTGACACCCGCCTATAACGGCGATGCCACCTACACGACGTTCGCCGGTCAGCCCGGCAACGGCCAGAACGCGATCCTGGCACAGAGCATGAACGGCTCGCCCTAGGCTTTTCCTCGCCGCCCAGGCCGCTGCTTTTCGTCGTGCCAGCCGCCGAGTTCGCACAGGCGCTGCCAGTGCGCCTTGGAGACCGGGACGACTGACAACCGGGACTGGCGCACCAGCGCCAGATCCTCGAATTCAGGATCGGCCTTGACGGCGGCAAGCGTGACGGCGGTGGGCATCGGGCCGATCGCCTTCACGTCGACGCAGACCCAGGCCTCGGTATCGGCGGTCGGATCCGGATAGGCCTCGCGCACCACCTCGACGACCCCGACGATCTCCTTGCCGGTGTTCGAGTGATAGAAGAACGCCCGGTCGCCCACCTTCATCGCCTGCAGGTTCTTTTTCGCCTGGTGGCTGCGAATGCCGGTCCAGGGTTCGACGTCGTTCTCCACCTGCTGCTCCCATGAGAACGACTCGGGCTCGGATTTCATCAGCCAGTAGTTCATCGAACGCACCCCGGTTGCCGGTCGGCGAAGATCATTCGGCAAGCGCGCCGTCGCGGAAGACCGCGCGATACCCCCTGATCACCACGCTCTCGAAGAGATTGACGTCGGCATACGGATCGCTCGCCGCGAAGCCCTCGGCGGCCGCGCGGTCCTCGACATCGATGATCAGGAGGCTGCCGCATGCCCGGCCGGCAAGGTCGAGCATCGGGCCGGCATGCACGATCCGGTCGACATAGGTCGAGAGATAACGCAGGTGCGCCTCGCGGGCGGCGAGCCTCGTATCGAGGCTGTTGGGGCGGTCGGAGCAGATGATGGCGAACAGCATGTCGTGTTCCTCGCAGGCTGGAGGCCGGATTGGTATGGCGGGCACTTCGGCATGTTAGTGTAGGACTGTTGATCGGAACGGGACAGCCGGAGGCTGTTCCCGATCGAATGGCGGTCGTGGTCGATCGCCGGCAATCAGGGATCCGTCGCCGCTTGCAAGCCACCCACCTCGTCGCCTCCGACCAGCCCGGCTCCAGACAGCCCGTTCCGCGACCAGGCGGCTTCGGCGCGTGGCTGCATCGTTTCGCCAATCCGGGCCGTTTCCTTCGGCTCGGACGCTGGCTGCAGCCGGTGCTGACCTGGCCGGCGATCGTATTGACCGCTGTCGGGCTGGCCTGGGGCCTGTTCCTGTCGCCCGCCGACTGGCAGCAGGGCGATGCGGTGCGGATCATGTACGTCCATGTCCCTGCGGCCTGGCTCGGCTCACTGGGCTACATGGCGCTTGCCGTATGCGGGTTGCTGTCGCTGGTCTGGCGACATCCGCTGGCGGATCTCGCCGCTGCCGAGATCGGGCCGGTCGGTGCGTGCGTCACCGGCCTCTGCCTGGTATCCGGCTCGCTCTGGGGCCGGCCGATGTGGGGGGCCTGGTGGGTCTGGGATGCGCGCCTGACCTCGGTGCTGGTGCTGTTCTTTCTCTATCTCGGCCATGTCGCGCTGATCCGGGCGTTCGACGATCCGAGGCGCGGTGCGCGGGCCGCCGCGATCCTCGCACTCGCCGGCGCGGTCGACCTGCCGATCATCAAGTTCAGCGTGCAGTGGTGGAACACCCTGCACCAGCCGGACAGCATCACCCTGACCGGCGCGCCGACCATGTCGCTCAGCATGCTGTGGCCGCTGCTGGTCTGCACGATCGGCTTCAGCCTGGGGTTCGCCGCCATCGTGCTGGCACGGTTGCGCGCGGCGGTCATGGAAGCCCGCACCCGGTCGCTGCTGCTGAGCGGTGCCGCGCCATGACGCACCTGCCCTATGTTGCCGGAGCTTACGGCGTCACCCTCGCGATGGGGCTGTACCTGTCGATCTCGGCGTCGCTCCGGCTCAGGCGCGCCCGTCGCCGGCTGGATGCGGTGGACGCGCGCCGACGACCCATTCCATGACCCGCAAGTCGCGCAGGCTGTGGCTGGTGGGCGGCTGCGTGCTGGGGTTCGGTTCGGCGACGGCGCTGACACTGCAGGCCTTCAGCGCCAACATCGTGTTCTTCATGGCGCCGTCGCAGATCCTGGCCAAGCCGCCGCTCCCCGGACGCACCATCCGGCTCGGCGGGATGGTGGTGGCCGGATCGCTGCACCAGCAGCACCAGGCGGGACACGAGCCGACCGAGCAGTTCGCCGTCACCGACGGGCAGGAGGCGGTGCATGTCAGCTACGTCGGCATCCTGCCGGACCTGTTCCGCGAGGGTCAGAGTGTCGTGGCGCTGGGCGAGATGCAGCCGGACGGCAGCTTCCGCGCCGCCGAGGTGCTGGCCAAGCACGACGAGACCTACATGCCGAAGGACGTCGCCGCCGCCTTGCGAAAGTCCGGACGCTGGGACCCGAGGTTCGGACCACCGCCCTCGGCTGCGAGCTGGAACACCATGACCACCAACGCCCCGCATCCGAGCTGAAGCCCTCGATGCGGCGCCCTGGATGGGGATGCACAACCCGATGATCCTGAGCACCCTGCTGAGCCCGGAGCTGGGCCGCTTCGCCCTGGCGCTGGCCTGCAGCCTGGCGGTCGCGCAGTTCGTCCTGCCGCTGACCGGTGCGTGGCGACGCGATCCGAGGCTGATGGCGACGGCGCCGGCCCTGGCGTTCGGGCAGCTCGCCTGCCTGGCGCTGTCGTTCGTGTGCCTCGCCGCGGCGGCGATCGGCGACGATTTCTCGGTCGCCAACATCGCCGAGAACAGCGCCATCGCCAAGCCGCTGCTCTACAAGATCACCGGGATCTGGGGGAACCATGAGGGCTCGATCCTGCTCTGGTCGCTGATCCTCGCACTCTGCGGCGGCGCGGTCGCCTGGTTCGGGCGGACGCTTCCCTCGACCCTGCAGGCACGCGTGCTCGGGGTGCTCGGCGGCACCGCCGCCGGCTTCGAGCTGTTCTGCCTGTTCACCTCGAACCCGTTCGACCGGGTCTGGCCGGCGCCGGTCGACGGGCACGGCATGAACCCGCTGCTGCAGGATCCCGGCCTCGCCTTCCATCCGCCGATTCTCTACGCCGGCTATGTCGGGTTCGCGGTGCCGTTCGCCTTCGCCGTCGCCGCCCTGATGGAAGGCCGCGTCGATGCCGCATGGGGCCGCTGGGTCAGGCCCTGGGCGGTCGCTGCCTGGTGCTTCCTGACCTGCGGCATCGCGCTCGGGTCCTGGTGGTCGTACTACGTGCTCGGCTGGGGCGGCTACTGGTTCTGGGATCCGGTCGAGAACGCCTCGCTGCTGCCGTGGCTCACCGGCACCGCGCTGGTGCATTCGGCGATCGTGGTCGAGAAGCGCGAGGCGCTGAAGGTCTGGACCGTGCTGCTGGCGATCGGCACCTTCTCGCTGTCGCTGTCCGGCACCTTCCTGGTGCGCTCGGGCATCCTCAACTCGGTGCACTCGTTCGCCAACGACCCGACCCGCGGGGTGTTCATCCTCGGGCTGCTGGCGCTGGTGATCGGCAGCGCGCTGCTGCTGTTCGCGATCCGCGCGCCGAAACTCAGCGCCGGCGGCACCTTCGCGCCGTTGTCGCGCGAGGGCGCGCTGGTGATGAACAACATCCTGCTGTGCGCGATCTGCGCGGTGGTGCTGACCGGAACCATGTATCCGCCGTTCGCCAGCCTGTTGTTCGGCAGCGCGATCAGTGTCGGCAAGCCGTTCTTCGATGCCACCGCCGCCCCGATGGCGCTGCCGTTGCTGGCCGCGATGGCGATCGGCCCGATGCTGCCGTGGAAGCGCGCGCAACTGGCGCCGGTGCTTGCCCGCCTGTGGTGGGCGGGGCTGCTGGCCGGCATCGTCGGGCTGGCCGCGGCACGCGGGTTGAAAGGGGTTCTCCCGATCGTCGCGTTCGTGCTCGGCGTGTGGGTGATCGCCGCGAGTGCCGCCAGCCTGCTGCAGCGGATCGGCCACCGGCGGGGGACGGCGTTCCGGGACAGCCTGCACCGCGCGCGCATGCTGCCGCGCGCGGTGTTCGGCGCGGCCCTGGCGCATGCCGGTGCCGGGGTGACGGTGATCGGCCTCGCCGCGATGTCCGATGCGAGCCATGCCATCGTCGCGGTGCACACCGGCGACAGCGTGCAGCTTGCCGGCTATCGCTGGACCCTGACCGGCCTGGCCGATGCCGCGGGTCCGAACTACCGCGCCCGGGTCGCCACCATCGAGGTCCGTCGCCACGACCATCTGGTGACGGTGCTGCACCCGTCGCGGCGCGACTTCGCCAGCCAGAACCAGACCACCAGCGAGGTGGCGATCCATACCAACGGCATGGCCGACCTCTATGCCGTGCTCGGCGACGAGCATGATAGCGGCCCCGGCAAGGACAACGAGCACACCGCCATCCTGCGGCTGCACTATAATCCGCTGGCACCCTGGATGTGGCTCGGCGCGCTGATCATGGCGATCGGCGGCGCCCTGTCGCTCAGCGACCGCCGGGTGCGGGTCGGTGCACCGAGGCGTGCCCGCAACGCCGTCGCGGTCCCGGCCGAATGATGCCGCCCGGATCGCTCCTGTCGCGGCGGCGGGTGCTGACGATCGCGCCGCTGGCCGGAGCCGCTGCCGTCGGTGTCGGGTTCTGGGCGATGCTGGCCGGGATGGGCCGCGGCTCGTTCGATCCGCACGACATCCATGCCCCGGCGCTGAACCGGCAGGTGCCGCCGTTCGCCCTGCCCGACCAGGCGCCGGGCCATGGGTTCTCGAGCGCCGACCTCGGCGCCGCGACCGCTCCGTTGCTGGTCAACTTCTTCGCCTCGTGGTGCATCCCCTGCGTCATCGAGGCCCCGCTCCTGATCAGCCTGAAGGGTCGGCTGCCGGTATGGGGCATCGCCTACAAGGACCGGCCGGACGATGCCGCCGGGTTCGTGACGCGAACCGGGTCGCCCTACGCGAGACTGGCAGCGGACCGGCCCGGGCTTACGGCGATCGACTGGGGCGTCTCGGGCGTGCCCGAGAGCTTCCTGATCCGGCCGGGCGGCACGATCGCCTGGCACACGGCCGGGCCGCTGACCCAGGAGATCATCGACCGGCAAGTGCTGCCCCTGGCGGCGGAGCTCAGGCGGTGAGACGTCTCCTCCTCGCGCTGCTGCCGGCGGTGTTGCTGGCAACGATCCTCGTGGGGCCCGCCCTGGCGGTGAGCGACCCGGCCGAAATGCTGAAGAACCCACGGCAGGAAGCGCGCGCCGAGGCGATCGGCTCGCAGCTTCGGTGCCTGGTCTGTCAGAACGAGAGCATCGAGGATAGCGGCGCCGACCTCGCCCGCGACCTGCGCCACGTGGTCCGGGTACATGTCGCGGCGGGCGACAGCAACCGCCAGATCATGGACTGGATGGTAGTCCGCTACGGCGATTTCATCCGGCTGCGGCCCCGGCTGACCTGGGTCACGCTCCTGCTCTGGGCCTCGGCACCGCTGGCACTTGTGGCCGGGCTGGTCGCCGCCTGGCTCGGCATGCGACGGCGGGCGCTGCCGCCGGCCCCGCTGGAAGCAGCCGAACGCATCCGCATTGCCGAGCTGTTGCGGTGACACGGTGACCGGTCAGGCGACCCTTTGGATCGAGATCCTGCTGCTCTGCCTGCTGGTGCTGGTGCCGGCGGGCCGCGCCGCGATCATGGCCGCGCGAGGTAAATCGATCCCGCGAACCCGGCGCGAGCCGGCACTGGCGCTGCACCGCGCGCAGCTTCGCGAGCTCGAGCGCGACCGGGACGGCGGCCTGATCGCGCCGTCCGAGCATGACGGAGCTAGGCTGGAGGTCGAGCGCCGCCTGCTCCGTGCCGCCGCTACGCCCGACGCGCCGCTGCCCGTATTGGGCCGGAACCGGAGCTGGCTGGTCCTGGCGATCATCCCGCCGGTGGCACTGCTGCTCTATCTGTCCGGCGGACGGCCGGACCTGCCCGCGCAACCGATCGGCCAGCGCATGGCACAGGCGGAAACAAGCGAGCAGGAAGACGCCAGCCTGATCGACACGCTGCGGCAGGGACTGGCGAAGATGAACCCGGCTGCTCCGCAGGCGCGCCAGGGATACATCCTGCTCGGCCAGGCGGAAGCGTCCCGCGGCAACTGGGGCGCGGCGGCGGCGGCCTGGCGGGTGGCGATCGCGCATGGTTTCGATCCGACCGTGGCGATGCAGGCGGCAGAGGCGCAAAGCCGGGCCGATGGCGCGGTCGGGCCGGAAACGGCTGCCCTGTTCCGGCGCGCACTCGATGCGGCACCGGCAGATGCACCCTGGCGGCAGCTTGCGGAACAACGGCTGGCCCAATCCGAGCACCATTAGGCTGCAGGAGCCTCGCAGCGCCGGACCGCAATGCCCATGTAAAATCCATGAGCAACGAACCCGAGACCCAGCCCGACCCGTCCGTCCCCTCCACGATCGCGCCAGAAGCCGAGAAGAAGCCGGCAGAGCCGGAAATCGGTGGTCCGAAGGGGCTCGAGCCGACGCGCTACGGCGACTGGACGGTCAAGGGTCGTTGCATCGACTTCTGAGGCAGCCTCTACCCGTGCCATGACCGTTGGGGGCGGGTCTGACTATCTACAGCCAGTTTCTACCGCTCTTCGGTGAAGCCCTCGAATAGCGACCGGTGCTTCCGCTCCTGACGCGAGCTTGATGGGCTCGGATCGCTCATCCGACGGCTGTCCCGACGTTTGTTGCGGGCAGCGACCACGCTGTCTCAACAGGCGGGCTTCAGCGACGATGGCCGATGCGACCACTCCCGACATGCATAGGCTCAAGCCGAGCCTGACACTGCCGATGGCGTTCTGCCTGTCGCTGAAACAGGTCATCGGCGGTGGCGTGATCGTCCTGACCGGGACCGCGATCGGGCTCGCCGGCGCCGGTGCCGCGCCGGCCTACCTGCTTGCCTGCATCGTGGTGCTGCTGGTCAGTCTTCCCTATGCAGTGCTCGGCGCGGCCCGGCCGATGTCGGGCAGCCTGTATCGGTGGCCTAGCCGGTTCATCGGCGCTCCGGCCGGTTTCATCGCCTTCTGGATGGTGCTGAGCACCCATGTCGGGCTGGCCGCGTATGCGGTCACGTTCGGGACGACGCTGCATATGCTGGTGCCGGTCGTATCGGCGAGGCTTGGCGGGCTTGCGGCACTGGGATCGGTGCTGGCGCTGAACCTGCTCGGGACCGGGGTGTCGGCGCGGGCAGGCATCGTCATCACCGCCGCCGTCGTGCTGTCGCTGCTGTGGCTCGCCGTGGCCGGCGCACCGCATGTCGAGCCGGCGCGGCTGGCGGACCTGCTGCCGCATGGATGGCATGGCCTGCTGTCGGCGGCGGCGTTGCTGACGTTCCCGATCAGCGGCGCGACGCTGGTGTCGGAACTGTCGGGGGAAATGCGCCGGCCCGGGCGCGATATCCCGGTCGCCATCCTCGGCGCGACGGTGTGCGCAGCCCTGCTCTACGTGTGTGTGACGCTGGTTGCCGCGGGCGTGCCCTCACCCGGCGCGGGCGGGCGGTCGCTGACCGCGGTGGCGGCGTCGGTGATGCGACCACTGCCGCTGGTGCTGTTCGAACTCGGCGCCGGCATCGTCAGCATGCTGGGGATCATGAACGCGCACATGCTGTGGGGAAGCCGGAGCATCCTGATGGCGGCCCAGGACGGTTGGCTGCCGCATGCGTTCGGGAAGACCACCGCGAAGGGCGTGCCGGCATGGCCGCTTCTGCTGCTCGGGGCGATCGGAGCCGTTCCGCTGATGGCAGGACTGGACGTCGCCAGCATCATCCGGGTCAGCGGACTGGGAGCCAGCATATCCGCGATCCTGTCGATCGCCTGCGCGCCGCTGAATGCGCGGGCCGATCCGGCTGCCTACCGGGCTTCTCCCCTGGCATTGCCGATCGGCATGCTGCTGCTCGCCTCGGTGCTGGCAGTCGCCTCGCAGGGTGTCACGATCGCGCTGCTGCTGCGCGACCTGAACCTGCGGCTGATCCTGTGGTGGGGGCTATGGCTGACCATCGGTGGCGCGATCATCGCCATGCGGCTGAAACACGTCCGGATCGTCGACGACTGAACTGCCCGCCTGGGATCAGGCCTTGCTGCGGGCCTCGCGTGGCGTCCAGTCCACGACCGTACGACGGAAGGCGGGCGGCTTCGGCTGGCACGAGATGAAATACAGCCCGACTACGTAGACGAAATTGGCCAGCGCATTGAAGCGTAGGGCCATCTCGAGCATCGGCGGCGCGCGCATCATGATCCACAGGCTGTAGATCGCGAACGGGATCGAGAGCGGGCGGAGACCCTGCAGCATGAACCGCAGGGGATTGGCGTGACCCGGCTTCACCAGCGGCCGCATCCGCGAGATCGAGACGTAGAAGAACGCCGCGAACAGCCAGGTCAGCACGTTCCAGGTCGCGTTGCCGAAGCCCATCCGCCCGGTCGCCACCATCGCGACCAGCGAAGCCGCATCCAGCACCACCGCGCCGAGCTGCATGCTCATGCCGATATCGAAGCCGGACGGCTTTTCCGGCAGCCGGTCGACCGCCGGCTGGAAGATCCGGTCCAGCAGCCAGCCGTCGAACTGGTTAACCTTGTCGGCCAAACTCATAAGCAGGTGCTTCCGGCAGTTCTGTCAGGAGGGAACCAGACGATGCTCAGCGGTTCCGGCCTTCGAAATCGGCAAGCACGTCGTCCGGCAGGGGTGAGTCCAAGTCGGCTGGAACGCGTAACCGACCTGCCAGCAGGCCGAGCACACGCTTGTCGGCAACCGATCCGAAACAGGCAGGATCGTTTGTCGAAATAGTCACTGGCGACACCGCTCCGCTCCCATCAGGTCGATCCATCCAAATTAGGTGATCCGACGGCCGAATACCAAGAAGGGCGACACCATTGCTGGTGCCGCCCTCCCTGTTCGTCATGTTCCCGTTGCCGGGAGCAGTTCGAGCTGGTTATTCCGGCGTCTGGGCGCTGCGACGACGGATCGCGGCACTCAGGATGTCGCCGAGCGACGCGCCGCTATCGGACGAGCCGTACTCGTTGATCGCCTGCTTGTCCTCTTCGACCTCGCGACCCTTGATGGTCAGCGAGAGCTTGCGGGACGCGCGATCGACCGACACCACCTTGGCATCGACCTTCTCGCCGACCGCGAAGCGCTCCGGACGCTGGTCGCCCTTGTCGCGGGCGAGCTCCGCGCGGCGGATGAAGCCGGTCAGGACCTCGTCGACCTTCACTTCGATGCCGTTCGCCTGCACGGCGGTCACAACGCAGGTCACGACCATGCCCTTATTGACGCGGGACAGGGTGTCCGCGGCGGGATCGTCATGCAGCTGCTTGATGCCGAGCGAGATGCGCTCCTTCTCGACGTCGACATCGAGCACCTTGGCCTGGATGACCTGGCCCTTCTCGAAGTTCGCCATCGCGGCTTCGCCGGCTTCGTCCCAGGACAGGTCGGACATGTGGACCATGCCGTCGATGTCCGCGGACAGGCCGATGAACAGGCCGAACTCGGTGATGTTGCGGATCTCGCCTTCGACCGTGGTGCCGATCTTGTGCTCCTCGGCGAACACTTCCCACGGATTGCGCTGGACCTGCTTGAGGCCGAGCGAAATACGGCGCTTGGAGCTGTCCACATCGAGCACCATGACGTCGACTTCCTGCGACGTGGCGACGATCTTGCCCGGATGGACGTTCTTCTTGGTCCAGGACATCTCGGACACGTGCACGAGACCCTCGACACCGGCTTCCAGCTCCACGAAGGCGCCGTAATCGGTGATGTTGGTGACGCGGCCGCTGTAGCGGGCACCCGGCGGATACTTCGCGGCGACACCTTCCCAGGGATCGGCCTCGAGCTGCTTCATGCCGAGGCTGATGCGCTGGGTCTCCGAGTTGAAGCGGATGACCTGAACGCGGACGGCCTGGCCGATCTGCAGCGCCTCGGACGGGTGGTTGATGCGCTTCCAGGCGATGTCGGTGACATGCAGAAGCCCGTCGACGCCGCCGAGATCCACGAACGCACCGTAGTCGGTGATGTTCTTGACCACGCCGTCGAGGATCATGCCCTCTTTCAGGCCCTGGATCAGCTCGCTGCGCTGCTCGGCACGGGTCTCTTCAAGAACCGCACGGCGCGAGACGACGATGTTGCCGCGAGCGCGGTCCATCTTGAGGATCTGGAACGGCTGCGGGCTGCCCATCAGCGGACCGACATCGCGCACCGGGCGGATATCGACCTGGGAGCCGGGCAGGAACGCCATGGCACCGCCGAGGTCGACGGTGAAGCCGCCCTTGACGCGGCCGTAGATGGTGCCGTTGACGCGCTGGCTGCCCTCGAATGCCTTCTCGAGATTGGTCCACGCCTCTTCGCGGCGGGCCTTCTCGCGAGACAGCACGATGGAGCCGTCACGGTCCTCGTAACGCTCGACATACAGCTCGATGACGTCGCCCGGCTTGACCTCGTGGTCCATGCCCGGAACGCCGAATTCCTTCAGGGAGACGCGGCCTTCGCTCTTGAGGCCGACATCGACGATCGCGAATTCCTCGGTGAGGCGGATCACCGTGCCGGTGACGACCGAACCGTCGAAGCCGACGTCACGGCCGAGGGTCTCGTCGAGGAGGGACGCGAAATCTTCGCCGCCGAAATGATCGACAGGCGGACGGGCGAGTGTGGCTGATGCCATGTGGCAGAAATTTCCTGCGTCGGAAGCCGGGCGCGACTGGCCCTGCTGACGGTCTTGCGCCCTGCAACCTCGATCGGCGGCAGCACGTCGTGTCCGGGGCCAGAGGCGGGATGCGTCTGTGCCGTTACGGACCGGCTATGACGAGACGAGCCCGTTTCGATGGAGCTACGCCTGCGTCGCGCACAAACACCCGCGCATGCTCCGAGTCAAGAAATCGCTGCGGTCCGGGCGTGTTCGGCGGTGCGCTCGTGCACGATCCGCAGCGCTTCCTGCAGCACGGCCTGCGCATCGAGCTGATCGGTATCGATCTCGACGGCATCGGTTGCCGGCCGCAACGGGGCGACCTCACGGGCGGAATCCGCCTCGTCGCGGGCCTGCAGTTCCGCCTCCACCGCCTCGATCGCGGCGATCCGCACGTTCTCCGACAGGGCGACGTCGCCGCCGATCTGCCGCCAGCGGCGCTCGGCGCGGGCCCGGGTGGATGCGGTGATGAACAGCTTCACCGGCGCATCGGGAAAGATCACCGTGCCGATATCGCGCCCGTCCAGCACCGCGCCGTGGCGGGCGCCGAACCCGCGCTGGAAGTCGAGCAGTGCCGAGCGAACCGCCGGCTGCGAGGCGACCAGGCTGGCGGCGCGGTCCACCTCGGGCGTGCGCAGGTCGGTCCGCTCGAGATCCGCCGGCACCAGCGCCTGCGCGATCGGGCCGGCATCCTCCGATGCGGCGAGCCCGGCATCCAGCATCCGACGCCCGACGGCACGGTAGAGCAGCCCGGTATCGAGGTAGGGAAGCCCCAGCGCCTCGGCGAGGGCACGCGCCAGCGTGCCCTTGCCCGCAGCCGCCGGACCATCGACGGCCACCACCAGCCGCACGGTCAAGCCGGGACATCCACAGGGAGGCAGGCGCCGATCCGGTTCATCAGGGTGGTGAAGCCGGGGAAGCTGGTCTCGATGAAGCTGGTATCGTCGATCGTCACCGGCTTCTCCGCACCCAGGCCGAGCACGACCGCACTCATCGCCAGCCGGTGGTCCATCTGCGTCGCCACCCGGCCACCGCCCGGAACGGAGCGGCCGCCGGTGACGATCATGTCGTCGCCGTCCACCGTCACCTGCACCCCGTTCACGGTGAGCAGCGCCACGGTCGAGGCGAGCCGGTCGCTTTCCTTGACCCTAAGCTCCTCGAGCCCGCGCATCCGGGTCGTGCCGGAGGCGAACGCAGCCGCCACCGCCAGCACGGGATATTCGTCGATCATGCTCGGCGCGCGGTCGGCCGGCACGTCCACGCCGGTCAGCGCACTCGCCGTCACCACCAGGTCCCCGACCGGCTCGCCGCCCTCGACCCGTTGGTTCATGACCTGGATGTCGGCGCCCATCTCGATCAGCGTGGCGATCAGTCCGGTGCGCAGGGGATTGAGCCCGACCGCCTCGAGGGTGATGCACGAGCCGGGCACCAGCAGCGCCGCGACCAACGGGAATGCCGCCGAGGACGGGTCGGACGGCACCGAGACGTCGCGTCCGACCAGGGTCGGACGGCCGGTCAGGCGGATCACCCGCCCCCGGCCATGACCCGCCTGCGTCGGCTCGACGGAAACCTCCGCCCCGAAATGGCGGAGCATGTTCTCGCTATGGTCGCGGGTCGGTGCCGGTTCCTCGACGACCGTCTCGCCGCTGGTGTTGAGGCCGGCCAGCAGGATCGCCGACTTCACCTGCGCCGAGGCCACCGGCAGCCGGTACGACAGCGGTTTCGGCTCGCCCAACCCGGCGATGCAGAGCGGCAGCCGGCCGCCGGCGCGGGCGGTGAACGACGCGCCGGTCAGGCTCAGCGGATCGATCACCCGGCGCATCGGCCGGCCCCTCAGGCTGGCGTCACCGGTCATCACCGAGACGATCGGATGACTGGCCAGGATCCCGGCGAGGAGGCGCGCGGCGGTTCCGGAATTGCCCATGTCGAGCACGTCCTCCGGCTCGGCAAGCTGGCCGATCCCGCGGCCGGAGACACGCCAGCTCTCGTCGGCCTGGCGTGTCACGACCGCACCGAGCGCCCGCATCGCGCTTGCCGTGCGCAGGACGTCCTCGCCCTCCAGCAGGCCGGTAATGCGAGTGTCGCCTTGGGCCAGGCCAGCGAACATCAACGCCCGGTGGCTGATCGACTTGTCGCCCGGCACGCGAATCTTGCCGCCGAGGGGGGTTGCCGCCTGGCGGACGACGAGGGGGCGGGCAAGCGCATGGGGCATGTCTGGCATTGGTCATTCCCTTGATCGATCGACCCGGCGGAAGTCAATGCGCGAGTTGCGGAGGGCACGACCGGAGCGTGAAATCGGTAGCCGATCGGGGCCGGGCGGACCCGGCGCGGGCATTGCCTGCGTCGCCGATTGTTTGACACCGGTGCGGCGAGGTGGCATGGGCCCCGCCCTGCGACGCATCGCCCCTCCAAACACAGGGTCAACATGGCCAAGCCAGAACTCGGCACCAAGCGCGTCTGCGTTTCATGCAGCACGCGCTTCTACGATCTGACCAAGGTACCGGCCGTCTGCCCAAAATGTGGGACCCAACAGCCGCTCGATCAGCCAAGGCAGCGCCGCGCCGGAGGCAACCTGCCGCCGGACGATCGCCGTCCGAAGAAGCCGGCACCGGATCCGGACGACGCGGACACCGAGGCCGAGCCCGCCGAGGCCGAGGATGAAGCCGAGGCCGGCGACGTGGCCGAGGACACCGACGATCTCGACGACGATGCCGACGTGATCGGCACCGACATCGAGGTCGAGACCGACAACGACGAGAACGAGCGCTGACGCACCGGCGCCCGGCGTATCTCCAGAGCCTCGCGGCATTCGCGGTGGTCCTGGGGATGTCGTCGGGTGCTTGGGCTGCGGCGTCCCCCGATCGGCCTGCGTACCCGGCCTGGCCCGACGACCGGTTCCACCGGCTTGCAGCGTTGGCACTGCTCGAGGAACTCCACGTCGCCCTGCTGACCGAGACAAGCGCCACGGCAACGCTCGAGCACTGGTGCGGCACCTACGGCATCGGCGGGATCGTCCGGGGCACGGTCGCGCATGTGACGGCGGAACGCGATCCATCCGTCGGCCATGCCATCGCACCGGTGGACCGTGCGAGACTGGAGGCTGGCCCGGACGATCGGATCGGCTATCGGCATGTCAGGCTGGTCTGCGGCGGACAGGTCCTGTCCGAAGCAGACAACTGGTATGTCGCCGACCGGCTGACCCCTGCGATGAACCATGAGCTCGATACGACCGATATCCCGTTCGGCCATGTCGTGCAGGCGCTCAAATTCAGCCGGACCACAGTGGCGAGCGAGTTGCTCTGGTCACCGCTGCCGGGCGACTGGATCAGCCACGGCGACACGCCCGGAGCGACCGGGCAACCGCTCGATATTCCGCCAGCCCTGATCCGCAACCGCGCACTTCTGCGACGCGGTGACGGCCAGCCGTTCTCGATCGTCGTCGAGACCTATCAACGCGGGCTGCTCGCGTTTCCGCCGCCGCCCGCGAGATAGAGCCTTGGTCTAGATCCCGGCGGTGGCGCCGGCGCGGGTCAGTTCCATGAACCGTGCGGTGGTCGGCACGATCTGCGACTGGATGAACTCACCCATCGACTTCTCTTCGGCCAGCGACTGCTGCAACGGCGCGATCGAGGCCGTGTCGCCGATCTTCTCGGCCATCGAGATCAGGCTGGTGTAGGCAGCGATCTCGAAATGCTCGAACGCGTAGTTCGCGAAGGTGTTCTTCAGGATCTCGTCCGACGCCGGAACGTGCAGCAACGCCGCCATGTTGCCCATCACCGCGGTGACGGTGTTCTTGAGCGAGGACGTGCTGCTGTCGTGCCGGGCAAGGATCGCCTCGAGACGCTTTGCCTGCTCGCGGGACTCGACGAGATGCTGCTGCAGCCGCAGCTTCATTTCCGGGTAGTTCTCGATGCGCTCGATCTGGCGCTCGCACAGCTCGATCGCGCTCATCTCAAGCGCATGCTGGTTGCGCAGGCCGACATGATAGATTTCGTGCACCGTGTCTCCGGTTGATGCGTCACCGTCCATGATTGTTTTCCTTGATTGAAGCTGAAACGCGATGCCGGATGCACCCACGATCGAGGTGCATCCGAGCAGGCAGTTGAATTAACGGGATTTCTTGTAGAGCTTGGAGGCGATCTCGAACATTTCCTGCGGCGCGTAGTCCGGCGTGAACGCGGACGGGACGCCGGTCAGCTGATGGATCTTGCCGCCTTCGGGTGCACCATCGACCACGACGAGCTCACCCGGCGGATCGCCCGGCAGCGCCATCTCGCCATTGCCCCAGATGCCCGACATCTCCTTGTAGTCGTTCGGGCTGAACGTATAGAGGCGACGATGCGAGCCCTCGTTCAGGTACTTCTGGCACTCCGGGATCTTGTCGAGATTGATGTTCGGTGTCGGCAGGAACTTCTCGATCGCCACGCCGGTGATCTGCTTCAGCGCCAGCGCATAGGCATGAGCATGTACCGAGCCGCGTACCAGCAGGTAGCCGCAGACTTCGCGACCGGTCGGATCGGTCATCGTCTCATACACGCGCAGCTTGTGCAGGCGGGCGCCGCACTCGAGGTGGAAATTGTGCAGCAGGTCGACGACGACGTTGCCGGTGCTGGTGACGAAGTCGTTGTTCCACGACGCGCCATTGCTGTTGACCGGGGCCGAACCGCCACCGCCCGACAGGAACGCTGCCGCGAGCCGGATGTCCTTCATGTCCTCGAACGGCGCGCCCGAGATATCGCCGCCATCGACGCTGTCGCCGTCATTGTCGGGACCGTTGTTCAGCATGGCAACGCCGTTGCTGACCAGTTCGACGTGCCCGAGTTCCTCGGCCGTGATGCTGGCAACGAGGTTGTAGAACGGGCGCAGCTTGTCCTTGCTGCGGAAGTTAAAGCTCTGGAACATGTAGTTCCCGAGGGTGGACATCTCGCCATATTTGCCGCCGAGCAGTTCCTGCAAGGCAGCGGCGGCATTGGGGTCCCGCCGTTTCGGCGCGGGAAGCTCGGCTTGCAGCTTATCGATACGTAGAAACATGAGGGACACTCCGGGGGGAAACCAGTGAACGGAGGCTCTGGGAACGGGTTCGCGCCGCGCCGGTCGCTTTGATCCGCATTCGGATCACGTTTGAAAGACGCGGCGCACGGTAAGTCCCGAGAGGCTACGTATAGGCGGCAACCACTGCATTCTTGGCGGCCTCGCCGATGGTCGGGTGGATGACCACCGAGTTCTTGATCGTGTTGGCACCCGCCCCCGCGTTCATGAGTGCTATGAACACCTGCACGACTTCCGACCCGTTGTGGCAAAGGCATGCGGCGCCCAGGAACCGGTCGGTCTCCGCGTCGATCACCACCTTGATGAAGCCGGCGGTCTGCCCGACCTCCTTGGCCTTGCCGCTGGTCGACATGTCCTTGCGACCGATCCTGATCGCATGGCCCGCCTTGCGTGCCTCGGTCTCCGTCATGCCGACGCGGCCGAGTTCGGGATCGAGGAACATCGCATAGGGCACGATCCGCTCGGTGGTCATGCGGCTGTCGCCGACGATCTGGTCGTGTATTACCTTGGAGTCCGCATAGGCGGTGTGGGTGAAGGCCGGGCCGCCGCGAATATCTCCCGCCGCCCACACCCCCGCGACAGTCGTTGCCAACCGCTCGTCGACCTCGATCATGCCGTGCTGGTCGGTTGCGACTCCCAGTGTCTCGAGCCCGAGATCATCGGTATTGGGCCGGCGTCCGGTCGCTACCAGGAGGTGCGTGCCTTCCAGCACCACGCCATCGACATGCACGCGGATGCCGCCGTCGATCGGCTCGATGCGGTCTATCCGGACGTCGAGCCTGATCTCCAGACCTTCGGCCTCGAGAAATTTTGCAATGACGTAGGATACGTCCGGATCCTCGCGTTCGGCCAGCGCGCTGCCGCTCTGGAGCACCACCACCTCAGACTCGAGCCGGCTGAACGCCTGGCCGAACTCCAGTGCCAGGTAGCTGCCGCCGATCACAATCAGCCGCTCCGGCAGCACGGTCATGTCGATCCAGTTCTCCGCAGTCAGGAGCGGCACCGTCCGGAGCCCGTCGATGTCCGGCAGCAGGCTGCGGGTGCCGGTATCGAGCACCACACGGCGCGCGCGAACCCGACCGCCGTCGCTCTCGACAACGAACCGGCCATCCTCCCGGCCGGCGAGCCGTCCATGAGCGCGGATCAGGCACGGGTTGGCCGCCTGCTCGATGCTGTCGTCGAGCGAATTCCTTGCCGCCGCGACCATGCCGCGCACCCGGTCCATCACCGCGCCGAAATCGACATCGATGGTCGGGATGCGGATGCCCCAGCGCTCGCCGTTGCGTGCCTCGTAGGCGACCTGGGCCGAGGCGATGAGTGCCTTGCTGGGGGTGCAGCCGAAATTGACGCAGGACCCGCCGAGATGAACCCGCTCGATCAGTGCGACCTGCTGCCCCGCCTCGGCGAGCGAGCGCGCTAGCGGCACCCCGGCCTGTCCACCGCCGATGATCGCGACGTCGACATCCATCTTCTCTGTCCCCCGATGCGAGGGCAACGGTGGACATGCGAGGCTGGTTGCCGCCCGGCCCGCGCCTATGGCTGGCGGCGCTCGATCTCGACGCCGACGGAGACCAGCTCGGAGAACACGTCCAGCTTCTCGACCATCACCCGGACCACGCGGATACGGGCATCGGCCAGCACCCCGGCGGCAATGCGCTCCGCCAGCGTCTCGACCAGCCGTACATGGCCCTCGTCGATGATCCGCCTGACCAGCTGGACCACGCGCTCGTAGGAGACCGTCCGGCTGAGATCGTCGCGGCCGATCGCCAGGCCCGGCTCGTCCGTCACGCCGAAGCCGATATTCACCCGCACGCGCTGGCGGACGTTCTCTTCATGCGGATAGACGCCGATATGCGCGTCGATCACCAGGTCGCGCAGGAACACGTGCCGCAGCGGCGGCTGCTCCGGCCATGGTGGAAACATGCTCATTCCTGAAACGCTCCACCGGCGCCCGGTGCGGGATGCCATTGCATGTGCTGGCCGCCATCGAGCGCCAGCATCTGTCCGGTGACGGACGGCAGGCACAGCAATGACAGCGCAGCGCGGGCCACTTCGCCCGGGCTGGTGCCGCGTCCGAGCGGCACGCTCTCGCATTGCGCCCGGAACTGCGCATCGCTCTGGCGAGGGCTCGGCAGCGCCGGGCCGGGGCCGATCGCGTTCACCCGGATGCGCCGCGGCGCCAGCGCCAGCGCCATCGATTGGGTCAGTGCCCAAAGCCCGGCTTTCGACAGGCTGTAGGACACGAAATGCGGGGTCGGCGACCAGACCCGCTGGTCCAGCATGTTCAGCACCATGCCCTCGGCATCGGCCGGCAGCCCGCGGGCGAAATCCTGCATCAGCCTGAACGGCGCGCGCAGGTTCGGCTCCATATGCCGGTCCCAGGAGGCGCGGTCGGCATCGTGCCACTCGTCGCGCTCGAAGGTGCTGGCGTTGTTGACCAGCACGCCGAGCGGGCCGATCGCCGCTCCCGCGCGGCCGACCAGGCCGGCGACCTCATGCTCCTGCGAGAGGTCGCCTTCCAGTAGCACGCCCTTCACGCCGATCGCCTCGATGGTCTCCATCGTCTGCTGCGCCTCCTCGTGGCCATGCCGGCAATGGATCGCCACCGCGAACCCGCATTCGGCGAATGCCAGGGCGATGGCCCGGCCGAGCCGCGCCGCGCCGCCGGTGACCAGCACCGCGCGCGGGACGGAGGATGGGATCGGCCAGATCACGCTCATGCGGGCGCCGTCACGAGCGGCGGGCCATCAGGGCGGCCGCGAGCGTGCCGTCATCCAGCACGTCGAGCGCACCACCCATCGGCACGCCCTGTGCCACCCGGGTGATGGCGATACCGAACGACGCCAGCCGCTCGGCCAGCCAGTGGGCTGTGGTCGCACCCTCGACCGTGGCGCCGAGCGCCAAAATCACCTCGCGCACCTCGCCCCCGGCGAGCCTCGCTAAAAGCGGTGCAGTGCTGAGATCCTCTGGACCGGTGCCACCCAGCGCCGAGAGGGTGCCGCCGAGCACATGGTAGAGCCCGCGATGCACCCCTGCCCGCTCCAGCGCCCAGAGGTCGCCGACGCCTTCGACCACGCAGACCATCGAGTGGTCGCGGTGCTCGTCGGCGCAGATGGAGCACGGGTTGCGGCTGTCCAGATTGCCGCACGCGTCGCAGGTGCGCACGCTGTTGGCCGCCTGCTCCATGGCCGTCGCCAGCGGCAGCAGCCGGGTGCGCGGCTGACGCAACAGGGTCAGCGCCGCACGCCGTGCGCTGCGCGGGCCAAGCCCCGGCAGTCTCGCCAACAGCTCGATCAGCCGCTCGATTTCCGGCCCGCCCATCGGGAGCGCGTCAGAACGGCAGTTTCATGCCGGCCGGCAGGTTCAGCCCACCGGTCACCTTCTCCATCTCGGCGCCCGTACGGACCTCGAGATGACGGCGGGCTTCCGCATGCGCCGCGATGATCAGGTCCTCAAGCATTTCCATCTCCGCGGGATCGGCCAGCTTAGGATCGATGCGGATGCGCTTGAGGTCGCCCTTGCCGGTAAGCGTCACGGACACCATCCCGGCGCCGGCAGCACCCTCGATTTCGAGAGTGGCAAGACCGGCCTGCATCTCTTCCATCTTGGCCTGCATCTGCGATGCCTGCTTCATCAGGCCTGCGAGGTTCTTCATGCGCTGTGGTCCTTGAAAACGCGTGTCATGGATCGGGAAGCCCGACCTCGTTGTCGAGATCGTCGAGCCCGACCGGCTCCGAATCGAGCGGTGCGAACTCCATATCGGGAGCGTCGGCGTCGTTGAGTAGAGACTGGGCAACGATCGGTTCCGGCGGCAGTCCGTATTCGTCGAGCGTCGCATCGTTGACCGCACCGAGCCTGGCACCCGGAAACGCCGCCATGATCGCCTGCACCAGCGGATGGGCTTCCGCCATCTGGCTCCGGGTGATGTCCAGCGCATCCGACTGCTCGGCCAGCGTCGGCTCGCCGGCCTCGCGGACCACGGCGATGGTCCAGCGCGTGGCGGTCGCGTCGCTGAGCAGCTTTGCCAGGCGCTGGGCAAGGTCGCGCGGCGCCTGCGGTTCCAGCCTGAGCTCGATCACCGGGGCGGCGAACCTGACCAGATGGGCGCAATGGCGCAGATGCCCGTGCAGCATCGCCTCGCGCCGGGTGGCGATGAAGGCCACCACCTCGCGCCAGCTCTTGAGCGAGGGCGGTGGAGGTGCCGACATCTCGACCGGCGGGGCGACGGTCTCGGCCATCGGGGCCGCCATTCGGTCCTGGTCCGGCTCCCGGTCCAGCTCCGGGGCGGGCGCCCGCGCGGCACCGCCGCCGGTCACTGAACGGAGCGTCGGGCCGGGGTTGGACTGTCCCAACGGCGCCGGCGGGGCACGGTGTCCAGAGGATTGTTCTGCCTGCAACTGGCGAACGAGGTCGCCGGGCGGCGGCAGGTCGGCGACATGGCACAGCCGGATCAGCACCATCTCGGCGGCCTCGCGGCGGTCCGGCGCGGTCTCGACCTCGGCCAC
Source organism: Lichenicola cladoniae (assembly GCF_013201075.1). Classification (NCBI taxonomy): domain Bacteria; kingdom Pseudomonadati; phylum Pseudomonadota; class Alphaproteobacteria; order Acetobacterales; family Acetobacteraceae; genus Lichenicola; species Lichenicola cladoniae. Next base: position 1,067,672 of record NZ_CP053708.1, on the reverse strand, counting down.
GCCCTTCAGCAACATCTGCCAGGTCCGTCCCAGCACCGGCACCGGCAGCGCATCCGCCAGGGCGGCTCCGCGCACACGTTCGGTTTCCGGCAAGTCGCCGCTGGTGCGCAGGGCCGGCAACGCCTTCAGGCGCGACACGGTGTGGATCAGCTCGAGCAGGTCGGCCAGCATCAGTCCGAGATCGGCACCGCGCGCATGCGCCTGATCGGTGATCGCCAGCGCGTCGGCCGGCTTGCCTGCCATCACCGCGTCGAGCAGGTCGAACACCAGGCCGCGATCGGCCAGTCCCAGCATGTCCGCGACCCGGTCGGCGCGAATGGTGCCGTCGCCGGTTCCATCGTCACTGCCGTCGCCACCCTGGGCGATCGCCTGGTCCAGCAGCGAGAGCCCGTCCCGCACCGAACCGTCGGCGGCGCGGGCGATCAGCGCCAGGGCTTCGGCGGTAATCGACGCACCTTCCTTGGCCGCGATCACCGCGAAATGCGCCGACAGCTCGGACTGCGAGACGCGGCGTAGGTCGAAGCGCTGGCAGCGCGACAGCACCGTCACCGGCACCTTGCGCAATTCGGTGGTGGCGAAGATGAAGGTGACCTGGGCGGGAGGCTCCTCCAGGGTTTTCAGCAACGCGTTGAACGCGTTGCGCGACAGCATGTGCACCTCGTCGATGATGAATACCTTCATCCGCGCCTGCATCGGCCGGAACCGGGTCGCCTCGATGATCTCGCGCACGTCGTCGATGCCGGTCCGGGACGCGGCATCCATTTCCAGCACGTCCGGGTGCCGGTCGGCGAGGATGGCGGTGCAGTTGGCGCAGACCCCGCACGGATCGGCAGTAGGCCCGCCGGTGCCATCCACGCCGATGCAGTTCAGGGCGCGGGCGATGATGCGGGCGGTGGTGGTCTTGCCGACGCCGCGCACGCCGGTGAGCATGAAGGCATGCGCGACACGTTCGACGGCGAAGGCGCGCCGCAGGATGCGCACCATCGCCTCCTGGCCGATCAGGTCGTCGAACCGGGCGGGGCGATAGGTGCGCGCAAGGACGCGATAGGGGGTTTTCGGGGCTAAAGCTGCAATGGCGACGGGCTGAGCCGGTGCTGCCCGTGGGGGCGCCAGCGTATCGCCGAACAGGCCGGGCCCTTCGGCGGGTGGCGGCTCCGGCAGGCCCGAGGCACCGTCCATGCCGTGCTCGTCGGTATCCCGAGGGTCGGAGTTGTCGCTGGATGACATGTGCATCAGATTGGTGGGAGGCCGAACGAACGACCCGAGCGGAAACTCACTGCGGCTGCTTCCTTCCGGACCTGACCGGGTTGGCAAGACGCCCGTCCGCTGCCGACCTCCCGATCGGACCTTAACACGGTTGCCCCCATGGGCGACAAGAGGCGGCGACAAGAGGCGGCGACGAGAAGCGGACTGCTTCGGATCGAACAGGTCGGGGCGGTCATCGGAGGCATTTATGGCAGGCGACAGGCTCTCGCCCATCGTTAATTTCTACGCCGGCAGCAGGATCGACCGCGCCGCCAATTCGCGCGCGGACGAGGATGCGATCGCGGGCTATCTCGCCGATCCCGTACGCCGCCTGCTGCCGTTCTGGCGCGGTCGGCACCTGATGGAGCGGCTCGCGCCGGACAGCATCCGCGTGGCGATGCCGAGCCCGGCGCAGATCGGGCTCGAGCAGTTTCCGTGGATCTTCCTTGGCCTCGACGGCGCTGTGCCGTTGTTCACAGTGGATATAAGCGAACTCGACGAACCAGTGCGCCCCGACTGGCCGGACATCTGGAGTTTCGAGGAGCTGCGCCCGCTGGCGCCGCTGCTCCCGGCAGAGGAGGCGGCACTCCTGGCGCAGGTGCGCGGCATGCTGCACTGGCGTTCGACGCACCGGTTCTGCGGCGTCTGCGGCCTCCCGAACCATCCGGAGCAAGGCGGCCATCGCCTCTGCTGCCCACAGGGCCACCAGCATTTTCCGCGCACCGACCCGGTGGTGATAATGCTGGTCCAGCACGGCGACCATGCGCTGCTGGCGCGGGGAACACGGTTCCCGCCGAACTCGCGGGTGCTGTCGGCCCTCGCCGGGTTCCTGGAGCCGGGCGAGAGTGCGGAGGAGGCCGTGGCCCGCGAGGTGTTCGAGGAGGTCGGCGTCACCGTTCGGAACGTGCGCTACCATTCGAGCCAGCCATGGCCTTTTCCCGGATCGCTGATGCTTGGCTTTCATGCCGAGGCGCTCGAGATGAAGCTGACGATCGACCCGGGCGAAATCGCCGAGGCGCGATGGCTCACCCGCGCACAGGTGCTCGACCATGAAACACAAGGCTTCGACATGCCGGGACCGAGCGCCATCGCGCGCAGGCTGGTCGAAAGCTGGTTGAGCGAAGGCTGACCGGCGACCGAATATTGCGGTCACCGCCCCACTCCTCTTGCGCTGTCGCAACAGCTTGCAAGCCGATGCGGGATGATGCGCCGGCATTGCAGGCGGTGGTGTGGACGTAATCGCGGCTTTGCGATCGTCCAGCCCGCAGTCACGCAGAAACCCGATCTCAGGTACTCGATCCGGACCGGGTGCAAACCGGCGCACGCGGTATCCTGCGCAGCGAGGCTGCAACCCTGCGAGATGATTACGCGCCCGACCTGACCCGACCGCCTTGCGGGGCGGCAGGATCACGTCTAGACCCTCAAACGCGAATGGTTCTCAATATCAACTAAGGCGTCATGTTCATGGATTGCTCCCGGCCGCGCCGCACCCTTCTCGTGCGCTTCGCCCCCGCCGCGCTGCTTGCCGGAGCCTCCCTCCAGGGTGCGACCTGCGCACAGGGCGAGACGATCCCGACCGACGCCATGGAATATCTGCTGGTCCGCGGCGAGACGCATGGCGTGGTGCCGCAAACCAGTTCGGCCGGGACCAAGACGTCGACACCGCTGCTCGAGACGCCGCAATCCATCTCGGTCGTTACGCAGGCAGTCCTGCGCGAGCAGGACGTGCAGACCCTCAACCAGGCGCTGCGCTACGTGTCCGGCGTGACCACCGAGACGCGCGGAGGCACCGCGACACGCTACGACATGTTCTCGATCCGCGGGTTCGACGCGGACACCTACTATAACGGTCTCAAGCTGCTCACGAACGGCGAGTATGCCGCACCGCAGGTTGATCCCTACCTGCTCGACCGGGTCGATGTGCTGAAGGGATCGGTCTCGGTGCTCTATGGCCAGGCGCAGGCAGGCGGCCTGGTCGACCAGACCGCCAAGCTGCCGACCACCACGCCACTTCATGAGATCGGTATGGAATTCGGTAATTTCCGCCATGCCCAGGCGACAGGCGATTTCTCCGGTCCTATCGACCATGCCGGACACTGGAGCTACCGGCTCACCGCCCTTGCCCGCACGCAGGATGGACAGGTCGCGCATACCAAGGACCAGCGTATCGAAGTGGCGCCCGCCCTCACCTGGCGTCCGGATGCCCGCACCGACATCACGCTGCTCGGCCTCTACCAGCACGAGCCACGCAGCACGTCCTATGGCGGCGTGCCGGCCGGGGCCAGCGTGCTGTACAATCCGTTCGGCAGCGTCTCGGTCGATTTCTACGATGGAGACCTCAACTTCGAGAAATTCGACCGTACGCAGCTATCGGTCGGGCTCAAGGCGGAACGACAGGTCAATAACTGGCTGACGTTGCGCAGCAACTCGCGCTGGTTCCGTGTCAACATGGACTACGCCAGTGTCTATAGTTCCGGACTCGAAGACGACCATCGCACGCTCGACCGCGGAATAGCCGCGTCGACCGAATGGTCGGACCAGTATGCGACGGACAACGCCGCCGAAGCGCGTTTTTCGACAGGGCCGGTCTCGCACGTCGCTCTCGCGGGCTTCGACTACCAACATCTCGACAGCGCCTACCGCACGGGTTTTGGAACCGCACCTTCGATCGACATCTTTGCGCCGGACTATACGCTCCCGATAACCCAGCCCGCCCGAACCAAGACGGACGTCACGCAGAGCCAGTACGGCGTCTATCTGCAGGATCAGCTCCGCTATGCCGGTTTCGTGCTGACGCTGTCTGGACGGCGCGACTGGGTCGGAAGCAGTACCCGCACACCTGACTCGGGTGGTCGGACAGCGCAATGGAACGCGGCCTTCACCGGCCGCGCCGGCCTGACCTATGTGTTTCCGAACGGCATCGCGCCATATATCAGCTACTCGGAATCCTTCTCGCCGATTGCAGGGACGGATGCGAACGGTAAGCCTTTCGTGCCCGAGCGGGGACGGCAGTACGAGGCGGGCGTCAAATACAAGCCGCGTGGCTTCAACGGCTTCTTCACCGCCGCCGCGTTCGACATCACCCGCGAGAACCTGACGACGCCGGCACCAAACAACCCGCTGCTCTCGATCCAGACCGGCACCGCGCGCTCCCGCGGCTTCGAGGTCGAGGCGCGCACCGACATCACCCGCGATCTGCAACTGGTCGCCAGCTACACCTACATCAACGCATATTACACGCGGGATACCTCCGGGCTGACCGGCAAGCGCCTCCCGGCGGTGCCGCATAACCAGGCCTCCGCCTGGGCCTATTACACGGTGCCGTCGGGCAGGCTCGCGAACCTGTCGGTCGGTGGCGGCGCGCGCTATGTCGGCAAGACTCTGGACAGCACCAACAGCTTTGCGGTTCCGGACGTCACCTTGTTCGATCTCGCCCTGCGCTACGATGTCGGCCACCTGGTACCGGCGCTGAAAGGCTTGCAAGGCTACATCAACATCGACAACCTGCTCGACCGTAAATACGTTTCCTCCTGCTACTACGGCACATGGTGCGCCTACGGTTATCAGCGCACCGCCTTCGGCGGCCTGACCTACCGCTGGTAGTCCGGCGTCCGATGCGCCCGTGGCTGCTACGCGCGCATCGATGGATGGGTCTGCTGCTGGCTGGCTTCGTCACCATGGCGGGGCTGACCGGCAGCATCGCCGCCTTCCACGATGCCATCGACGCGCAACTCAATCCCGACCTGTTCGATGCGCGGCTGCCCGGGGCGACGCTCTCCCCGGCAGCACTCGTGCGACGCCTGCAGGCGCAGGCGCCGCAGACGCAACTGGGCTACATGCTGTTTCATCCGCCGGACGGGCAGAGCGTTCGCGCCTATGTCCAGCCACGCACCGATCCGGCGACCGGCCGCCCATTCGTCCTGGCAGCGAACGAGTTGTTCCTCGATCCTGCCAGCGGCGACCTGCTCGGCGGGCGCAAATCCGACGCGTGCTGTTTCTCGCGCCGCGCGATCATCCCGTTCCTCTATCGCTTCCACTACACGATCGGTCTCGGCGCGACCGGGCAGTGGATCATGGGATTGCTGTCGGCGCTCTGGTCGATCGACTGCATCGTCGGCCTCCTGCTGACGCTGCCGCCTGTCCGGAGGCGCGACGTGCGGCGTCGTGCGGCCGAGTGGCTGCGCGGCTGGCGACGCGCCTGGCGGATCGACAGCGCACGCCGCGGCTTCAGGCTGGTGTTCGACCTGCATCGCGCCGTCGCACTCTGGCTCTGGCTGGTGCTGCTCGGCATCGCGATCAGCGGTTTCGCGATCGCGCTCGATAGACCGTTATTCCACCCGATGGTGACCCACCTGCTGCCGGTTGCACGCCCGGCCACACCACCGGACGCGGGTACGGCACACCCCGATCCCGACCTCGACGCGATCGTCGCCCTAGCCAACAAGCTGGTGCACAGGCAGGGTTGGCCTGTCGACGCGGGCGGTGTGTTCATGATGCCGGCCGCGCATCTGGCGAGCGTGTTCTTTTTTCAATCGGCAGGCGAACGCGGTACCGGTCTCGGCCGGCCTACGGTGACCATAGACACGCAGACCGGACGTGTGGCGCAAATAGAGATGCCCGGCGGCGGACGCATCGGAGACCTGGTCATGCAGATCCAGTTCCCCTGGCATAGCGGGCAGATTCTTGGATTGGCCGGCCGCATTCTCGTGGCGTTGGCTGGGCTGGCCACCGCCGGGCTCGCGGTAACCGGCGTGATGATCTGGGACCGTAAACGGCGCGTACGCCGCCGCCCCGTATCGGATTGCGATGCCCCGCTGGCATGATCGGTGGGAGCGGTAGGCAAGCGACATGGGGGACGTGGCAGGCCGGCGTTATCATCAGCCGCGAAACGACGACCTCGTGTAGCTGCCGAGGATCTTGAGGGCCGTCGAGAAGAACTGTAGCTCGTCGATCGCCCTGGCCAGACCGGTATCCTCCGGGTGGCCATCCACCTCGAGCAGGAACTGCGTCGACGAAAAGAAGCCGTCGAGCATGTAGCTCTCGATGCGGGTCATGTTGACGCCATTGGTGGCGAAGCCGCCGAGCGCCTTGTAGAGCGCGGCTGGGACGTTCCTGACCCGGAACAGGATCGTCGTCATCGTCCCCGACTGTCCGGGCGGCGGCGAGAGCGGCTCGCGCGCAGTCACATAGAAGCGGGTGGTGTTGTGCGCCGCGTCCTCGACATTGCGGCGCAGGATCACCAGCCCGTTCAGCTCCGCCGCCAGCGAGGAGGCGATCGCCGCATCCTGTTTCCGGCCCCAGCCTGCGACCAGTTCTGCCGCACCGGCAGTGTCGAACTCGATCACCGGCTCGAGTGCCAGCTCGTCGATCAGGCGACGCACCTGCGCCATCGCGACGGAGTGCGTATGCAGTCGCCGGACATCGCCGATCGCGGTGCCGGGCACACCGAGCAGGCAGTGTTCCACACGCTGAAAGTGCTCGCCCACGATATGCAGGCCGCTCTCCGGAAGCAGCGAATGGATGTCCGGCACCCGTCCGGCGAGGCTGTTCTCGCAGGCCAGCATCGCCAGGTCCGCCGCGCCGTCATGCACCGCCTTGATGGCGTCGGCGAACGTTTCGCACCCCATGGTGGCACGTCCCGGATAGGCGGTGCGGCAGGCCAGGTCGGAATAGGCGCCGGGCCGGCCCTGGAAGGCGATCGGTCCGGGCGTGCTGCCGGGAGGGGGCGGGACCGCAGGGTTCATGGGATCAATCTTCACCGGAAAGCGGTCCGGGGCCGGGTTGTTCGCTGTGGCTGCATCCCATAGGCTTCCCCCGATCGCAAGGAAGCGCCCGGGACGGCCCGGTTCAGTAATGACTGGCGAGAGATCGGGTCGGTCTTCGATGGATAGCAAAGAGCTCAACAAGATCGCCGCGTCCCTGCTGTGCGCGGTGCTCGCATTCGGTGCCGCCGACCTCGCCGGCGCGGCCATGGTGCACGCGATGCCGCCGTCCGAACCGGCATTCCGCATTGCCGGCAACGAGACCTCGGCAACTCCGCAGCATCCTTCGATCGACAGCCTGCTCAAGCAGGCCTCCGCGGCGAAGGGCGAAGCGTCCGCCGGAGCGCAGTGCGCCGCCTGTCACAGCTTCGACGCGGGCGGCCAGACGCTGGTCGGTCCGAACCTGCACGGGATCGCCGGCGCCCGGATCGCCGCCGTCGCCGACTACGACTATTCGGACGTGCTGAAGAGCAAGGGCGGCAACTGGACCCCGGAGCGCCTGGATGCCTGGCTGACCCGGCCACAGGCGTTCGCGCCGGGCACCAAGATGGGCTTTGCCGGTATCCGGGACGAGTCCGAGCGCGCCGACGTCATCGCCTACCTGATCACCCTGTCGGCGCCCGCTGCAGCGGCGCTCAAGCCCGTCGCCGCGGTGCAGGCCGTCGTCGCCGGCCCGGCGGATGCGGCGACCATCAAGACGGGCGAAACCGAGGCCGCGGCGTCATGCAGTGCCTGCCACTCGTTCGACAAGGGCGGCAGCGCCATGGTCGGGCCCAACCTGTACGGCGTCTATGGCCGCGCCATCGGCCAGGGCAGCGACTACACCTACTCGGCGGCACTCACGAGCCGACACGACAAATGGACCGGCGAGACGCTGGACCCGTGGCTGAAACATCCGCGCGCGTTCGCCCCCGGCACCAAGATGGCCTTTGCCGGCATTCCGGACGACGCGACGCGGGCCGCGGTCATTGCCTACCTGCGCTCGCTGTCCGACGCCCCGTGAGCGTAGTCGGGTTGGGCGATCGCGACCGGCTTCTGGCGGCGGCGATCGCGGCCGTCGAGGTTGCGGGACAGGTGATCCGGCCGTTCTTTCGCAGTGGCCTCGGCGCCGAACTCAAGGGCGACCAGAGCCCGGTCACTGTGGCCGATCGCAATGCCGAGCAGGCCATGCGCACCCTGCTGTCCCAGCGGGTTCCCGAAGCCGGCATCCTCGGCGAGGAGTTCGGTCTCGACCGTCCGGATGCCCGGCTGCGCTGGGTACTGGATCCGATCGACGGCACCCGCGCCTTCATCACCGGACGTCCCACGTTCGGCATACTGGTCGGGCTGCTGATGGACGGGGTGCCGGTGCTGGGCATCATCGACCAGCCGATCACCGGCGAGCGGTGGGTCGGTGTCGCCGGCGAGCCGACCCATTTTGCCGGGCCGTTCGGCGGCGCGGCCGGCACCAGGTCCTGCTTGTCGCTGAACGAGGCTGAGCTTTCATGCACGTCGCCGGCCATGATGGACGGTGCGACCCAACCCCGGTTCGACGCGCTGGAGGCCGGCGTTCGCCGTACGTCATGGGGCGGAGATTGTTACGCCTACGGGCTGCTGGCGCTCGGCCATATCGACATCATTGCAGAGCGCGACATGAAGATCTGGGATTGGGCCGCGCTGGTTCCGGTGATCGAGGGTGCCGGCGGACGGGTTACCGACTGGAACGGCGACCGTCTGCGCGAGGATGGGGACGGCAGCGTGCTGGCAGTCGGCGATCCCGCCCTCGGCGATCGGGCGGTCGAGGCATTGAGGGGCAGGCCCGGCTGATACGGCCCTGCCCCGGCGGTTCCTATTGCGGAATGAGCCGCTCCTCGCGAAGGCGGGCGAACAGGTCGAAGAAGCTCTCGTCGGACGGCTGATAGTCGAGGAAGCCGAGCTTGCGGCTCTTGGACATGTCGGTGACGACCTCGATCGGACGGCCCAGATCGGCATCGGTGTGCCAGGGGGATGCCAGGCGTCCCAGGTCCGGTTCGACCAGCCCGTGTTTGCCGGCGATGTCCGCCCAGATCGGGGCGGCATCGGCGAGCTGTTGCTCCAGCGGCGTTCCCTGGCCCGGGAACGGAGCGGCGTCGAGGCCGAACCAGCCGGCGATGCGCGGCCACATCCAGCTCCAGCGGAACACGTCGCCGTTCACAATATTGAACGCCTCGTTGCGTGCTGCCGGGGTGGTGGACGCCCATTCGAGCTGGCGTGCCAGCACGCGGGCATCGGTTATGTCGGTCAGCCCGTTCCACTGCATCGCCGAGCCCGGGAACAGGAACGGCCGCCCGGTCGCGCGGCAGATCGATGCGTAGGCGGCGAGCGTCGTGCCCATGTTCATGGCGTTGCCGACGGCGTAGCCGATGATCGTGTGCGGACGGTGCACGCTCCAACCGAAGCCGTCTCGTGCCGCAGCCGCGAAAACCTCGTCTTCCTGGGCATAGTAGAAGTTCTCGACGTCGAGCCGCGGCTGCTCTTCGCGGAATGGCGTCGCGGGCAGGACGCCTTTTCCGTATGCCTCGAACGGACCGAGATAGTGCTTGAGGCCGGTGACCAGCGCCACGTGCTCCACCGAACCAGCCGGCGACACCGCGTCGAGCAGGTTGCGCACCATGGTGCCGTTGACCTTGATGTTCTCGGCTTCCGTGGGCTGACGCATCCACGTCGTCACGAACACGCGTGTCGGACGCAGCCCGGCGAGGGCAGTGCGCAGCGCGGCTGGATCGAGCAGGTCGGCCGCGACCGGGAGCACACCTTCGATGGCGGTCGGACGCCGTGCGAGCCCATGCACCTGCCAGCCCTTGCCTACCAGATGGCGAGCCAGGTTGTTGCCGACGATGCCGCTCGAGCCGACGATCAGTGCGGTTTCCGTCATGAGCCGAGGCCTCTCCTGTTGTTGCGGATGATTAGGTGGCCATCCGGGCGCTTCGCGTCTAGAAGGCACCGTTCAGGGACATAGGCACCATTGGGTCTCCATCGATGAGCGATACCGACGAGACCGTCCATCAGGAAACCTGCGCACCACGCCGGGTGCTGGAGCTGTTCAGCGTCAAATGGTCCAGCATGGTGCTGCATGCGCTCCACACCTTGCATGGCGGGAGTTGCCGCACCGGAGAACTGCAGCGCAGCCTGCCCGGCATCAGCAAGAAAATGCTGACGCAAACGCTGCGTGAACTGGAGCGGGACGGCCTGTTGTCCCGGCATGTCTTCGATGTCGTGCCACCCCGGGTAGAATACACACTGACCGACCTCGGGCGGGTGTTCATCGAGCCGATCGAGTTGCTCTACGACTGGGGCCGTACCCATCCCGAGGCGCTCGGCCAGCTCGGGCAGCGTCCGCGATCCCGGCAGCGGCGGACCTAGGAGCGGGCCCGGTCGGACGTTTTTTCAAGGAGTGCCGATGGCTGCCATACGCCACGGCGCTACCCGCCACCGCCGGTTTCCAGTAGGACCACGCTCCTGCCGGAACCGCGAGCAAATCAATCGATGGCCAGCCAACTCTCCCTGCCCAAGGACCGGATCCGGATCCTGTTGCTCGAGGGCGTGCATGACAGCGCGGTCGAGCTGTTCGCGGCCAGCGGGTATGCCACGATAACCCGGCATCCGGGCTCCCTGGACGGCGAGGCGCTGGCCCAGGCGCTCGAGGGCGTGCATGTGGTCGGCATCCGCTCCCGCACCAGGCTCACCGCTGATATCATCGAGGGTGCGGACAAGCTGATCGCCATCGGCTGTTTCTGCATCGGCACCAACCAGGTCGCCCTGGGCGCCGCCGCCGTGAGAGGCATCCCGGTGTTCAACGCGCCCTTCAGCAATACCCGCAGCGTGGCCGAACTGGTCATGGGCGAGATCGTCATGCTGATGAGGCGGATCTTCCCGAAATCGGTGTCCGCGCATGATGGCGGCTGGGACAAGTCGGCCGCGGATAGCTGGGAGGTTCGCGGCAAGACGCTCGGCATCGTCGGGTATGGCAGCATCGGCAGCCAGCTTTCGGTGCTGGCCGAGGCGTTCGGCATGCGGGTGATCTACCACGACCTCGCCGACAAGCTCGGTCATGGCAATGCGTCGGCCGTTCCGACGCTGATGGCTCTGTTGTCGCAGAGCGACGTGGTCAGCCTGCATGTGCCGCAGACGCACGAGACCGACCTGCTGATCGGCGAGGCCGAGATCCGCGCGATGAAGCCGGGCAGCTTCCTGCTGAACAATGCGCGCGGCAACGTGGTCGATCTCGAGGCCGTGGCGCGGGCGCTCGACGACCGGCATCTGCTCGGTGCCGCCATCGACGTGTTTCCCGTCGAGCCCAGAAGCAACAACGAACGTTTCGTCTCGCCGCTGCAGGGGCGCGACAACGTCATCCTGACGCCGCATATCGGCGGATCGACCGCGGAAGCGCAGGAGCGCATCGGCGCCGAGGTGGCACGCAAGCTGGTGGAATACAGCGATGTCGGCGCGACGCTGGGGGCCGTCAATTTCCCGCAGGTGCAGTTGCCGCCGCGGCCGCGCGGCACCCGGTTCATGCATGTGCATCAGAACACCCCGGGGATCCTCCGGCGCATCAACGAGATCTTCTCCGAGGCCGGTGCGAACATTGCGGCGCAGTTCCTGCAGACCGATGGCGAATTGGGGTACGTGGTGGTCGAAGCCGAGACCGATCGTTCCGAGGATGGCACGATCCTGGCCAAGCTGCGCGCCCTGGAGGGAACGATCCGGGCCCGGGTATTGTATCAACGCTGACCACGTCGCGGCTCTGCCGGCCTTAACCATGCTTTAAGGCGGGCTCGATAAGGTTCCGGTTCGAACCCGGAGCCGCTGCATGACGATCGCCAGAGTACAGAGCTTCGCCTTTTCCGGCATCGATGCCGTTCCGGTCGAAGTGCAGGTACAGATATCCAGCGGCCTGCCGGCCTTCCTGATCGTCGGGCTTGCCGACAAGGCCGTGGGCGAAGCGCGGGAGCGGGTGCGTGCCGCGCTGACCGCGATGGGCCTGGCGCTGCCGCCGAAGCGGGTCCTGATCAACCTGGCGCCGGCCGACCTGCAGAAGGAAGGCAGCCATTTCGACCTGGCGATCGCACTGGCCGTGCTGGCGGCCATGGATGTGCTGCCGCGGGACGAGGTTGCCGGCTATGCCGCACTCGGCGAGTTGTCGCTCGATGGCGGGGTGAACCCGGTGGCAGGCGTACTGCCGGCGGCGATCGGTGCATCGGCCCGCAATCTCGGACTGATCTGCGCGCAGTCGCAGGGTGGCGAGGCGGCGTGGGCGGGGCGGATCGAGGTGCTGGCAACGCCGGACCTGCTGTCCCTGGTGAACCACTTCAAGGGCATCCAGGTCCTGAGCCCACCGGTTCCGCCCGGCATTGCCGAGACCGGGCGGGTGCTCGACCTGATCGACGTCAAAGGCATGGAAACCGCCAAGCGGGCGCTGGAGATCGCGGCGGCCGGCGGGCACAGTATGTTGTTGATCGGCCCTCCGGGTGCCGGAAAATCGATGCTGGCGGCGAGGTTGCCCGGCCTGTTGCCCGATCTGTCGGCCAGCGAGGCGCTCGAGGTCAGCACCATCCACAGCATCGCCGGGCTGTTGCCGGGCGGGCGGCTGGTGAAGCGTCCGCCGTTTCGCGAACCGCATCATTCGGCGAGCCAGGCCGCGATCGTCGGTGGTGGTCCGCGCGCGAAGCCGGGCGAGGTCAGCCTGGCGCATCGCGGGGTGTTGTTCCTGGACGAGATGCCGGAGTTGCCGCGACAATCGCTGGAGGCGCTGCGGGCACCGATCGAGACCGGACGCACGACGGTGGCGCGTGCCGCCGGTCATTTCACCTACCCGGCCCGGTTCCAGCTGATTGCCGCCATGAACCCGTGCCGATGCGGCTACCTCGGCGACCCGACGCGGGAATGCCGGCGGGCGCCCCGGTGTGGCGAGGAATATCTCGGCAAGATCAGCGGGCCGATGCTCGACCGGATCGACCTGGCCGTGCAGGTGACGTCGGTTCCGGCCTCGGAGATCGCGCGCTCGCCGGCCGGCGAGGCATCATGCACCGTGGCAGGTCGGATCGCCTGCAGCCGCATCCGCCAGCATGCACGACAGGACGGGCTGTGCAACGCGGAGGCCAGTCCGGACCAGTTCCCGATGGACGACGCGGCGCGGAGCCTGAGCGAGCAGGCGGCCGATCGGCTGCAACTCTCCGCGCGCGGTTTCACCCGGCTGCTGCGGGTGTCTCGCACGATCGCCGACCTGGAGGATGTCGACACCGTGCAGCGCCCGCATGTCGCCGAGGCACTGGGTTACCGGCACCGCGCAGTGGTCCGCGGTTGAGGCTGTTAACGTTCTGGTGAGCCAGGAACAAAACAAGCACAGGCTCGTATCTAGCTCATGAGCACAAATCAGAAGAAGCCCGATCCGGTGACCGAGCAGGACCTGCCGTCGAACACCGTGAAAGATCCCGATACCTGGGCCACCGGCGAGGAGACGATGACCGGTGCGCAGGCGTCCTACCTCAAGACGTTGTCGGAAGAGGCTGGCGAGCCGTTCGACGAGACGCTCAACAAGGCGCAGGCGTCAAAGCGTATCGACGAGCTGCAATCGAGCACCGGCCGCGGCAAAAATCACTAAAGCTGGCTCGTCACTCCGGAAACAGTTTGTAATGTCATAGTCCAGCCACGAGTTCGTCCTATTTTCGACTGCAGGCTGCACCCGGATAGGCGTCCCTCCTTGGAGGCGCCAGCCGGGCGCAGAATGATATGAAGACTGCTTTTCCCTCTCTGCGCCTCGATCGCCTGTTGGCCGCGACCGGCCTGACCCTCGCAAGTCTGGGGATGGTGCAGTCGGCCGCCGCCCAGGATGCAGCAGATCCGCCCTGGCGCGTCGGGCGGTTGGCACAGGTCAACGGCAGCGTTTCCACGCACGGCGCCGGAGCCACCGACTGGGTCGATGCCACCATCAACCTGCCCCTGACCAGCGGTAACGCGGTCTGGACCCAGCCGGGGTCCGGCGCGTCGGTGCAGATCGCTGACAATCTGGTGGCCCTCAACGAGGCGACCGAGCTCGATCTGGCGACGCTCGACAACCACCAGTTCATCGCCACCGAGCCGCAAGGAGAAGTGTTTCTCGACCTTCGCGACATGCTTTCGGGTGATAGCTACGCCATCACGACGCCACGCGGCGCCGTGCAGCTTGGTGGCGCAGGCCAGTACGGCATCATTGCCGGCGACAGCGCGACACCGACCAGCATCAGCGTGATCAGCGGTTCGGCACGGATCGTCAGCGGCTCCTTCTCGCTTGAGGTGGCCGCCGGCCAGACCGCTTTGGTCACCGGCAGAGACGTGCTGCAGGGTTCGGTGGGTCCGCTGGTGCGGGATGCGTTTCTGGAGGCTCACCTGCGTCGTCCGGTCCGGCAGCCGGCCGAACCACAGCCGGTGCGCTACATGACGGGCGGCGAGTCGCTCGGCGGTTATGGCGACTGGCAGCCGAGCCCGGATTACGGCCAGGTCTGGTATCCGCGGGTGCAGAGCGGCTGGGCGCCGTATCGGGAAGGCAGCTGGGCCTATGTCGCACCCTGGGGATGGACCTGGGTCGATAACGAGCCATGGGGGTTCGCACCATTCCATTACGGTCGCTGGGCGCAGTTCGATGGTCGCTGGGGCTGGGTTCCCTCGGATCAGCAGGCCTCGGCGGATGTTTATGAGCAGCCGGCCTATGCGCCGGCGCTGGTCGATTTCGTGGTGGCGGGTGCGGTCGGCGGGCTGATCGCCGGTGCATTCGCCGGACACGACGACAACGATCGGTATGACAGGGGACGTGGCGGCGACATCGGCTGGATCCCGCTCGGGCCGCGCGAGCAGTATCGGCCGCAGTTCAATGCCAGCCAGACCTACATGTCCCATGTGAATTACGGACGCGACAGCCATGCCGTTTCCATGAACAATAGCCGCGACAATCATTCGGTCAACAACACGACCATCATCAACAACTACGCCAACCGGTCCGCGCTGACCGTCATCCCGGTGTCCGCGATGGCCCGTTCGGAGCCGGTCGGTCGTGTCGCCCGGACCGGTGCCGCGGCCCTGGGCCAGGGTGCCCCTGGCGTGGGTGCTGCGGCAAGGTTCCAGCCGGTTCGCGGCGCCTTTCCGGTGCAACCGGCTGCGGATACGCGTGGTGTAACTCCGGCGGTAGCGCAGCGCCTTGGTCTGAAAGTTGGTGCTGCGCGCCCATCGGCCCCCGGTCCGGCGATCAACCAGCAGCTGTTCACACCGCATCAGCTTTCCGCCAACAGGACCCCGTTCCGTGGCCAGAGCGGCACTGAAGTCGGCAATCCCGGCGGCAATCTCGCTGTTGCCCCTGGAACCACACCTGGCAATGACCGTCCGCCGGGCGTCGGATCGGTGACGCCGACGCCACGGCCCGGTGTGCCACCGAATGTCCGGGAGCCCGGCACTGCACCGGCCACGCCCGGGCATCCCGCCGCTGGAGCCCTGCCGGCTGTCCAGCCCAACGGATTGCCCGCTCTCCGTACGCCGGGTGCCAGACCACCCGGTGCTCCGGGCGAACATCCGTCCGGTGGACGGCCTCCTGTCGAGCCCGGCTCGACGACCCATCCAGGCATTACCGGTCCGGCGCCAGGCACCGACCAGGGCGGATCGCGGCCCGAGATCCATGCAGCAGGACCGGGTGCCGCTGCGCAAGGTGTTGCCACACCTGCACGGCCGGAAGCTCCCCGTACGGCGATCCACCAGGCCGAACCTCATGCGGAACCGGTTCGCCCGCCGCCGCCTCGCACTCCGTCACCACAGCCGGTCCAGCGTCCGCAACCGCCGCGCGTCGACGCGCGACCGGCCCAGCACCAGGAGGCGCCGCATGTGCAGGCACCGAGGCCTCCGCAGGCTGTGCAACGTCCCGAACCGCCTCGCGCTCCGCCGCATGAGGCGGCGCCACGCCCGCAGCCCGCTCCGCATCCCGAGCCGCATCAGGCAGCGCCCCCGCATCCGTCGCCGGACCCGCATCGGGACGATCACCGCCACCCGTGACCATCGGATAGCTACCGGGCTCGGATGAATTCCGCGCCGGTCCGGGGCAGGAAGCGCCCCGCTCCGCCTCAGGCCGAGGCGGCGCGCAGTACTTCCAGGCCGCCTTCGAGATCGGCGATCAGCTCGTCGGGCGACTCCAACCCGACATGCACGCGAAGTGCCGGGCCGCTCATCGATGGATCGCGTATGCCCTGGGCGAGCGCGGTCCGGCTGACCGTGCCGGTGGTCGGCAGGACCAGGCTCTCATAGCCGCCCCAGGATGCGCCGAGCCCGAACACGCCGAGTGCGGCCACCATGTCCTCGACGGCGGCAGCGGTGAACTCGCGGCGAAACACCACGCCGAACAGGCTGGCTGAGCCGGTGAAATCACGAAGCCAGAATTCATGGCCGGGGCTGCCCGACAGGGCGGGATGCAGCACCCGCGCGACTTCCGGACGAGCCTGCAACCAGAGTGCGACCGTCATGGCGGAACGGGACTGCCGCTCCAGGCGAACCCCCATCGTGCGCAGGCCGCGCAGTGTCAGCCAGCATTCATCCGGTCCGGCATACTGGCCGAGTTGGACAACCGAATCGCGCAGCACCACCCAGTCCGCCTGGTCGACGACCGTGATAGCCCCCAGCACGACGTCGGCATGGCCGGCCGGGTATTTGGTCAGTGCCTGGATCGACACGTCTACGCCATGCTCGAACGGCTGGAAGACATGGATGCCCCAGGTGTTGTCGAGAATCAGCTTGGCGCCGTGCCCGTGCGCGACACGGGCTAGCATCCCGACATCCTGCACCTCGAAGCTGTGGCTGCCCGGACTCTCCGCGAACAGCACCTGCGTGGTCGGACGCATCAGCGCATCGAGCGCTGCCTCGCCGATCATCGGATCGTAGTAGGTCGTCTCGATGCCGAGGCGCCTGAGCATGCTGTCGCAGAAGCGGCGGGTCGGCCCATACACGCTGTCCGGCATCAGGCAGTGGCCGCCAGCACCAAGGAACGCCAGCAGCGGGGTCGTGCAGGCGGCAAGCCCGGACGAGACCACCTGAGTATGCCGGCCGCCCTCGATCGCGGCGATCGCCTCCTCCAGCAGGGCCTGGGTCGGACCACCCATCGCGCCATAGATGAGTTCATGCTCGTAGCGCTGCGCCGACCGGGCACGCATCGCATCCATGCTCTCGTACAGGACGGTCGATCCGCGTGAGACCGGCGCGTTGACGAAACCGGGCTCGGTGCCGGAGGGCCGGCCGAGCCGGACCAGCTTATCGGTCAGCGTGGACCAGCCCCCCTTAGCCGGAACGCTCCCATCGCCGCTCATGACACGGCTCCGACGTGGGCGACGCCGGAGCCGGTAGCGCGTTCCAGCCCGGGCGCTTGTGCCCATTCGGTCCAGGATCCATCGTACATCGCACCGGCTTCGTAACCGGCCACGGCGAGCCCGAGCGACAGCACCGACGCGGTCAGGCCGGAACCACAGCTGGTGACGACGCGGTCGCCCTGCATCACGCCGGCTGCTTCGAACCGCGCTCGCAATTCTTCGACCGGCCGGAAGCACCGGCCCTCGACCAGCAACTCGCCGAACGGCAGGCTTGCCGCACCGGGAATATGTCCGCCCGCCAGGCCGGCCCGAGGTTCCGGACTGGTCGCCTCGAAGCGTCCGCGGCTCCGCGCATCAAGCAGGCGCGTTGCATCCGCTCGACCGGCCACGGCATCGCGGGAAAGCTCCACCATGTCTCCGAGGCCGATCAATCGGGTCGTCCGCATCATCGGCGTGAAGTGGGCGGGACGAGGCGGCAACGGCGCGCCTTGCTCGAGCCGGTATCCCCCGGCTCGCCAGGCAGGCAGGCCGCCATCGAGCACCCGCGTCCGGTCATGACCGAACAGGCCGAGAAGCCACCAGCCGCGGGCGGCGGATACGATCCCGGACTGGTCGTAAAACACCACGTCGCTGTCGTTGCCCACGCCCAGCGCGGCGATCAGCCGGGCAAAGCGGCCCTGGCTCGGCACCATGTGCGGCAGCGTGCTGTCGGGATCGGAGAATGCCTCGATGTCGAACCGGCGCGCAGCGGGTAGATGGCCCTGGATGAACATGGCCTCGATGTCGAGGCTCTCGCCGGGAAGCAGGGTGGTCGCGTCCAGAAGGACCGGAACAGCTTGATCCGCAGTCGGCTCGTCCAGCAGCGAAGACAGTTCAGCTGCGGAGATAAGTGGGCTCATGCGCGCGTCGTCTCCCAGGGCGACCGGATACCGCCACGAACCGGATCGTGGCGGCAGCCTGTGCCCTGGAACAAGTCTAAATCATTGGATGCGATGCGCTGCAAGCAGCGCCCGTACGCGCTTGGCTGCCGCCGCACCCTTGATCGAGTCGCGCCACATGCCCTCGGCTGCACGCTGGTGCGTCGAGACCGCTTCCGGCGCCCCGGTGACCAGCGCCACGCCGGCCGACAGGTTGGAACAGGCATCGCTGCGGAACGGATTGATCGCCAGCGTGGCCCGGTCCCGCTGACGCAGCAGGACGCAATTGGTGGTGGTCTCTGGCCCGGCCATCAGGCTGAACTGCAGACCCATCGGCTCGGTCTCGAGCAGCACGGCGATCGCCTCGATCTCGGCGGCTGCGACGCGCCTGCAGCGATCGCGCAGATTGTCGTCCAGGACCAGCCCGGCGGCGATGCCGTTCTGGAGAAGACGCTGGATCGCGTGCTCCGGAAGAATGGCGATGATGCCGGGACGGCGCGCCTGGTAGACGCGCTTGCGGAGCGACAGGATGCCCAGCACCTGCTCGGCCATGGACCGAAGGGTCGTAGCCTCGTCGCCGCCCTCATCCGCCAACTGGAACATGCAGTCGGTGAGGACGGAGTCATAATTCTCGGAGGTCACCAGATAGCAAAGTGGGTCGCCGACCTGAAGGATCTGGTCGGCTCCCTCCTCGATCTGGCGCATCCGCTCGAAGAAGCCGATCGTACGGCTATAATATTCGACACCGATACCCAGAAGAGACAATGGCGATATTTTGAGAAGTTCAGCCAGCCGCTGGACGGTGTCCAGCTTGATGACCTCGCCTTTCTCATAGCGATAAAGCGCCGCGCGTGAGACGCCGAGCCTGGCGGCGATCTCCTCGGCGCGCATGCCTGACTCCAGGCGGTAGGCTCGCAGCTGCTGACCAATCTCATTAACGCGCATAATGAATCCTAGTCATCACTCATCAGGTCGTGATCGCTGATCAGTGAAGTTTAACGGTAAAGTGACGTTATCACCAACTCGGTCGACTTGCTATGACGAAATGATCGTTTGTCGATACAGCGTGCGTGTAACGCCATTGCGCCCGCTGTCCGGTGCAGTTTCAATTTTTTAAGTCGTTCCTCGGGAACTCCGCATCGAACCACCTGCGGCGTTCTCCGCTTTGCGATGACGGGCGGTCATGAGAGGCTGCACCCACCGAGCGGCCAGGGACGATGAGACGATGATGGCCGAACGCATCATGATGGGATTGCTGCTGGGCGGCGTCGCAACCGGCTGCGTCGTCGTGCTGTATCCGTTCTTCTCCGCGATCCTGTGGGCCGGGATCCTCGTGTTCACAACCTGGCCGGTCTATGTCGGACTGCGTGCCAGAACCGGGCGGTTTTCTGCAGCGGTGCTGATGATGATCATGACCGCACTGCTGGTCGTGCTGCCGATCGGCCTGGTCGCGTCCGCAGGCGTCGAGGACGCGCCGGGCATGCTGCATGCCGCGT
The DNA here is from genome assembly GCF_013201075.1 of Lichenicola cladoniae. Taxonomy (NCBI): domain Bacteria; kingdom Pseudomonadati; phylum Pseudomonadota; class Alphaproteobacteria; order Acetobacterales; family Acetobacteraceae; genus Lichenicola; species Lichenicola cladoniae. The sequence continues at coordinate 1,047,921 of NZ_CP053708.1, read as the reverse complement.
CGAGCCTAGCGGCAGTCGGCCTGCCCGAACCGCCGCACTGGGTGGCGCGGGTTCCACTGGTGGGGCATCAGTTGACCGAGACGCTGAACCGCTGGTCGGCCGACCTCAACCAGGTCGGCGCCACCGTGCAGCCCTATATCGGCACCATCGTCGGCCGGATCCTGGCGGTCCTGGTGCAGATCGCCAGCGGGTTGCTACAACTGGTGCTGGCGCTTTTCATCGGCTTCTTTTTCTGGGTCAACGGCGACGCGCTGGGCGGCACCCTGACTGCGATCATCACCCGTATTGCCGGTCCCTATGCGAACCGGCTGCTCGGTGTCGCCGGCAGTACCGTACGCGGGACGGTATACGGCATCCTCGGCACCGCGATCGTGCAGGGCATCCTGACCGGAACCGGTTTCTACATTGCCGGCGTGCCCAGCCCGGTGCTGTTCGGCGGCATTGCAGCCTTCGTCGCCGTGCTGCCGATCGGGGCGCCGCTGGTCTGGGTGCCGGCGGCGATCTGGCTGGCGATGACCCACCATCTCGGCTGGGGCATATTCCTGACCGTGTATGGCATCCTGGCGATTTCCGGAGCCGACCATATCATCCGTCCGGTGTTCATCGCCCGCGGCGCACAGCTTCCCTACCTGCTGACCGTGCTCGGCGTGCTGGGCGGCGTCCTCAGTTTCGGCGGCCTCGGCATCTTCCTGGGCCCGGTCCTGCTTGGACTGGGCTACACGCTTGCGGTGGAGTTCGCCGCGAATGGGGACAGGGCAATCGCAAAGCCCGATTATCCGATCGCCGGGATCAAACCCGGTGCGTGACGTTCGGACGGGCCGAATACCGGCGGAACGAACAACGCCATGCCGCGCTAGCTGAACCGATGAGCGATACCGCCACCGTAGACGAGACCTCGATGGACCGGTCGCCCCCACAGCTTCCACCGAAGCAGACCGTCATCGTCAGCTGGAACCTGCTGCGGACCACCGGCGCCTCGATCGACGACGTGATCCGGCTGATCCGCGACGAACGGCCAGACCTGCTGCTCATGCAGGAGGCGACCCTGGATATCGACCACCTCGCCAGCCGCATCGGCGGCTATTATGCGCGGTCGCCGCTGCCAGGCCGCATCCATGGCGTCGCCTGCTGGAGTCCGACGCCGTTCCTGTCGGTCCCGAAAGTGCATCCGCTGCAGCCCGGCTCGCTGATCCGGCGAGTATGCCAGATCATCGACCTCGGCGAGTTCTCGGTTGCCAACGTCCATCTTTCGCATGGCCAGGTGCTGAACCGCCGACAGCTCCGGCGGATCGCCACTTTCCTGCCGCCCTGCGGCGCCGTGCTCGGCGACTTCAACCTGCTCGGTCCGGCGTTGCTGCCTGGATTCCGTGATGTTGGTCCGCGCGCGGCGACCCATCGCATGGCCGACATGGTGCCGATCCGCCTCGACCGTTGCCTGGCCCGCGGGCTCGACTGCATCGAGACGCGGGTGCTGCCGCATCGTCCATCCGACCATCACCCGATCAGGGTGGTTCTGCGCATGGCGGCGGAGGACACGCCTAAACGAAGCGGCTTCCAGGCTTTCCGTCAGAGATAGGGCAGCATCAGCCGGGCGCTAGCGTCGCGCAGGCGATGCGGGAAGTTCCGCTTGTCGAGGTCGTGATGGGTCAGCCGGATATGGCGATGGTCGCAGATGAACGCCTCGATCTCGGATGCCATGGCGTCGTCGTAGACCTCGACATTCAGTTCGAAATTGAGCCGCAGGCTGCGCACGTCGAGGTTCGAACTGCCGATCAGCGCCCAGTTGCTGTCCATCGTCATCAGCTTGGAGTGGTTGAACGGTGGTCGTGCCAGCCATAGACGGACGCCCGCATCGAGCAGCGGCCCGTTATTCGCGTCACGCGCCCAGTCGACCGGCTTCTGGTTGCTGGCGACCGGCATGACGATGTCGATCTCGATACCCCGCATCGCCGCCATGGCCAGCACCGTCAGCAGACGCTCGTCCGGCAGGAAGTACGGCGTCATGATCCGGATCGAGCGGCGGGCCATCGCCACCGCCTGCATCATCGTGAACTCGATCTTTTCAACCTCGTTGTCCGGCCCGGACGTCACCACCCGCATCAGTGCCCCTGCGCCGGGCGGTGCCACTTCCTTCTGTTCGGGAAAGAATTGCTCTCGGTCGAGCTCATTGCGGGTGCTGAACGACCAGTCCTTGGCAAACGCCTCGCTGAGCTGATGCACGATCGGTCCCCGCAACTCGAAATGCGTGTCTGAGACAGGATGTTTCGGACGGTCCTGCAGCATGTTCTCGACGGCGATGTTCATGCCGCCGGTGAACCCGGTATGCCCATCCACCACCAGGATCTTCTTGTGGGTGCGCAAATTGATGAACGGCATGCGCCAGGGCAGCAGCGAGTGCATGAACCGCGAGGTCGGTACGCCGGCTGCCGCAAGACGATTGGCCGCCCGGCACCGGAGATAGCCGCTGCCGACACCGTCGACGATCACCCTCGCCTGCACGCCGCGATCCTTCGCGGCAATGATCGCATCGACGAACCGGCTGCCGACCTTGTCGTCATGGAACAGGTACGAGCACAGCAGGATCGTGCGCTCGGCGGCCCCGATCGCCTCGAGCATGACCGGATAGGCAGTATCGCCGTTCTCGAACCGGCGCAGGACATTGCCGCCGAGCAGCGGCCGGCCGGTCAGCCGTCCGACCGCTTCCGACAGCAGTTCGTATTCGCCTTGGAGGACACGCTTTCCCGTGGAGACGCCATGCTTGCTGGACCAGCGCTGGCGCCTGCTCAACCGTTGCGCCAGCCGACGCACCCGGTTCACGCCGAACATCACGTACAGGCAGGCGCCGATGACCGGAGCGAGCCAGCCGAGGCCGATCCAGCCGATCGCCGAACCGATATCGCGCTTGGTGCGCAGCACATGCAGCGTCACCAGAACCGACAGGACCAGTCGCAACGGCCACAGCAGATGCTGGGCGAACAGCCAGACGGAATGGATCGTCATGCGGTGACGGAACGGTAACGAATCAGGCGCAAGCTACGGTTCCGTACTGAAGGACGACCCCGCATGAACAACAGCAAGACCGCGGGCCCGACCGTGCAGCCGGACGGGCACGATGCGGTGACGAACCGATTTTGACCAGCCCCCTCACCGACGCCACCCTGCTGCGGCGGCTGAGCCGGACGCGGCGTGGCGGCAACGCCTGGCAACGTGGGATGGCAGCCGAGGAGGCGGCATGCGCAGCACTCGTGCGGGACGGATGGACGATCCTGTTGCGACGCGCCAGGACGCCATCCGGCGAGATCGACATCGTCGCGGAGAAGCTCGAGCCTGGCCGGGAGGCGCTGCTCAGCTTCATCGAGGTCAAGGCTAGGCCGGTCATGAGCCAGGCCGCCGCCTCGGTGTCCGGGCGCCAGCAGGAACGACTGGTTGCGGCCGCCCAGATCCTGATCGGCCGACACCCGGACTGGAGCCACGGATGCATCCGCTTCGACGTGTTGCTGGTGGATGCTGCCGGTATGGTCCGCCGCATTACCGATGCGTTCCGGCAGATGGACCCGTCGTAGCTCCTCGATCTTCACGACCGAGTTGCCGGCTTAAGACACCCGGCCGGAAACCCTCTTCAGCTTGATAGTCGCCAGACCGAAATCTGGCTTGTCACCAGCTTTGAGACTGATCACCCGCGAACGCGGTGACGGGTCGCGACATGGTGGCTGGTCGCCATCGCCGGCTGCCGGTAGGCGTGGCGATAGATGACCGAATGAACGCCGCGAACCGTGCGGCCCCGCACACCCGATGACCGGCTGATGCGAGGTGCATGGTAGGCGACAACGTGACGGTAGACAGGGGCAGGCGTGGCCGTCAGCGAGTCCAGGGTCAGCTTACCGGCCTCGCCGTCGGTCACCATATGCTGCGCCATGGCCCCGGGTGCTAAAATCGATCCCACGGCCAGGGTCATGACACAGGCGAACAGGCTTCTGGCAACAATGGTGCGAATGGCCACGAATACATCCCCTGGATCGTTTGGTCGTCCCTGGGCTCATTCGATACGACATCCCCGATGCTACGGTAAAGCTCGAACCGCAGGCATCGACTGTCACAAGAAAGACCGTGACGCATCAGGCTGAGACGGTGACACCCTTCTCGGCCAGCAGCGTCTCGAGTTCGCCGGACTGGAACATCTCGGTGACGATATCGCAGCCGCCGACCAACTCGCCCTTCACGTAGAGCTGCGGGATGGTCGGCCAGTTCGAGAACGCCTTGACGCCATCGCGCAGCGCCGGATCCTCGAGCACGTTCGCTGTCTGGAACGGCACCCCGACATGGGTCAGGATCTGGACCACACGCGCGGAGAAACCGCATTGCGGGAACATCGCGTTGCCCTTCATGTAGAGCATCACTGGATTCGCATCGATCTCGCTCTGGATGCGCTGGAATACTGGGTCGGCCATCGGACTGGCTCCTGGACTATGTCGGTGGATCAGGGGGCGTTCGTCTGGATCGCCAAGGCATGCAACGCACCGCCCATGTGGCCGGCGAGTGCCGCATAGACCAGCTGATGCTGCTGCACGCGCGAGCGACCACGAAACGCTTCGCTCACGACGGTGCACGCATAGTGGTCGCCGTCGCCGGCCAGGTCCTCGATCGTCACCTGCGCGTCAGGCAGTGACGCACGGATGAGGGTCTCGATCTCGGACGCGGCCATCGGCATGGAACAAGGATCTCCGTTTCGACTTAAATCACCGGTCCATCAGGGCGGGGAAGAATGCCTGATGGGTGGTGCGAAGCCTTGCCAGCGATATTGTGGCGCCGCTGGGCAAAGTCAAACCGTCGCCGCCGGATCGGCCGAGCAACCGGCCCTCGATGCCACCCCGGCGAGCCGCCTCGATCAGCGCATCGCCGTCGGCGACCGCCAGCACGTAGCGGCCCTGGTCCTCACCGAACCAGAAGGCGCAGGGCGGCATGCCCGACTGCGGCACGTCCAGCTTGACGCCGGTGCCGCCTGCCATCGCCATCTCCGCGAGGCCGACCAGCAGCCCGCCATCGGACAGGTCGTGGCAGGCGACGACCTGTCCGGCGAGGATGCGGGCACGCACGAAGTCGCCGGTACGGCGTTCGGCAACCAGGTCGAGCGGCGGTGGCGGACCCGCTTCGCGTCCATGGATCTCGCGCAGCCAGAGCGATTGGCCCAATGCCCCCTCGGTGCGACCGAGCAGCACCACGTCGAGGTCGGGCTTCAGGCCGAGGCCGATCGCCTGACCAGCATCCTCGAGCACCCCGAGACCGCCGATCGCCGGGGTCGGCAGGATCGCGATGGTGGAGCCGTCCGGGGCACGGGTCTCGTTGTAGAGCGAGACGTTGCCGCTCACGACCGGGAAATCGAGCGCCCGGCAGGCCTCACCCATGCCGGCGATCGCATCAGCGAACTGGCCCATCACCTCGGGCTTCTCGGGATTGCCGAAATTGAGGTTGTCGGTCACCGCGAGCGGACGGGCGCCGACCGCGGTCAAGTTGCGCCAGGCCTCCACCACCGCCTGCGCGCCACCGAGCCTGGCATCGGCCGCGACATAGCGCGGCGTGCAGTCGGTGGTCAGGGCGATCCCGATCGTGGTGCCTTCGACCTGAACCACGGCGGCATCGGCGGCACCGGGACGCCGGACGGTCTGGCCGCCAACTGTGCTGTCGTACTGGTCCCAGACCCAGGCGCGCGACGCGATGTCCGGGCAGCCGATCAGCCGGATCAGCGCATCCTCGATGCCGATCGGATCCGAAAGCACGCCGAGCGGTTCGGGTGGCGGGCTCGGCGCGGTCGGGCGGTTATAGAGCGGTGCCTCGTCGGCGAGCGGCGCCAGCGCGATATCGGCTTCGACCACGCCCTGGTGCCGGACGACGATACGCCCGGTATCGGTCAGGTGGCCGATGATCGCGAAATCGAGTTCCCACTTGTCGAAGATCGCCCGTGCGATGTCGGTCCGGTCGGGCCGGATCACGATCAGCATGCGCTCCTGGCTCTCGGACAGCATCATCTCGTAGGCCGACATGCCGGTCTCGCGCTGGGGCACCTGGTCCAGGTCCAGATCGATGCCGACCCCGCCCTTGCCTGCCATCTCGACCGAGGACGAGGTGAGTCCGGCCGCACCCATGTCCTGGATCGCGACGATCGCGTCGGTCGCCATCAGCTCCAGGCAGGCCTCGATCAGCAGCTTCTCGACGAACGGGTCGCCGACCTGCACCGTCGGGCGCTTGGACTCGGCGTCCTCGGCAAACTCGGCGGAGGCCATGGTGGCGCCATGAATGCCGTCGCGGCCGGTACGGCTGCCGACATAGATCACCGGATTACCGATGCCGGCGGCGGCGGACAGGAAGATCCGGTCCTGCCGTGCGACGCCGACGGTCATCGCATTGACGAGCGGGTTGCCGTCGTAGGAGGGGTGGAAGTTGATCTCGCCACCGACGGTCGGCACACCGACGCAATTGCCGTAGCCGCCGATCCCGCGCACCACGCCATCGACGATGCGACGGGTGTTCGGGTTCTCCGGACTGCCGAAGCGGAGCGCGTTCAGGTTGGCGATCGGCCGCGCACCCATGGTGAACACGTCGCGCAGGATGCCGCCGACACCGGTCGCCGCACCCTGGAACGGCTCGATGAAGCTCGGATGGTTGTGGCTCTCCATCTTGAAGATGGCAGCCAAGCCCTGGCCGATGTCGACCACGCCGGCATTCTCGCCCGGTCCGTGGATCACCCACGGTGCGGTGGTCGGCAATGTTTTCAGCCAGACGCGGGACGATTTGTAGGAGCAGTGCTCGGACCACATGACCGAAAAGATGCCGAGCTCGGTGAAGCTCGGCGTGCGGCCCATGATGGCCAGCACCCGGCCGTATTCCTCGGCGGTCAGGCCGAATTCGCGAGCCAGCCCCTGATCGACGATGCGCGGCGCGCTCATTGGACGAATGCCTCGACCAGGCCGTCGAACAATGGCCTGCCGTCGATCCCGCCCATCAGCGGATCGACCAGATCCTCCGGATGCGGCATCAGGCCACAAACCCGAAGGTTCTGGCTGAACACGCCGGCGATCGATCGTGCACTGCCGTTCGGGTTGCGCTCCGAGCCATCGGCGTCGGCATAGCGGAAAGCGACCAGGCCCTCCCCTTCGAGGCGGTCCAGCGTGTCCATATCCGCGGCATAGTTGCCGTCGCCATGCGCCAGCGGTGCGCGAAACAGGTCGCCCTTCCGCCAGCCGCGCGTGAATGCGGTGTTGCCCCGTTCCACACGCAGAATGCAGTCATGCGACAGGAAGCGCATCCCGGAATTGCGCAGCAGCGCGCCAGGCAGCATCTGCGCCTCGGTCAGGATCTGGAAGCCGTTGCAGACGCCGAGCACATGACCGCCCGCGGCCGCGAACGCACGGACCGCGGTCATGATCGGCGCATGCGCCGCCATCGCGCCGGAGCGCAGATAGTCGCCATGGCTGAACCCACCCGGCAACACGACCAGATCAAGCGACGGCAGCTCGGTGTCCCGGTGCCAGAGCATGATCGGTGCACGTCCGGAGGCGGCCTTCAGCGCGATCGCCATGTCGCGCTCCCGGTTGGTGCCGGGAAAAACGACGATACCGGCCTTCATTATTTGCCCGCACCCGCATGGCATGGATACAGGTCGAGGAGGGCGTCGTGCACGGCAGGACCGACATCGCCCTTCAGTCTGTCGGTATGCGACGACAGCCAGCCCAGCACCTTGGAGCGCAGGGCGGCACCGGGGGTCGGCGGAACGCAGATCGCCGGGACCACCAGAGGCTTGCCATCCGCGCCCTTGCCGACGCTGCTTTCGCTCAGCGTCACGCCATCGGACAGGCCGCTGATATAGGCGTCGCACACGGTCTGGCCGCCGCGTGACTGGCAGGCCTGGAAGAACTTGGATGCCTGCATGGCGGTCAGCCGCTGCGCGTGGGCGCCGGTGGTGTTGCCTGCAATGCCGGCGAACCCGATCGCGCCCAGCAGCAGCGTCGTACGGAGCTTGTTCATCCGACTACCTCGGTGGTGAAGGTTTCGATCACCAGATTGGCCAGCAGCTTGCGGCCCATCTGGTCTGCCTGCGCCTTGGCGAGCGCAGGGTCGGTCTCGTCCAGGTCGAGTTCGATCACGCGACCGGCCCGGACCATGCCGACATTGGGAAATCCGAGCGTATGCAGCGCATGCCCGATCGCCTTGCCCGGCGGATCCAGGACCCCGTCCTTGAGCATGACGGTGACGCGAACCTTCACTGCATGACCTCGATTACCTTGAAGAGGTCGGTCATTGCATGACCAAACACGTTGAAGAGGTCGGTCATTGCATGACCTCGGGACCCTTCATGTCGTTGTTGCCCGCTTCGGGAAGGATGCCCAGGCGCTTGGCAACCTCCTGATAGGCCTCCTCGACGCGGCCCATGTCCCGGCGGAAGCGGTCCTTGTCCAGCTTCTCGCTGGTCTTGGTGTCCCACAGGCGGCAATTGTCGGGGCTGATCTCGTCGGCCAGGACGAGACGCATGTCCTCGTTCTCCCAGAGCCGGCCGAACTCCAGCTTGAAGTCGACCAGGGTGATGCCGACGCCCAGGAACAGCCCGGTCAGGAAGTCGTTGATACGCAGCGCGAGCGCCACGATGTCGTCCATGTCGGCGGTCGAGGCCCATCCGAACGCGGTGATATGTTCCTCGGCAACCATCGGGTCGTTCAGGCTGTCGTTCTTGTAGTAATATTCGAGGATCGAGCGCGGCAGGCGCGTACCCTCGGGAATGCCGAGTCGCTTGCTGAGACTGCCGGCGGCAACGTTGCGCACCACGACCTCGAGCGGAATGATCTCGACTTCGCGGATGAGCTGCTCGCGCATGTTCAGGCGGCGCACGAAATGGGTCGGCACGCCGATATCGTGCAGGCGGAGCATCAGATGCTCGCTGATCCGGTTGTTCAGCACACCCTTGCCGGTGATGATGCCCTTCTTGGCGCCGTTGCCCGCGGTCGCGTCGTCCTTGAAATACTGGACCAGCGTGCCCGGTTCCGGACCCTCGAAGAGGATCTTGGCTTTTCCTTCGTAGAGCTGTCGGCGGCGGGCCATGACTGTCCTTATACGGTCTGGACGCGCCTGCTCAGGCGGTGCGGGCGCGGTATAGCAGCGTCGGAGACGCGATGATACAGCCGCATCTTTGCAGCCGCCTCGGCCGATTCAGGCGAACTGCGCGAACGAGATCGACTCGAAGGAGTTCCGGTCCGGAGGGCCTGCGGCGAACATCCAGTTGGCGACGGTACCGCGGTCGGCCGGCAACCCGATCAGCGAGGCGTTGCTGGTGCCGAACCCCGAGCGAGGCGGGATATTGAGCTCGCTGCCGGCCGGCAGGGATCGATCGGAGAGCAGTCCGGTCCAACTGCCCCAGTCGGGTGGCACCGGCCGTGCAGCCGCCTGGAACCGTGGCAGGTGGCGGGCGATCCTCGGAATCGTCATGTCATCGGGGCCGGCCGTCGCGACCATGTGTAGTCCGGGTTCGAGGGGCGTGATCTCGGGATGACCATAACCAAGGCCACACAGGTAGTAGGCCCGGTCGCGGTCGGCGATGATCATGTTGTACGAGCGGTAGCGACCGGCATCCGTCGCTGCGATCGCCTCGGCTGCCGATTCGGCGGTTGGTTCGGCAACCGCGAACAGCGGCAACTCGCCACGCGAACGCTTGCCCGGAGCCGGGCCGAGGCTGCCCACGCGATTCAGAACTGCGGCAACCACGCCGGTATCGCCGATCGCCAGCCAGGTACCGCCGCCCGCTACATCCCGTGGCCCGAGTGTATTGGGATAGTCGGGCCAGTAGCGCCCAGGCAGCTCCCAAGGTCGGTCGAGCCGTTCATCACGGTTGGCGGCGAGAAGCAACGGCCACGCTTCGCCGGGGGTCGTCGAGATAATGACAGTGCACACGATGAACGGAACCTGAACCCAGCAGCTACGGACTGCGGCCTGAACACGATTAATGCCGCACTGCGACATGGACGCTATAGGCTGTCAATGGCACAGCCTGCGAGGCGATCCTGCCTGCGCGGCCATCAGCCCCGGTCGTCCGCATCGATCCCGACCCTGCCAGCGACGGATCGAATCCCGACAAGTCGTGCACCGAAGACGCACGCCGGCGGCGGCTCGGGCGACCAGAGAGAGAGCAGATTGCTACCTCGGGTTGCAGCCGGCTTCAAGGCCACGGCCTGGGGACCGTCTCGCATCAGGCGTTGGGCCGGCGGTACTGATCCGGACCCGACGAGTCGTCTGGGGTCAGCGACGCTTTCGCCGGTGCGCCGCCGGACGCGCTTCGAGGCGGGAAGCTGTCCTGACCGGACGACAGCTCCGCCGCCACCGACCGGCGTCAGGCGACGACCGGGCCGGGTTCGCCGAACACGCGGTTGAAGCTCGCATCGAGCGCCGACAGATGGCGCATCGCGTTGGTGGCGCGGTCGAGCAGGTCCGGCGAAACCCGTCCGACGACCTCCGGATCGGCGTCCAGGTTCTGCCTGAAGCTGCGTGACCCGTCGGTTCCGAGCGTGGTCCACGTGGCCATCGCGTTGCGCTGCACGATCCGGTAGGCATCCTCACGCGAGATGCCCGCCCGTGCCAGTTCCAGCAGCACCTCGCCCGAATGCACCACACCGCCGAGGCTCTCAAGATTGGTGAGCATCTGCTCGGGATAGATCACCAGCTTCTCCATCATCCCGGCCAGCCGGAATAATGCGAAATCCAGCCCGAGCGTCGCGTCCGGACCGATATTGCGCTCGACCGACGAGTGGCTGATGTCGCGCTCGTGCCACAGCGCCACGTTCTCCAGTGCTGGCACCACATGGCTGCGCACCAGCCGAGCGAGGCCGGTCAGGTTCTCCGACAGCACCGGGTTGCGCTTGTGCGGCATCGCCGAACTGCCCTTCTGGCCGGGATGGAAGAACTCCTCGACCTCGCGCACTTCGGAGCGCTGCAGGTGCCGGACCTCGACCGCCAGCCGCTCGATCCCGCTGGCAATGACCGCCAGCGTGCAGAAGAACGCCGCATGCCGGTCGCGCGGGATCACCTGGGTCGAAACCGGTTCCGGAATCAGGCCGAGGCGGTCGGCCACGAACTCCTCCACCCGCGGATCGACATGGGCGAATGTCCCGACCGCGCCGGAGATCGCGCAGGTGGCGATCTCGGCCCGGGCCACGAGCAGCCGCTCACGGTTGCGCGCGAACTCGGCGTAATGCCCGGCAAGCTTCAGGCCGAAGCTGGTCGGCTCGGCATGGATGGCGTGGCTGCGGCCAATGGTGAGGGTGTGCTTGTGCTCGAACGCACGCCGCTTCAGCGCGGCCAGCACCGCATCGACATCCTCCAGCAGCAGGTCGGCCGCCTGGGTCAGCTGGACCGCAAAGCAGGTGTCCAGCACGTCCGACGAGGTCATGCCGAGATGCACGAACCGGCTCTCGGGCCCAATCTTTTCGGCAAGCCAGGTCAGGAAGGCGATGACGTCGTGACGGGTCTCGGCCTCGATCGCGTCGATCCGGGCCAGATCCTCGTCCGAGAAGGCGGCGAGCGCTGCGTCGCCTCTGGTGCGGATGTCGCGGGCGGCCTGCTCGGGCACCTCGCCCAGCCGGGCCATGCCTTCGGCCGCAAGCGCCTCGATCTCGAACCAGATGCGGTACCGGTTGGCGGGCGCCCAGATCGCGGCCATCGCCGGGCGAGTGTAGCGTGGGACCATGAGGACACCTTGTTGCTGTAAAATGTCAGCGCTTATGCTGCCGTGGGAATGGCTTTAAGCACGTCCGCTGCCGCTTTAGCAGGCACGAACGCTCGGAGTGCCTATGCCGATCCCGCATCACCTGCTGCCGCAACTGCTCGACCTGCTGCAGGTCCTGGTCATCGACGTCACCCTGGCCGGCGACAATGCGGTGGTTGTCGGGCTGGCGGTGATGGGGTTGCCGCCGCGCCAGCGGAAGCGCGCGATGCTGTTCGGGATCGCCGCAGCCACGGTGATCCGCATTGCCCTGGCGACCGTTGCGATGAAGCTGCTGGCGATCGTCGGGCTGATGCTGGCCGGCGGGTTGCTGCTGCTCTGGGTGTGCTGGCGCATGTACCGGGAGTTGCGCAGCCAGATCCGCGCAGGCCACGATCCCGCTGCCGTCGAGCGGATCGTGCCGGGTGCGATGCGCCGGGCCATCGTGCGGATCGTTCTCGCCGACCTGTCGATGAGCCTGGACAACGTGCTCGCCGTGGCGGGAGCCGCCGGCCAGCATGTCTGGGTGCTGGTGACCGGCCTGGCGGTCTCGGTGCTCCTGATGGGAGCGGCGGCGACCATCGTGGCGAAGTTGCTGGAACGGTATCGGTGGATCGCCTGGATCGGGCTGCTGATCGTTCTCGGCGTCTCGGTCGAGCTGATCTTCAAGGGCAGCCACGAGGTGCTGAACCACATGACTTAAACAAATGCGGCTCCGGTACGCGACCGGAACCGCACCGTCTTAGTAGCCGACCGCGGCCCCGCCCGGATGACGGAGATCGAGGCCGCCGTAGTAGCCCGTCGGTGTGCCGATCGAGCCTGCCTGGCTCAGGGACGGACCGCCGACCAGGATACCTTCGGCAGCACCCCAGTTCTCGTGCGGCTTGATCGTGTAGCCCATGGCCTGGAGCTTGCTCACCACGTCGGGCGAGAGTGCGCCGGCCTCGGCCTCGATCGCGTCCGGCGTCCACTGCTCGTGGATCCGCGGCATGTTTACGGCGTCGGCGATGGTCTGGCCGCCATCCACCACCGCCAGGATCGCTTCCAGCGTGATGGTCGGGATGCGCGAACCGCCCGGGCTGCCGATGACCATCACCACCTTGCCGTTTCTGGACAGGATGGTGGGCGACATCGACGACAGAGGCGTCTTGCCGGGTGCAACCGCGTTCGCCTTCGACCCGACCAGCCCATACATATTGGGAGAGCCCGGCTTGGTGGAGAAATCGTCCATCTCGTCGTTCATCATGACGCCGGTCCGGCCGGCGACGACCTTCGCGCCGAACCAGCCGTTCAGCGTGTAGGTCATCGATATCGCCCTGCCCTGCCGGTCGATGATCGAGAAGTGGGTCGTCTCGGCTTTCTCGGCCGGCTTGGCCCCGACTGGCTGGGCATCGAGCGGAACCAGTGCGGCCGAGGGCGTCGCGTGGTCGGTCGGCGTGTCCTTCCGGATCTCTGCCGCATAGGCGGGGTCGATCAGCCGGGCCACGGGATCGGTCACGAATGCCGGGTCGCCCAAATTCTGGCGGTCGGCGTAGGCGCGCCGCATGGCCTCGACCTGCCGCTGTACGCCGGCCACGCTGCGCAGCCCGAGACCGTGCAGATCGTCCCCGTCCAGGATGTTGAGGATCTCGCAGATCGCAACGCCGCCACCGCTCGGGGGCGGTGCGGTATCGACCGTATAGCCGCGATAGGTGCAGGTAATCGGGGCCATGGTACGGGTGTGGTAGCCGGTCAGGTCGGCCTGTTCGATGATGCCGCTACCCTTACGGCTGGCCGCCACGATTTCGGCGGCGATCGGACCGCGATAGAAGGCGGTCGCCCCGTGCGCGCTGATCTGCTCGAGGGTGTGCGCCAGGTCGGCCTGCACCAGCCTGTCGCCGACCTGGTACGGCGTGCCGTCCGGATGCAGGAAGATGCGTGCGGCATCGGGGTCGCGGGCAAATCCCGCGGTGCCGGTGTGCAGCAGCATCACGTCGCCGGCGCCGAGCACGTAGCCATCCCGCGCCAGCCTGATCGCCGGCGCCATGACCACGGCGCGTTTCAGGTGACCCCAGCGTGTCAGTGCCTCGTCCATGCCGGCGACGGTTCCGGGTACGGCGACGGCCTTCCACCCGTTCTCGGACAGGCCGGGTACGACGTTGCCGCTGGGGTCCTGGTACATCGTCTCGGTGGCAGCCAGCGGTGCATGCTCGCGGAAATCGAGGAACAGCGCGGTTCCATCGGGCTGGCGCAGGGTCATGAACCCGCCGCCGCCGAGATTGCCCGCGGCCGGATAGACGACGGCGAGCGCATAGGCGACCGCGACCGCCGCATCGACCGCATTGCCACCCTGGGCCAGGATCTTCGCCCCGACCTGCGATGCAAGCGCGTGCGCCGTCACCACCATTCCATGCGTGCCGAACATGGAGACCGGATGCCCAGCGTGCGAGGCCGGGCCGAATGCGAGCGGATCCGGGGCACCTTCCCAGCCTCCTGCCTTGACCGTGGCAGGAGCGCCTGCCGGTCTCCCGGACTGGGCCAGGGCCGGCAGGATCGGCGATATCGCCAGAGACGCAGCCAGCGCGACTGCGAGGGAAACGGACGAGCGCGTCATGCAGCGTCCGCGTATGGCGGCTTGTTCAGGCCCGCAGGCGACAGGGTGAATATCTCGCAGCCCTCCTCGGTCACGCCGATCATATGCTCGAATTGTGCCGAAAGGCTGCGGTCGCGGGTCACCGCTGTCCAGCCGTCATCGAGCACCTTCACGTCCGGCCGGCCGGCATTGACCATTGGCTCGACGGTGAAGAACATGCCCGGGCGAATGATCGGACCCTCGCCCGACCGGCCGAAATGCAGGATGTTGGGAGGCTCGTGGAACTGCCGGCCGATGCCGTGGCCGCAGAAATCGCGCACCACCGAGAAGCGCTGGGCTTCGACATAAGCCTGGATGGTATGGCCGACGTCGCCGAGCGTCTTGCCGGGCTTCACCATGGCCAGCCCGCGCATCAGCGACTGGTAGGTCACGTCGATCAGCATGGCGGCCCGGCGGGAGACGGTACCGGCGGTGTACATCCGGCTGCTATCGCCGAACCAGCCATCCACGATCGAGGTGACGTCGATGTTCAGGACGTCGCCGTCCAGCAACCGGCGCTCGCCGGGGATGCCGTGGCAGACGACATGGTTGATCGAGATGCAGGACGATTTCGGATATCCGCGGTAGTTCAGGGTGGCCGGGATCGCGCCCCGTTCGAGCGTGTAGTCATGGATGATCCGGTCGAGTTCGCCGGTGGTCACTCCCACTCGGACATGCGGCGTGATCATGTCCAGCGTCTCGGCCGCGAGCCGGCCTGCGACGCGCATGCCTTCGAAATCCGCCTCGGAGTGGATGATTATCCGACGTCCGTCTGCTTCGCCGTCCATCGTGGTGCCTTCCCCTGGAGGCCGATCGCCAACGACCGTTCCTCCCATGTGCCTAGCCCGGAGCATCTCGACGGTTCCGCCGATGGAGCCGGGCCGGTTGGCCGGGACGACCCTTGGCAGCAACGTGCGATGCGACGGATTGGTGTTGGTTAAAGATGCGCGGCCAGGTTCGCACACGCAAGCCGAACCGGCATGCAGGAATTCGACTGGAGACTATCCCTCGACGGACCAGGGACGGGCCGGACTTGGTCAGCCCTTCTGGAAACGGCTCCGCGAGTGGGAGTGATGGCGCGGGGCAGCGGCGGTCGCTCCGGTCAGATGAACGCGGGCGCCGGTCAGGTGGACGCGCGGCCCGTGCCCCGCATGGCCGCCGGCGGCACCAGGAGCATGAGACGCCGCCATGCGCATGACCACGCGGCCACCCCGCAGGCGGACCATGTGGCGACCCGAATGCGCCCTGTGCACGACGGCAGTCGCGGGTCGATCGTCTCCGACGCTGTCGGCGGCGAGCATCAGCGGCGTCCGCCGGCCTCGGATGATCGGACGCGCCATGACCGGCACGCCTTCCTGCGCGAAGCCCTGATCGAGCAGGTCCGCCATGACGGCGCTGCGCTGCGGGTTGGTACGGGCACCCAGCACGACGCCGATCAGCCGGACGTTCCCATGCACTGCCGATGTCACCAGGTTGCGCCCGGCATCGACCGTGTAGCCGGTCTTGAGGCCGTCGGCGCCGGGGTAGATCTGGAGCATCGGGTCGTGATTCATGACTTCGCGGCCATGGAACATGAAGGCTGGCACCGAGAAGTAATGGTACTGGTCAGGGAAATCGAGAATTAGGTGGCGTGTCAGCGTCGCGAAATCGCGGGCGGTCGATACCTGCTCGGAGTCAGGCAGACCCGACGCGTTACGGAAGGTGGTGTTGCTCATGCCGAGCGACCGCGCCTTCTGGGTCATCATTTGCGCAAACTGCTGCTCGTCTCCCTGTGCCAGGAGTTCGCCCAGTGCGCAGGCGGCGTCGTTGGCCGACTTCGTGACCAGCCCGAGGATCGCCTGCTCGACGGTAACGTAGCTGCCAGGCACCAGATCGAGCTTCGACGGCTCCATCGATGCAGCATGGCTCGAAACCGGCACCGCCTGGTCGAGCGAGATGCGGTTCTGCCGCAACGCATCGAAGGCGAGATAAAGGGTCATCAGCTTAGTCAGACTGGCGGGATAGCGCTGCAGGTCCGGGTTCGATTGCTGCAGCACGGCGCCGGTGTTGGCGTCCATGATGAAGGTGCTCAACTGCCCGACATACTGCGCATGCGCCGCGTTAGGAGCTAGGGAGACGCCAAGAAAGACGACGCCGCACCAGATCGGAACGCCCGCAACCGCCGTGAGCAGCCGGGCTTTGATACCCACACGACCTCGCGCCTGACTGGACAGGCCATGATCCTTCGAACCTGGCGCCATCCGCACCCCCTCAACTACCGGTAGGCAATGGTATGGCTGCGCAAACCTTACGTCCAGATTAATTCGGCTCCAACAACAGGTTGGACATGATTGTTCTCAGGCTACTGCAACACCGGGTTGCAATTTGGGCCCAGACTACACCACACGCTGCCCCCGGCGTTTTCATCGAACCAGGGGCTTTCACCACAGCTTCGAGTTCCAATATGGTTCCTGGATGCGCTATGACCCTCGATTTTCGGTTTCCCATTCCGGGTTTCCGTCTCACCGCACGGTCCGGCGAGATGATTATACGCCACTGTACCCCGACGAGAGACCCATGGTTCCGAGGCTGATGAGCGACAGCGACAAGACCAATAATCCAGATTCCCCCAATGTAGGGGTCGTGGTGAAATCGCGCCCGAAGACGCGCAAGCCCGCCATGTACAAAGTGCTGATGCTGAACGACGACTACACGCCGATGGAATTCGTCGTGCATGTCCTGGAACGCTTCTTCCAGAAGTCGCGCGACGAGGCGACCCGGGTCATGATGCACGTCCACAAGCGGGGTGTCGGCGTCTGCGGCGTCTATACCTATGAGGTCGCGGAGACCAAGGTCACCCAGGTGATGGATCTCGCGCGCCAGAACCAGCATCCGCTCCAGTGCACGATCGAGAAGGACTGAGCAGCCGGCCCACCGGCCATTGCCGTCTGGCACCGTTTTTGCCGCTGCCTTCCGGCGGGGATGTAATCAGCGCGGTTCGCACCTATCTCGTGATACCGGCCCTCTCACGATTGCGGGCATCCACCCCATCTCAATGTCTCTACCGGTTTTTTACTGGCCTTCTGCAGAATTCCCTTCAAAGATGATCAGCGATCGCGTGGCATTGCGCGGTACTGAGTTGTCCCGGGGGTTGGCTGCAGTCTGCCTGGCCTGATCGGCGAAGGAGCGTCAACTATGCTGTCACGCAACCTCGAACAAACGCTGCACCGCGCCCTCTCCCTTGCAGGCGAGCGCCGCCATGAATACGCGACCCTCGAGCACCTGCTCCTCGGGCTGGTCGATGACGGGGATGCGGCGACCGTGCTCCGCGCCTGCGGCGTCGATCTCGACAAGCTGCGCGCCGACCTGACCGAATTCCTGGACAAGGATCTGGCTGGCCTCGCATCGGATCGCTCCAGCGAGCCGAAGCCGACCGCCGCCTTCCAGCGTGTCGTCCAGCGTGCCGCGATCCACGTGCAGTCGTCCGGACGCGACGAGGTCACCGGCGCCAATGTGCTGGTCGCCCTGTTCTCAGAGCGTGAAAGCCATGCCGTCTATTTCCTGCAGTTGCAGGACATGACGCGCCTGGATGCGGTCAACTTCATCAGCCACGGGATCGCCAAGGCACCCGGCCGCACCTCGCAGCGCCCGACCCAGGGGTCTGCCGGTGGCAACGGCGAGACACCGGAGGGCGAGCGCGAGGAGCGCGGCCGCGGTGGCGCCAAGCAGCAGGACGGGCTGTCGGCCTATTGCGTCAACCTCAATAAGAAGGCGCTGGCCGGCAAGATCGATCCGTTGATCGGTCGCGACCAGGAGATCGAGCGCACTATCCAAATCCTGTGCCGCCGCACCAAGAACAACCCGCTCTATGTCGGTGATCCCGGCGTCGGCAAGACCGCGATCGCCGAGGGCCTGGCCAAGCGCATCGTCGAGGGCGACGTGCCCGAGGTGCTGGCCAAGTCGACAATTTACGCGCTCGACATGGGCGCATTGCTGGCCGGCACCCGCTATCGCGGCGATTTCGAGGAGCGGCTGAAGGCGGTCGTCACCGAGCTCGAGGCCAATCCGGGCGGCATCCTGTTCATCGACGAGATCCACACCGTCATCGGTGCCGGTGCGACCTCGGGCGGTGCGATGGATGCGTCGAACCTGCTGAAGCCGGCGCTGGCCCAGGGCACGCTGCGCTGCATCGGCTCGACCACCTACAAGGAATTCCGCCAGCACTTCGAGAAGGACCGGGCCCTGGTCCGTCGCTTCCAGAAGATCGACGTGAACGAGCCCTCGGTCGAGGACGCGGTCAAGATCCTGCGCGGGCTCAAGACCAACTACGAGAAGCATCACAAGGTCCGCTACACCGACGAGGCGATCCGCGGTGCGGTCGAGCTGGCGGTGAAGTACATCCATGACCGCAAGCTGCCCGACAAGGCGATCGACGTGATCGACGAGGTCGGCGCCTCTCGGATGCTCCAGCCCGAGGGCAAGCGCCGCAAGGTCGTCACCCTGCGCGACGTCGAGGAGATGGTTGCCAAGATCGCCCGCGTCCCGCCCAAGAGCGTGTCCGCGGACGACAAGGAGACGCTGCGTTTCCTCGAGCGTGACCTGAAGTCGATGGTATTCGGCCAGGACCGGGCGATCGAGGCGTTGTCCGCCGCGATCAAGCTGTCCCGTGCAGGACTGCGCGAGGTCGAGAAGCCGATCGGCAACTACCTGTTCTCCGGTCCGACCGGCGTCGGAAAGACCGAGGTCGCCAAGCAGTTGGCCTCAACCCTCGGTATCGAGCTGATCCGCTTCGATATGAGCGAGTACATGGAGCGGCATTCGATCTCGCGGCTGATCGGTGCGCCACCGGGCTATGTCGGCTTCGACCAGGGCGGATTGCTGACCGACAGCATCGACCAGCATCCACATGCGGTACTGCTGCTCGACGAGATCGAGAAGGCACATCAGGATCTCTACAACATCCTGCTGCAGGTCATGGATCACGGGAAGCTCACCGACCATAACGGCAAGACGGTCGATTTCCGGAACGTCATCCTGATCATGACGACGAACGCGGGTGCGGCGGACCTGACGCGGGAGGCGATCGGCTTCGGCCGTGACAACCGCGCCGGCGAGGACGAGGAGGCAATCAAGCGCATCTTCACCCCCGAGTTCCGCAACCGTCTCGATGCGATCATCCCGTTTGCCGGCCTTACTCCGGAGATCGTCGGTCGCGTGGTGGAGAAGTTCGTGCTGCAGCTCGAGGCACAGCTCGCCGATCGCAACGTTACCATCGAGGTGTCGTCCTCGGCCAAGGAGTGGCTGGCGGAACGCGGCTACGACCGCCTGTATGGTGCCCGCCCGCTGGCGCGTGTCATCCAGGAGCACATCAAGAAGCCGCTCGCCGAGGAGCTGCTGTTCGGCAAGCTGGTGCATGGCGGCGCGGTCAATGTCGGCCTGAAGGATGGCAAGCTGGTGTTCGACTATATCGAAAACCCGCCGCCGGTCCTGCAGGAAGAAACCGATGGCGACGAGGGCGGCTCGGAACGCGAGTCCGAAACCGCCGACTGAAGGAAAGGCAGGGGCCAGACCGGTTCCTGCCTTTTTCCTGTCGAGCCTATCGGTTCGACAGCGTGCCGTGCAGGAAGTCGGCGGCTTCTTTCAGAGAGTCTGCTGACTCCGGCAACCCGAACATCTGCCAGACATGCGGTACGACCGGCCAGCTTCGCAGCGTGACGGACACCCCTGCGGCGCGGGCGCGGGCTGCGAGCCGCAGGCTGTCGTCCAGCAGAACCTCGTATGTCCCGACATGGATCAGCAGCGGCGGCAATCCGTGAAGGTCTCCGTAAAGCGGCGATGCAAGCGGATTGCGCGGGTCCGTTCCGGCAAGGTACGGCTCGGTCAGGCGCTCGATGCCGTGGCCGTCGAAGAATGCGTCCCGCCTGCGGTTGGTCTCCAACGTGGTGCCGGTGCCTGCCAGATCGGTCCAGGGCGAGAACAGGACGCAGGCTGCCGGCATCGCCTCGGCGGCATCCCGCAACGACAGCAACATCGCCAAAGCCAGCCCGCCGCCGGCGGAGTCTCCGGCCAGTGTGATGTCGGCAGCCGCGATGCCGCTGGCCACCAGTCCCCGAAAGGCCATGACCACATCGTCGACCGCCGCCGGAAACGGATGTTCCGGCGCCAGACGGTAGTCCGGCGCAAAGACGTTCAGGCCGCGGCTGGCGAAGGCGCCGGTGATCGGACGATGCGTCTGCGGCGAGCAGGCGAAATATCCGCCGCCATGAATGTAGAACAGGGTGCCGACCGATCTGCCCGCCGCCGGCCGTACCCATTCTCCCCGCACCGAACCGACCTCACCGGCCGAAACGATGGTTCCGGGCGGGACCCCTGGGCTGGCACGCGACATCATCGCCCGCGCCTTGAGCATGTCGGTATTCCGGCGGTTGTTGCGTTTGACCGACAGCTTGAGTGCCAGAACCATCAGGTGCGCCTGCCAACTCGCCATGCGAATGCTCCCGGGACATCGAATGCCTGATTACGGGCGCGCCACCGCTTAGTTCGATCCCGCATCCTCGCATAAACGGGCTGGATAGCGGTTCCATCAGTGTTTCGTTGCACTGCGGCCGGGCGACAGGCAGCCTCCGGGGCATGACAGCTTCGTCGACATGACGGCACCGATCGAGCGCGATGCCGTCCTGCGGCGGCATATCGGTGCGTTCGCGCTGTCGGCCGCGGTGGTGAACGGCGTGGTCGGCGCCGGCATCTTCGCGCTGCCGGCGGCGATGGCGGCGGCGGCTGGAGCACTGGCGCCGCTCGCCTATCTGGCGTGCGCGATGGCGATGAGTTTCGTCGTGGTCTGCTTCGCCGAGGCCGGCAGCCGGCTGCCGACCAGCGGCGGTGTCTATGGCACCGTCACCTTCGCGTTCGGCCCGCTGACCGGGTTCGTGTGCGGAATGCTGACCTGGACGGCCAGTGTGCTCGCCTGCGGCGGCATTGCCGGCGCGCTCGCGGACACGATCGGCACCGTCCTGCCGGGACTTTCCGCCGGGTTCGGCCGCGCCGCGGTGATCATCGTGTCGATCGGCGCGATCGCAATCGTCAATCTGCGCGGCGTGCGCAAGGCCGCCTGGATGGTGTCGGCCGCGACGCTGATCAAGCTGGTGCCGCTGGTACTGTTCGTGACGGTGGGTGGCGTGGTGCTTATGGCGGGGGTGGTGCCGACGCTCAGGCTGGATACCGTGCCCGCATCCGGGCTGGGCAAGGCGGTGATCCTCGGCGTGTTCGCCTTCAGCGGGATGGAGACGCCGCTTGCCGCCAGCGGCGAGGTCGCCGACGGACACCGCAACGTCCCGCGCGCGTTGTTCGGCGCGATGGGGTTCGTGCTGGTGCTGTATGTCGGTATCCAGCTCGTCGCGCAGTTCCTGCTCGGAGCCGACCTCACCAGCCAGACCGCGCCGCTGGCGGCAGCCGCGGCACGGATCGGTCCGGTGGCGCGCCTGGTGCTGGTGATCGGCGCCGGACTGTCCATGTTCGCGTGGATCGGCAGCGACATCCTGGGCGCCCCGCGCATCCTGTTCGCCTTCGCGCGCGACGGGCTGCTGCCGAGGGCGCTGGGCCGGGCGCATCCGCGCACGCACGCACCGGACATCGCCATCGTCGTCCATTCCGCGATCGCGGCGGGGCTGGCGCTGTCCGGCAGCTTCACCGGACTGGTGGTAGCCTCCACCCTGAACACCGCCGGGCTCTATTTCCTCGGCTGCGGTGCCGCCTGGGTCCTGCACCGGCGCGGAACGCAGATGATGGGCGTCCCGGTGAATTTCGCGGTGCTGCCGGCGGCCGCGCTGTGCGGCATGGTGGCGATGGTGCTGCTGGTGTGTCTGGCCCCGGCCGACGAGATCCTCGGGCTGGTCTCCGTGGTCCTCGTCAGCATGGCGCTCTACCTGGTGATGCGCCGGCTCGCAGACCGGAGCGGTACCGAGCCGTCCTGATGCGGCAGTCCTAGAAGCGTCGGTGCCTCCGGCTTCCCCACGCCGGCAGCATGCGTTTCAGGACCGGCTCGCGGTCGAACAACTGGTGTTTCAGGACACCGAGCAGGTGCAGCGCCAGCAGGACGTAGAGCCCATAGGCCAAGAGGCCATGGATCGAAAACCACACGGCATGGACGTGCTCCTTGGTCACCGGGTCCAGCGCCATGATCGGGCCGATGCGCGGCCATGGAACCAGCCCGAACAGCCGCAGCGGATGCGCCGCCGCATCCTTGAAGGCGGAATCATGAATCCAGCCGGTGAGCGGAAGCGCCAGGATCAGCCCGTAGAGCAGGATATGCGCACCGTGCGCGGCGGCACGTTCGGGACTCGAATACTCGGCCGGCAGTGGCGGCGGCCGGTGCGAGAAGCGCCAGAGCACCCGCAGCAGGGCGAGCCCGAGCACGGTGATGCCGATCGATTTGTGGGTGTCGATCGCCGGGCGGACCAGCGCATCGGGAAACCAGCCGATCGTCCAGACCAGGACCAGGTTGGCGATGACGAGAAGGGCGACGAGCCAATGCAGCGCCATCGCCGTGCGCGTATAGCGACCGGCCCGTATCATGCTCGGTTACCTTTCCTTGCGGCAGCCGTTTGCCGACCCGACCTAGAATGCCTTGGCCCCGAAGCCGGCGCAAAGAGCGAACTCCAGCGTGCTTCGGGCACGCGACGATGAACGAGCCTGGGATACGAGCCTGAATGACCACGCCGACCATTTCCGAGACGCTCGCCCGCCGGCGGCAGTCGATCTCGCCGCGGTTCAGCCCGCCGCCTACGCCGCTGGCCAGCATGCTGATCCATGGCGCGGTGCTGCTGCTCTGGGTGGCGCTGTTCTGGCGGGCATTCCAGGGCGGCGGCGTGTTCGCCTGGTCCGCGGGGCTCGTCTACATCGCCTACGACACGCTGCTGCTGTGCTTCGTGTTCCACCGGACGCTGGTGCTGGTGCGTCCACCGGCGATCACGACGAGATCGTCGGCAGCGCCGCCGACGACCACGGTGATCATCGCCGCCCATAACGAGGCGGAGGTCCTGCAGGCGACCCTGGCTTCGCTGTTCGCGCAGACCGGCCCGGCCGACATCATCCTGATCGCCGACGACGGCTCGGACGATGGCACCGCGACGCTGCTTGCCGATGCCTACGGGCTCGAGCCGATGCGGCCGGGCCAGTCCGCGGGAGGTGGTCGCTATCCGTCGTTGCGCTGGCTCAGGCTCCCGCATGGCGGCAAGGCGGCCTCGCTGAACATCGCGGTCAGCCTGGCCGAGACCGACCTGGTGCTGACCATCGACGCAGACACGCTGATCGACCCGTCTGCGCTGGCGGCGATGCGCGATGCCTTCGCCGCCGACCCGACGCTGGTGGCTGCCACCGGCGTTCTGACCCCGTTCTGCGGGCCGGGCCTGTCCGGCCGGGTGCTGCAATGGTTCCAGACCTACGAGTATGTCCGCAACTTCCTGTCCCGCTACGCCTGGGCGAGCGTGGACGGGCTGCTGCTGCTGTCCGGCGCGTTTGCGTGCTACCGGCGCGATGCGCTGCTGGCGGTCGGCGGCTTCGATCCGGAATGCCTGGTCGAGGATTACGAGCTGACCCACCGGCTGCGCGACCATGCGGTGCGGCAGGGGCTGGTCTGGCGCACTGCCGTCATCGGCGCGGCTCAGGGGCGTACCGAGGTGCCGGGAACGGTGCCGGTGTTCCTGCGGCAACGGCGCCGCTGGTTCGGCGGCTTCCTGCAGACACAGTACTGGTACCGCCACATGGTCGGCAACGGACGCTACGGCCGGCTCGGCACGATGATGCTGCCGGTGAAGGCGATCGACACGCTGCAGCCGCTCTATGGGCTGACCGGCGCGGTGCTGCTGGTGATCTATCTAGTGACCGGGCACCTGCACATCCTGCTGCCGGTCGCCTGCGTCATCGCGGCCAAGATCGTGTTCGACCTGGCATTCCATCTCTGGACGCTGCGGCTCTATCGGGGCTGGCTTGGACGTACCGGGTCGATCCGGCCCCTGCCCGCGATCCTGGCATCGCTGATCGAGCCGTTCAGCTTCCAGCTGTTGCGACATACCGGGGCCGCGCTGGGTTGGTGGTCGTTCCTGAGCCGGTCGCGGCGTTGGTAGGACAGCGACATGCCGGTCGCCCCGGTATGCCATGCGACGTATTGATACGGACAGTATGTCGCTAAGCCGGGTAGGTTACGAAGAGGAACGCGTCGCGAAACCACGCTTTCAAGCTCGAAAAGAATTTTACGTTATCGAGACAGTCAGTGCCGGTTACGATTATCGGCTGTTGAAGTTTGAACAGGGCCGGCAGGAAGTCGTAGCCGTAGCTGAACAACGATTTCGCCAGCTCGCCACTAGCCGGATGGATCGGGTGCGTGGGGAGCTTATCCGCCTTTAATGACTCTATCGAATTCACTGGTAGCAAGACTGAAGGCTCTTCCATCCTTCGCTGGATTCCTTGCGATCGGATGCGGTCTGTTTTGGCTCGCGCTCTCCGGACTATTACCGGTCTTTCGCGCCATAGAAGCACGGGCGCCGATGGTCGCGCTCGCTCCACGCGACGCACTCGGCCTGCCGCTTGCCGTGGCATTCTTTGCGCTGGCAGCGATGACGCTTTTCCCGGCGCCTGCAATCGGGCCGGAACGCCGGCAACGAAATCGTGGCAAACATTGCGGTCGACGGTTCGATGGACCGGCCTTGTGCCTCGCTGTAGCGGTGGCGGCGGCGGTGTGTTCGGTCGTTGCGTCTCCGGTCACCCAAATGTTCGTGCAGATGACAATATCAGCTCGCGGATACTTGCCTTGCGCGCCCGTACCGGGCGAGCGCCCGGCCTACAAGCGCTGGATCCGTGCTAGTACGAATCCAGCGCGCGGGCACTGTCCGTCGAAAGAGGAACGCCCGTCCTAAGCCGCCGTCCCGCGCGTCCCCCGATCGAGTGCGGCCGACATCGACTATTCAACGGATTTGAACCTCAGCCCTCCGCCTCCAGCTGCTTCTTCGCCTTTACCAGGTGCTCCTCATCGGATGGCGCCACGGTCGGGGCGAACAGCCCGAGCTTTTCCAGCGCATCGATCATCGCCTCGACGACAACCAGTCGCGCATACCATTTCTTGTCCCCCGGCACGACGATCCACGGCGCTTCGGGCAGCGCGGTGGCGGCGATCGCGTCCTCGTACGCCGACTGGTAGTCGTCCCAGAATTCGCGTTCGGCGAGGTCGCTGGCGCTGAACTTCCAGCGCTTGTCCGGATCATCGAGGCGCGCCAGGAATCGGGTGCGCTGTTCTTCCTTCGAGATATGCAGGAAGAATTTCAGGACGATCGTGCCCTGCCCGTCCAGGTAGCGCTCGAAGTTGCGGATGTCGCGATACCGGTGCTTCCAGAACTTCGACTTGCGACGCTCGTCGGGCAGGTCCTGCTTATCCAGCACCTGCGGATGCACGCGCGTGACCAGCACTTCCTCGTAATGGCTGCGATTGAAGATGCCGATGCGGCCGCGCGTCGGAACGGCATTATGGATCCGCCACAGGAAATCGTGACCGAGTTCGACCGGGCCCGGCTGCTTGAAAGAGGTCACGCTCACGCCCTGCGGGTTTATCCCCGACATGACGTGCTTGATGGTGCCGTCCTTGCCGCCGGCGTCCATCGCCTGGAACACCGCCAGCAATGCCCAGCGCCCGTTCGCGAACAATGCTTCCTGCAGCTCCGAGAGCCGCTCGACTCCCTGCTGCAGCAGCACCGTCGCTTCTTCCTCGCCGACATCGATGCCTTTGGTGTCGCCAGGATCGTGGTCGGACAGCGAGAACCCCTTCCCGTCCGTCACCCGGTAGCGTTTCAGGAGGTTGGCGCGGACATCCTCATGCATGGCGGTCAGTCCTCCCGGCGCTTGATCGCGAGCGGCGCCGACGCCTGAGTACGCGGCATCATCTCGATGCGGTTGATGTTCACCCGCCCCGGCAGGCCGATCACCCAGGCGATGGTCTCGGCGATATCCTCGGGCATCAGCGGGTCGGCATTGCGATAGACCGCGGCCGCCTTGTCGTCGTCGCCGAAGCGGACATTGCTGAACTCGCTGCCGCCGACCATGCCCGGCTCGATGTTGGTCACCCGGACACCGGTGCCGATCAGGTCGGCCTTCAGGTTGAGCATGAACTGCGCGACGAACGCCTTGGTGCCGCCATACACGTTGCCGCCCGGATACGGGTAGCTGCCGGCAACGCTGCCGATGGTTACGACATGGCCGCGGTCGCGCTCGACCATGCCCGGCAGTAGGGCCCGCACCGGCCCCAGCACGCCGCCGACGTTGGTCGCGACCATCCGGTTCCAATCCTCCAGCTTGTTCTGCCATGCCGGGCCGAGACCGAGTGCCAGGCCGGCATTGGCGACCAGCACGTCGATCTCGCGCCAGTCCTCGGGCAGGCTTCCGGGCAGGGAGGCAACCGCCTCGGCGTCGGTGACATCCAGCGTCACCGGCAGCAGCCGTGGCCCGAGCTGTGCGGCCAGGCTGTCGAGCCGGTCGCGCCGGCGGCCGGTGGCGATCACCCGATGCCCGTCGCCGATCAGGCGCTCGGCGGTGGCCTTGCCGAAGCCGGCGGTCGCGCCGGTGATGAAGATGGTGAGAGTCATGAAACCTCCGGGCCGGCATCGAGCCGGGCTGCAAGTTGGGCCTGGTCGGCGAGCCGGCGGCCGTCCGGTCCATACAGACGCAGATCGAGCCAGCTCGGGCCAGGCAACAGGTCCGCCACGCGCTTCATCGCTGCGTGTTCGGTGCCGAAATGCTCCTGCCGGTCGATCGGCCGTGCATGCCAGACACCGTCGGCGCCCGGCCGGGACGGGATCGTCGGGACCGAGCTGTCGAGGTAGGCAAGAGTGAATGGCATGAAGCACCTGGCTGCCGAACGGGACGGACTGCCCGGAAAGCGGCCGGGCGACGATCAAGTTCATCAATGCCGGCAGTTTCCGCAACCGGCTGTCGAGTTCCGGCATCGCTTGCCTTGCGCCGGCCGCAGGTTTCGCCACATCTGACGATGATGTTCTCCATGGATCCCGACCCCGATGCCAGCCTCACCGGCTACCTGCTGATTGCGATGCCGTCGTTGATGGATCGTGCATTCCAACAGACGGTGATCTTCCTGTGCGCGCATTCGCCTCAGGACGGCGCCATGGGGCTGGTGGTGAACCGGCGCCTGGTGGAGCCTGGCTTCGACGATCTGCTGGCCCAGCTCGAGATCGCGCCGGCACCGCCCAAGCGTCGGATCGCGCTCTGTTCGGGCGGCCCGATGGAGAGTTCTCGCGGCTTCGTGCTGCACAGCAGCGACTGGACCGGCGATGGCAGCCTGACCGTCGATGACGGGATCGTGCTGACCGCCAGTCTCGATGTGCTGCGTGAGATCGCCGACGGCCAGGGGCCCGCCAAGGCGCTGCTGGCACTCGGGCATGCGACCTGGAGTCCCGGGCAGCTGGAATCCGAGATCAGGCAGAATGCCTGGCTGCCGGCACCGTCGAGCGACGCGATCGTGTTCGGCACCGATCATGACCGGAAATGGCGCCGCGCGATGGCCATGGTCGGGGTCGATCCGCTGCGGCTGGTTGGTGGAGTCGGCAACGCCTGACACGAGGCGTTGAGACCCCACCATGCAGGGCCGCATTGCCTGAACCACCTGTCGTGATGGTCGTTGTGACAGCCGGATGCCATGTCTTGCAATGGCGTCCCGGAGAATGATCATGACGACCAAAGCAGTTTCGATCTTCTGTATCGCCGGTCTGATGAGTGCAGCGCTCGGCACGTCCGCAATCGCCCAGACGGCGGCCGCGATGAGCGGCAATTCCACCGGTAGCAACGCCATGGGCGGCGGCGCGATGGGCGGCAATTCGATGGGTGGTGGCGCGATGAGCATGAGCCCGACCGGTGGGCCAGCCGCCGCTGCCGCCGGCATGAACCGCACCGGTATGAGCGGACCAGGCATGAACCGCACCGGTATGAGCGGACCAGGCATGAGCCGCAGCGGCATGAGCGGCACCGGCATGAGCGGCACCGGCATGAACAACAGCGCGACGGCCGCCGGAACGGGAATGACGCAGCCTTCTACCGGGATGCCCGCGACCGGCGGAGTCCCGGGCATGCAGCCGTCGGCGACACCCGGCGGCACTCCTCGCTAGACCAGTCACCAGCCTGGCGGCTTCCGGCCGCCAGGCTTCTACCAGCTGAAGCTTGGCACCGTGGCAATCGGCGCGAGACCGGCACCTGAGGCTTCCTGTTCTGCAAGCAAATGGTCGTTGCCGATCATCTCGCCATGGATCCCGCCGAGTACCCAGCATGAGGCGATCCCGGCCGCCTTGGCGCCGGCGATGTCGGTCGCCAGCGCGTCTCCGACTGCCAGGATCCGGTCGTCCGGCAGGCCGAGCATCCGCCGTACCGGCCCGTAGATCTCGGCGTACGGCTTGCCGAGCTGGCGCACTTCACCGCCGAACTGCTCGTAGAACCGTGCCAGCAAGCCTGCGCAGACCAACCGCTGGCCGCCGCGAACCACTTCGAGATCGGGATTGGCGCAGACCATCCTGAGGCCGAGGCGGGCGCAGTCGCGGAGCGACGGGAGATACGGCTCCGCAGCGTTCTCGCCCTGCTCGTCATCCGGGCCGGTGTTGAGCACGAAATCTGCCTCGGCCGGGCTGGCCACCAGTTCCAGGTCCAGATCCTCGAAGATGCTGTGGTCCTTTGCCGGCCCCAGGTGCCAGACGCGTCGGCCCAGGCTCGCGAACCAGGGATCGGTGCGCTCGAGCAGCGCGGTGCGGGTGGCCTCGCCGCTGGTCAGGATGCCGTCGTACGCGTCGTCCGGAATGCCGATGCGCCGCAGCGTCACCTGGGCCGACCAGGAGCGGCGCGGCGCGTTCGACAGCAGTACCACCCGTCGGCCCGCCCGGCGCAATTCGGCCAGGCAGTCGACTGCGCCCGGATACGGTGTAACGCCATCGTGCACGACGCCCCACAGATCGACGATGAAGCCGTCGAACCGGCTGGCCAGCGGCCGGAAACTGTCCAGATGTTCCATCAGCTGTTCCTTGCCGCGTGTGGCGCCTGCAAGCGGGCCGCCTCGATCGAGGACCAGCCGCCGTCGCGCAACGCGTCGCGCAATTCGCGCTTGAGCCGGCCCAGCAGCGCCGGGCCTTCGTAAGCGAAGCTCGTGTAGAGCTGGACCAGATGGGCGCCGGCCTGCAGCTTCTCCAGTATGTCGGCACCGGTCTCGATGCCGCCGCAACCGACCAGCGTGAGCCGCCCGGCGGACAGGCGCGAGACTTCCGCCAGCATCTCGGTGCTGCGCCGGCGGAGCGGCCGGCCTGACAATCCCCCGGTTTCCGCCGCATGCCGTCCACGCAAGCCGGGCGGTCGTGCGACCAGGGTATTGGACACGATCAATCCATCCAGGCCGGCCTGCACCACGGTCTCGACGATCTCGGGCAGGCTCTCGAAGGCGAGATCGGGCGCCAGCTTGACCAGCAGGGGTGGGCGGACCGGCGATGCCTGCACGATCGCATCGAGCAGATCGCGCAGTCGGGCCGCCTGCTGCAGGTCGCGCAATCCCGGTGTGTTCGGCGATGACAGGTTGATCACCAGGTAGTCGGCGTGGGGCGCCAGCGCCTGCACCAGCCGGGCATAGTCGCGCGGCGGGTCGGCACCTTCCTTGTTGATGCCGACGTTGGCACCGAACGGCACGCCGAGCGGTGCACCGGCACGGGTGCGGGCCAGCCGGTCGAGGAAGCGGTCGAGCCCATTATTGTTGAAGCCCATGCGGTTGATCACCGCCCCCTCCTCGGGCAGCCGGAACAGCCGTGGACGCGGATTGCCGGCCTGCGGCAACAGCGTGACGGTGCCGGCCTCGACAAAGCCGAAGCCGAGCCGTGCCAGGGGGCGAACCGCGCGCGCATCCTTGTCGAAGCCGGCGGCGAGGCCGATCGGGTTCGGGAAGCGCAGGCCCAGCGCCTCGACCGACAGCCCGTCATCCTCGTGCGGTCCGGCACGGCCGCCGAGGCCGGCACCCAGGGCCGCGAGCGCGATCCGGTGCGCCCGTTCGGGGTCGAGGCGACGCAACAGCGGCAGTGCGAGGGATTGTACGGTCATGCAGCCCCGTAACTGCCGCATGCGGAGCCGGCTGGAAAGGGTCGGGGCGATAGCGTGTTCGTCTGGCGGCTTGCCAGTCGGTCGCGGGCACGGCAATCAAGGGTCGATGTGGAACGACCCATACCTCGAGACATGTTGCCGATCGGCGCTGCATCGTCTCAGTCTGTGCGACGACCGGGGCCGGCCGGACGGCACCCGGGCCGAACTGAAGGATGCGCGCTGCCTGGACCGGCTCGAGCAGCTCGGCTTCGCGGTCCATGTCGGCGACAGCTACCGGATGACCGAGGCCGGCGTCGCGCGACACGACCGGGAGATCATGAAAGTCGCCTGATGTCGATGAAACACGAGGATGTCTGGCGTGCGCTCGACACGCTGGCCGCGGAAAAAGGGTTGTCCCCGTCCGGCCTCGCGCGTGCGGCCGGGCTCGACCCGACCGCCTTCAACCGGTCCAAGCGCAC
This sequence comes from Lichenicola cladoniae, assembly GCF_013201075.1. Classification (NCBI taxonomy): domain Bacteria; kingdom Pseudomonadati; phylum Pseudomonadota; class Alphaproteobacteria; order Acetobacterales; family Acetobacteraceae; genus Lichenicola; species Lichenicola cladoniae. The sequence continues at coordinate 1,017,020 of NZ_CP053708.1, read as the reverse complement.
CACCAGCCGTGGCCTGCGCTGGCCCAGCACGGAGAGCCTGTCCCGCGTGCTGTCGGCAACCGGCGCAAGCCTGGAAAGCTTCACCGCACTGGTCGGCGGTGCCCGCGCGCTCGGCCTCGGACGCAGCCATCGTGCCCACCGTCTGCCGCTGCTACCGCTCTCGCAGCTCTGCACCGACGGGCTGTTCGACGATGCCGGAAACCCCAGTGGGCAGGGCTGGGAAGAAACCGAGGTGCCGCAGCCGGGTGATCCGCACGGCTATGCGGTCCGGATCGACTCCGCCCGGCTGGAGCCGGTGTTCCGCGAGGGCGGCACGCTGATCCTGTCACCGGCAGTTCCGGTCCGTCCGGGAGACCGCGTGCTGTTGCGTCGTGGAGAGGGCCCGGTCGGAGCGTTCGTGGCCGGCGACCGGACCGCGACGAGCTTCAGCTTCGATAGCCTCGATGCAGACAGCGCCGGCTTCTCGACCACCCGCGAGACGCTGGTCTGGCTGCACCGGATCATCTGGGCAAGTTCCTGAACGAGACGCCGACTGCCCGGATGCCTATGTCCGGCCGGAGGCGCTTCCATACGCCGCCGGATCAGGCTCACGGACACCGACGCACGGCCGGGCCTGCCTGTTCGTCATGACGAACCGACGGGCGAGGCCATGTCGCTGGGCGAGCGTTCCAGCCCCATGCGGACGAAGCGGGTTTCCCGGCCGAGAGCGGCAAGCACGGCGATCGCGATCGCCACGACCCCGATTACCCCGGCCAGCGCCCAGCGTATGTCGCTGGTGGGCAGGCCTGCCAGCCAGACCTGGATGTTGGCGTTCGGCGAGGCGAACAGGTTGCCGAGCTGGTAGACCACGCCCGGGAACGTGCCCCGGATCGCCGATGGCGAGATCTCGTTGAGATAGGCGGGCACCACGCCCCAGGCGCCCTGCACCGCGAACTGGATCAGGAAGCCGCCGATCGCCAGGGGCACGACGCCGTTCGCGAACACCCAGAGCGGGATGATCGGCAGGGCCATTGCGGCGGCGAGACCCAGTGCCCAGCGACGGCCGATCCGCTGGCTCAGGTAGCCGACCGACAGGCCGCCGACGATGGCGCCGATATTGTAGATCACCATCATCACCACGACGGTCGGGTGCGACAGATGGTGGAAGCGGCCCAGGAACTGCGACGGGTAGAGGTCCTGCGAGCCGTGCGAGAAAAATAGCATGCAGGTGAGCAGCACGATCGCATAGGCGCTGAGGCCGACATGGCGACGCAGCACCGACAGGATCGGTTCGCGCACCACTTTCTTGTGCAGCAGCCAGTCCGGACTCTCCGGCACGGTGGTCCTGATATAGAGCACCAGCAGCGCCGGCAGCGCGCCGACCATGAACATGCCGCGCCAGCCGATATAGGGTTCCGCCAGGTACAGCAGCGAGGCCAGCAGGTAGCCGGTCGGGTAGCCGGTCTGCAGGATCCCCGACACCATGCCGCGCCAGCGTGCCGGGATGCTCTCCATCGCCAGCGAGGCGCCGACGCCCCACTCCCCGCCCATGGCGATGCCATACAGCGCGCGCAGGATCAGGAAGATCGTGAAGGTCGGCGCGAAGCCCGACATCAGTTCGAGGGTGGCGTAGCTGATGACGTTCACCATCATCGTCGGGCGGCGCCCGAACCGGTCGGCGAGCCGCCCGAACAGCACGGCGCCGATCACCCGGCAGGCGAGGGTCGCGGTCAGCGCGAACGCCGTCGCACCCGTGGTGACGCCGAAGCTGCGCGCGACCTGGTCGAGCACCAGCACGGTGATGAAGTAGTCGAACGAATCCAGCATCCAGCCGAGGTAGCAGGCGACGACGACATGGACCGCGGTACGCGGGACCGGTCCGCCCGGTATGGGACCGCCCGGTGCCGGTGGGTGGGTCGGAGTGCCGATCGTGATGCCGGAAGCCAAGATGTTCTCCTCGAACCAGTGCCGCACCATAGGCGAGTGCCCGGTTTCGACAATCCGGAGCGGGCGGGCCACAAGCTTGGTGGAGATGACCCGCTCGGACCGCCGCACCATCCTGCTCGCCCTCGGCCTTGCCGCACTCGCCGGCTACGTCGATGCGCTAGGCTACCTGACGCTGAAGGGGTTCTTCGTCTCCTTCATGAGCGGCAACTCGACCCGCCTCGCGGTCGGGCTGGCGGAACGATCCCGCCAGCCGGTGGCGACGGCCGGTGCGTTGATCGGGTTGTTCGTGGCGGGCGTGGTGTTGGGCTCGATCGTGAGCCACGTGGCAAAGCGTCCCCGCCGGGCGGTGCTTTCGTTGGTGGCGGTCCTGCTGGGGCTGGCGGCACTGTCAGCGTCGCCCGCGATGCAGGCGCTGATGTCCGGCTGGCTTGCAGGAGACAGGCTCCCGATCACGCTGATGACGCTGGCGCTGGGTGCGGAGAACGCGACGATCCAGCGCGCTGGCGAGGTCAGCATCGCCGTCACCTACATGACCGGGACGCTGGTCAAGATGGGCCAGGCTCTCGCCCGGGCGATGCTCGGCGGCAAGCGGCTGGAGTGGCTGCCTTACCTCATGCTGTGGGTGGCGCTGGTGCTTGGTGCCGTCGCCGGTGCGGCGTTGTTCCCGACCGTCCGGCTGGAAGGCTTATGGATCGCGGCGATCTGGTGTGCGCTGCTGGCAGTATGGGCAGGCGACGCGAAGGACCCGTCTACTCCGGCGCAATGACGAAGGCGCCGCCCGGGTTGTGGGCCGGATCGCGCCAGAAGCTGGTACCGGCCAGCCGCTTGACGATCTGCGGCGGCAGGATGGTGCGCCGATGGGTGCGCTCGACCCTGGGCCGGACCGCGTGCAGGCCCGGCGTGTTGAGTGCCGCGTCGAACGCCTGCCCACCCTCGAAGGCGAGCGCATTCGGATCGTGCTCGAAGGGTGCCAGTTGCAGCACGTCGTACAGGGCCGCCAGCACACGGACCGGATCGGCCACGAGCTCGTCGTAATCGACCACGATCAGCCGGTGCGCGAACTCGCCGTAATAGGCGTCCTGCACCGCCTGCCAGGCGGCACCGAACGCACCCTGCACCGCCATCAGCTGCTCGACCCGGTCGAACACCGTGGCCGAGTGCGCGACGCCGTGCAGCTTCGATACCAGGTAGGTATTCCGGCGCAGCAGCCGCTCGAAGCTGTCGATGATCCAGACCGGATCGCGCACGCAGGCGATCACGAAGGCGCCGGGACGCAGGTCCGCCAGCACGCGCATGTGCGCGCACCAGGCGCGGTTGGTGTCGAACAGCACCGTCTCCTCCGGCGTGCCCGCGTAGTAGCTGTCGACCAGGCCGTTCAGGATTTGCCGGCGGAGCTGATCGTCGAACATGGTGGCATACTCGCCATGCCCGATGACCGGCAGCACCCGCTCGCACAGCACCGCGACCGGGCTGCTCATCTCCGCCCGGAGCATCGGGTTCTGGCGCAGCAACGCCGCCAGCAAGGTTGAACCGGAGCGGGGCAAACCGGATATGAAGTGGATCGTTCGGCTCATCACGTATCCCCGAAGCCGGTGACGTCGGTAGGACATGACATGAAAATCAGCGCGCGCAACATCCTGGACGGGCGGATCGTGGCCCTGACCAAGGGCGCCACCACCGCCCATGTCCGGCTCGAGATCGCCGGCGGCGCCATCGTCACCGCGTCTATCACCAACGAGGCGGTCGACGAGCTCGGCCTGGCGGTCGGGAGCCTGGCCAGTGCGGTCATCAAATCGTCCGACGTCATGATCGCGGTGGACTGAGACCATGGGATTGCTGGTTGACGGACATTGGCAGGACCAGTGGTACGAAACGCGTGACGGCAGGTTCGAGCGGCAGGACAGCAAGTTCCGCAACTGGGTCACGCCGGATGGCCAGCCGGGACCCTCCGGCGAAGGCGGCTTCAGGGCGGAGCCTGGGCGCTACCACCTGTATGTCTCGCTCGCCTGCCCATGGGCGCACCGCACGCTGATCATGCGCCGCCTCAAGGGATTGGAGCAGATGATCGGCGTCTCGGTGACGCACTGGCTGATGGCCGAGCATGGCTGGACCTTCGAGCCCGGACCGGGAGTGGTTGGCGACCCGATCAACGGTGCCCGCTTGATGCACGAGGTCTATACGGCCGCCGATCCGCACTATACCGGCCGGGTCACGGTTCCGGTGCTCTGGGACCGCCAGCGCCGCACCATCGTGTCGAACGAGAGCGCCGACATCGTGCGCATGCTGAACAGCGCGTTCGACGCAATAGGCGCCACCCCAGGTGATTACGTGCCGGCGTCGCTGCTGGCCGAGATCGATGCGGTCAACGCGCGGGTCTATGCGACGGTCAATAACGGCGTCTACCGGGCCGGCTTCGCGACCACGCAGGAAGCATACGAGGAAGCCGTGACCGGATTGTTCGACACGCTCGACTGGCTGGAACAGCGTCTCGCCGGGCAGCGCTATCTGGTCGGCGACGTGCCGACCGAAGCCGATATCCGGCTGTTCACCACGCTGATACGGTTCGATCCGGTCTATCACGGTCACTTCAAGTGCAACCTGCGACGGATCGTCGACTACCCGAACCTGTCGCGTTTCGTGGCCGACGTGCGGCAGTGGCCCGGTGTCGCCGAGACGATCGATCTCGACCACATCAAGCGGCATTACTACCAGAGCCACAAGACGATCAATCCGACCGGCATCGTTCCGCTCGGCCCGGTCGCCTAGCGACGAGGGTGTGGGCCGGCGCCCGCAGGATCAGAACCAGCCGCCATCCACGACGAACTCGCGTGCCGTCACCATGCGGCTGTCGTCGGCGGCGAGCCAGAGCACCATGCGTGCAACGTCGGGCTCGTAGAGACGGTCCGGGATGCACTGCCCGCTGACGCGCTTCTGCTCGGCCTCGTCGGTCATCCAGAGGTCGAGCTGGCGCTGGGTGATGATCCAGCCCGGGTAGACGATGTTGGCGCGGATGTGGTGCGGGCCGAGGTCGCGCGCGAGGCCGCGGGTCAGACCGATCACCGCGGACTTAGCGGCGGTGTACGCGGGCATGCCGCCCGACGCCAGCAGGAAACTGTTGGAGCTCATGTTGATGATCGAGCCGCCGCCGGCCGCGATCATGTCCGGCTTGAGCGCCTGCACGCAGAAGAACTGGTGGCGCAGGTTGGTCGCCATGCGGTCGTCCCAGTATTCGGGGGTCACGTCGTCGATGGCATGCCGGTCGTCGCGAGCCGCGTTGTTGACCAGGACGGTGAATGGCCCGCCGAGCTGGTCGCGCAGGCTCGCGATCGCGAGCCGCAGCGCCGGAATGTCGCGCAGATCGACCTTGGCGAAGCGGACGGTCGATCCTTCCGGCATCCCTGCGAGAGTGGCGGCGGCGGCAGCCTCGTCGAGGTCGAGGAAACCGACATGCGCGCCCTGCTCCGCGAAATGACGGACGATGCTGGCGCCGATGCCGGAGGCGCCGCCGGTCACGAGAACACGGCGATCCCTCAGGCTCGGATAGGTGGCGAACTGGTCGGCCATGGTCGGGTCACTCACATGATGTCACGGCAGAACGGACGGAGGCCAATACGGTTCGGGCCTTCATCTGTCCAGGAGACGCGTTCCACGCTCCGGACGCGAACCCGCTCAAGCGACGCGGCGCTGCACAGTTGGCATGTGTTGCAGAGGCAGCACCGGACGTCGGTTTGGTCGGGGGTCTGCGGTAGTAACCTGCGCGCATCGAGGCACCGTTATCACGCAGGCGCGTTCTTCGGCCGTTGCCCTGAGTTTATGCGAGCGGGTGCATGCGGAAGTACGCGGCGATCCGTCCGATCGCTTCGCGGAGCGTGGCCTCCTCGACTGCAAAGCACAGACGAAGGCAACCCTCCCCGGACTCGCCGAAGGCACGGCCAGGAGCCACGCCGACACGCGCCTCGCGCAACAGGCTCTTCGCCAGAGCCAGGCTGTCGGTGCAGCCGGCGATGCGCATGAAGGCATACATCGCCCCTTCCGGCCGCGGTGTCGTGATGCCGGGAATAGCGTCCAGCAGATCGGCGGCGATATCTCGCCGAGACTGCAACCGGGCGCGCATCGCCGCGACGAATGGCTCTCCCTGTTCCAGCGCCACGATGCCGGCGCTCTGCACGAAGCCCGGCGCGCAGGAGGTATTGAACTCGGTGATCTTGCCCAACGCCGACATCAGGGCCGGCGGAGCGGTGATCCAGCCAAGGCGCCAGCCGGTCATCGCCCAGCTCTTGGAAAACGAGTTGATGGAAACCACCCGATCGTCGACATCGGCCAGCTCGAGGAAAGACGGTGCGACGTCGCGCTCGAACACCACGCGCTCGTACACGTCGTCAGCCAGGATCCAGATGCCGTGCCGCCGGCAGTGCGCCAGGATCACGACCATTTCGTCGCGCGTGAGCATCGCGCCGGTCGGGTTGGCGGGCGCATTCAGGATCACCATCCGCGTGTCCGGTGTCAGCGCGGCAAGCAGCTCGTCCAGGTCCAGCTGCCACCGCGCCTCATGCAGCCGGAGCGGAACCGCCGTGACCTCGGCGCCCACCACGGCCGCGATGCCGGCCAGGTTCGGCCAGGCGGGCACCGGCAGGACGACCCGGTCGCCCGGCGCCAGGATGGTCTGGCAGGCCAGCAGGATCGCGTTCACCCCGGAGGACGTGACGGAAACGCGCTCCGGCGCACTGATGCGGCCGAGGCGGCCCTGATAGCGCGCGATCGCCTCGCGCAGCGGGTAGATGCCGTAGTTGGAGGTGTAGAAGGTCTGGCCATCATCGAGCGCACGCTTGGCCGCGTCGCGGATGAAGCCCGGCGTCACCGAGTCCGGCTCGCCGAACCAGAGCGGGATGACACCCTGCAGGCCGAGCCCCTCCTGCGCGACCTCGCGGATGAGGGAGCCAGGCAGCATTTCGACGCCCGGCCGGGCAAGGGTGTCGGATCGGAAAAGCAGGCTGTCCATTCGAGACACTGTTCCAGGTTCTGCGCGAGCGCGGTTTAGCCGGTCACCTCCGATGCAGTCCAGAAGCCCGCGCGAGATCAGGGGGAGGCCATTCCGGGCCGATAGGCAAGCGTGCAGCCGGGTTGGGGGGATTCGTCCATGCGACGCGCTTTCAGTACTCCGGCTGGTGCTCGTGCACGCTTCCTGTCGTCGCGCGCAGGTATTCCGGTCCTAGCTCCGCCAGGGTCCGCACGCCCAACAGGCCCATGCCGATATCCACTTCGCGCGCCAGAAGCGACATTGCGTGGCGCAGCCCCGCCTCGCCCGCCAGCGCCGTCGCGTAGAGGAACGGTCGGCCGACCAGTACGAAATCGGCGCCGAGCGCGCAGGCCGTGAGCAGGTCCGTGCCGCGCCGGAAGCCGCTATCGACGATAACCGTCATGTCGCCGCTCTTCGCCTTGATCTCGTGCAGCACTTCCATCGGCGAGACGGCGCAGCCCAGCTGACGGCCGCCATGGTTGGACACGACGATCCCGTCGATACCGCCTTCGCGGGCAATCCGGACATCCTCGGCTGCGAGCACGCCCTTCAGCACGAACGGCCCCTTCCACAGCTTGCGGATCAACTCCGCTTCGCGCCAGGTAAACGAACTATAACCGGTGACGCGGCCGACATTGCGCGAGAACAGCCCGATCGGCTCGTTCGCCTCGACATTGCTGATCGCCGGCATGCCGCGCCGGGACAGGGTGCGCATGCCGGTGCCGACCAGCCAGCGCGGATGCAGGATGGAGTCGAGAGCAAGGCGCGGGGTCGGGCTGAGCGGCATGGTGTAGCCGGTGCGCGCGTCGGCCGGGCGGTTGGAACCGACCGGCACGTCGACCGTCAGCACGAACACCTTGATGCCTGCCTGTGCGACACGCTCGACCATCCGCTCGATCTTGGCATGATCGGGAGACTGGTAAGCCGCGAACCACATGTCCGGATTGGCTTTTACGACCTCCTCCATCGGCGTGATGGAGTTGGCGCTCAGAATGAACGGGACGTTGGCAGAAGCAGCGGCCCGCGCCATCCGGTTATCGGCGTCGAACGCGATCACGGCGGCGGAGCCCATCGGCGCGATACCGAAGGGAGCGGCATATTCATGCCCGAACAGGGTGGTCGCCTGCGTGCGAGCGCTGACATCGCGCAACACGCGTGTCACCATCCGCCAGCGATCGAAGATCGTGCGGTTGCTTGTCACCACGCCGCCGGAGTCGGCACCGTTGGTCACGTAGCCATGCACCGCGCGCGGCAGGAAAGGTCTGACCAGCCCCGCGAAATCCTCGAGTTCCAGCGCCTGTCCCAGCAGCCGCCGCTGACGGGATGTGATCCGGCCCGGCCCGGTATGCCCATCCGGCGACATCATGCGTGCCGCCTCGACATCACCGGCAGCGGCTCGATCGGACCGACCACGAAGAGGTAGGTCGCCGCACCGAGCAGGCACAGGCCACCCGCCGTCGCCAGCGGGATCAGGAACGAGCCATGCGTGATTGTCAGCATGACGCCGGTGAAGCTGGTGGTCACCACGCCGGCAAGGTTCGATGCGAAGTTCTGGATGCCGCTGATCGACGCGACGTGACCCTTGGTCGGCGCCACGTCGCCCGGCAGCGACCAGATGCTCGCGGCCGTGAAGGCCAACGCCGCGTAGGCGATGCCGAACAGCACCAGGGCCATCCACGCGGCAGGAACGATGGCCGCCAGGGTGATGACCGAGGAGACCAGCATGCCGCCCACCAGGCAGGTCTTGCGCGCCGCGGTCAGGCTCCAGCCGCGACGGTAGAGCCAGTCCGACGTCACGCCGCCCAGCCATCCGCCGGGTATGGCGATCAAGCCAGGAATAAGGCCGTATGTTCCGAACTGCCTGAGCGAGAAATGTCGTGCCGTCATCAGGTAGGTCGGAAACCAGGTGATGAAGAAATAGATCACGAAGTTGAGGCAGAAGAAGCCGAACATCATGCCCCAGATGGTCCGATAGCGGAACAGCGTGATCCACCGTATCGGCGGCTCGTCCGCATCCGGAACGGCATGGCCCGCCTCGATCTCGGCCAGCGCCTCGGGTGTCACTGCAGGATGGTTCTCAGGCTTGCGGTAGATCATCAGCCAGCCCACCGCCCAGACGAACCCGAGCAGGCCGGTCACCACGAAGGATGCGCGCCAGCCGAACGTCGCGATAAGCCAGGAGCAGAGCGGGATCGCGACCAGATTGCCTGCACGCGAACCGGAATCGAAGATCGAGGAGGCGAGGCTGCGTTCCTGCGGCGGAAACCAGCGCGCGACCACCCTGGCCGATGCGGGATAGCCGCCGGCCTCGCCGGCACCGAGCAGCAGCCGGAACCCGAACAGCGTGGCGGCGGAGTTCGCCAGCGCGGTCATGGCGGTGAACAGCGACCACCAGCACACCGCCAGCGGGAACATCAGTCGCGCTCCGAACCGGTCCACCAGCCATCCGGCCGGCAGCTGCATCAGCGCGTAGGTCCAGAAGAACGACCCGAGCAGGAAGCCCATCGTGGTGTCGTCGACGCCCAGCGCGTGCTTGATGCTGGGGGCTGCGACCGCGAGATTGGCGCGATCGGTGTAGTTGATTGCCAGCGCCAGGAAACACAGCCAGACCATGAGCCAGCGGGCGTTGGGCATGAGCGTGCGCTGTCTTTCCGGACGAATCCGGCCGGTTCCCGCGATCGACGACATAAAATGCCTCCCCTGGCATGTCCGGGCCGTTTCACGGCCTTCTGGTTGGAGGCACGATCATCCCTCTAAAATCGGCTCGAACCAAGCCGGGAGTGTCGATCGTGGTTGGGGAGAGCCTGAGGCGCCTTGGTGGCCCAGGACCGGACGCGAGTTCAGCCTGCAATATCAAGGAGGTTTGTCAGACATCGTGGGGCTGCATGCGCGATCGTGGTTCTAGCGGTCGGGACCACTGAGCCTGCGCGGCTTTTTCTTCGCCCTCACCGAGCTCAGCGCCATTCGAACTTCTGGGTGATCTTCGTTTCGGACCGCGACCGCATCTTCGGAGATGCTGTCACTCAGCAATCTGGAGAGTTGAGAAATCACGCAGTGCCACGAGAACGGGTAAGAGGTTCCTGCCCAGCTCGGACAATCGGTATTCGACCCGCAGAGGCTTCTCACCGAAATCCGTTCTCTCGATAAGGCGATCCGCTTCCAGTTGGCGCAAATGCTGTGTGAGCATCTTCTGGGAGACAGCAGGCAAGTCCTGCCGCAGTTGCGAACTCCGCATCGCAGGATCTGCGTAGAGCCGGAAGAGGATCGGGAGTTTCCAACGTCCCTGGATCATCTTCATCGTTCGGCTCACATGGGCTACCGCACCGTCCGGACCCAGGCACACAGCCCGGCTTTCGCGCGCGATAGGCACTTTTAAGTGCCTGATTGTGTTGCCCATCGTCATATGAAATCCATCTGGACCAACAAACTGATGGACTATCAATGGATTTGCAATTGAGCGGAAAGACGGCCCTGGTCACCGGCAGCAGCAAAGGAATTGGCGAAGCTATCGCGACAGCTCTTGCACGTGAGAAGGCGATCGTCGTCGTCCATGGCCGCGATCGGGTCCGGACCGAGCAAGTCGCCAACGCCATCATCGCCGAGGGCGGGCGTGCCTTTGCCGTCGGCGGCGATCTCACGAGCGATGAAGATGTAGAACGACTTGTGGAGGAAGCTGAATCTCTAGCGGGATCTATCGACATTCTGGTCAACAATGCCGGCGGCTCGGGTGGCTCGACGGAGAGTTGGACCGATATTCAGCCCGGCTCGTGGGCGGCGGCTTATGACAGGAATGTCTTGGCTGCCCTCAGGATCACCAGACGCCTGCTGCCGAACATGCAGCACGCGAAATGGGGCCGCGTGATCAACATATCGAGCATTGCCGGGATGATGCCTCCGCCCTCCTCACCCGATTACTCCGCGTGCAAGGCAGCCATGAACGCCATGACCGTATCGATGTCGAAGGCGGTGGCGGCCCACGGCGTGACGGTCAACGCGATTTCTCCCGGCACGATCCACAGCATCACGGGCGATATCCGTTTCCGGGAAGTCGCAGCCGAGCGTGGCCTGGCCCGTCAGGATGCGCCATGGGACGAGATCGAACGTATCGTCCTGCCGCTGTTTGCCAATGTTCCGGTTGGACGCACGGGACGGGTCGAAGAAGTAGCGGATGCGGTCGCCTTTCTTGCTAGTCCGATCGCGGGATACATAACGGGCGTCAACCTGCGGATCGATGGCGGACTTCTGCCCAGTCTCTAGCGAAAAGGACCTTACTGAAGTGGCGGCCGGCCATGCCGGAGCTGAAACAGATCAGAGCATTGCCGGCCAGCAGCCACATCGCCGCGAGATGCCAGGCAATGCCGCCGCCAAGCCAGCCGCCCAGCGGCACCCAGTGCGAAAAGGAGGAGGGCAGCGGCGGCGAGGAATTGTAGATCTGCCACGCGCTTGCCACCATCACCAGCAATGCTGATGCGTTGATTAACCGGTCAGGCGCACGACCAGCGGATGGATGACCGTCAGACGAACTATAAAGAGTTCTCGTTCGTCAATACGGTCATCCCGGTCTAAACCCGCCTGTTGTGCGTCCTTGGCTTGTCGTTATGCCGGCACTTACATCGGCGGCTTCACGCCGTCCTCGCCGACGATGATCCTCTTCGCATCGACCGTCGTGCCGTTGACCGGGCCGAACACCACGACCTTGGCACCGGCCTTCAGCAGCGACTTGTCGCCGGGCTCGAGCGCCACGACCGGTACGCTATCCGGCACCATGATCGTCTTCTGGCCGCCTTTGTAGTCGACCATCAGCGAGTGGCCGTGCGCGGTCTTGGAGCCGACCGTGCCGTTGGTCATCGAGCTTCCCGATGCCGAACCGCCCGACATCTTGCTGACCGTGCCGTTGGTCATCGAACTGACGGTGCCATTGGTCATCGAGCCGGCCTTGCCGAGATCCCAGGCATAGTTGCCCTCGCCGGCGCCGCGCATTGATTCCGGGAACACCGCGACTTCGAGCGCGCGCAGGGTGCCGTCCGCGGCGGGTGTCGCAGCGGTGCCGATGAAGCTGCCCTGCTTGACGTCGTCGAGGCTGGACTTCTTGGCGCCGACATAGCCGGTATCGTCGGCGAGCTTGATCGTGACCTTGCCCATCGCGGTGCGGAGCGTGGCCTCGCTGCCGCTGACCGCGGTGATCGTGCCACGCGTGCGCGGGGGCACCTGGGCAAAGGCGGCGCCCGTAGCGGCTAACGACGCGGCCACGAACATGGCCGAGGTGGCGGCGAGCCTGATGTCGATGATACGCATGGAACTGATGTCCTTGGTTGAAGGTCGGGCCGGAACGGCAGACCTGGCGCCTGCCTGCCGTATGAAAGCAGATGCTTCGATGGAGTGTTCGATCTGGATTCCGACGGTGAAACACATCGCGGAGAGAAAGCGGCACATGGCTGGCATGCTTGCAGCGCAGCTAACGTCCCCCCCATCGCCACCGAACTCCCTAGCGTGACCGTGCGCGAGGACCACTGGGCAGCGGCGATGCGTGCAGAGCGCCGGGGAGATGCTGCAGCTTATGAAGTCCTTCTCAGGGAGATCGCCGTCATGCTGCGCAGGCTGATCCGGTCACGCCTTGCCCGCGCAGGCCTCGGCGTGGAGGAAACCGAGGACGTGGTGCAGGAGATCCTGATCGGGTTGCATGGCAAGCGGCACACGTGGGACGCCGCAAGGCCGTTCATGCCGTGGCTGTTCACGATCACCCGCTACAAGTTCATCGATGCGTCCCGACGCCTCAGCCGCGAGGCGAAGCGACGGGTAAACCTCACGATGGAGGAGATGACGGAGATCTTCGAGGCCCCCATCGAGGACCCGGACCGGACCCTATCGGACATCGACCGATACCTTGCCGACCTGCCACAGGGCCAGCGTCAGGTCGTCCGCGCCCTCGGCGTGGACGGCGCCACCGTGCGGGCCACCGCCGAGCAGCTTCAAACGAGCGAAGGGTCGGTCCGGGTGTCCTATCATCGCGCGCTGCGGCGTCTTATGGCGAAGTCGCAGCGGGAAAATGCCCCGTGACCAGGAAACAGGACATGGTATCCACCCTGAATACCAACGACCTCATCGGTAGTCTCGCGCGACAGGCGGGCAGCGGTCGCGTGGCGGGGCCTCGCGGGTTCAACACCGTCCTGATCGTCGCGGCCCTATGCTCTTTCACCATCTCCGTGGCGCTGGTGCTGGCGGTGTTCGGCGTCGGTCCCGATTTCGCTGCGGGTCATCATGCGCCTCTTATCTACAAAATCGTCAGCATGCTGATGCTGAGTGCGGGCGGACTGCTTCTGGCCAGCCGGGCCGCGTTGCCCGGGAGTGGGCGACTGACCCTCATGGCGCTTCTTCCGGCGGCCGTCTTGCTGGCGTTCCGCGCCGCCACGGACCAATCCGGCTTGTCGGTGCTGGGCGCCGAGACCATCTCGGTGCCGGGATGCATCCTGGCGATCCTGATCGCGTCGGTCGTGCCGCTCACCATCCTGATCGGCGTGTTGCGGCTCGGTGCCTCTACCCGTCCCGCTCTAGCAGGCGCCATCGCCGGGATGCTGGCCGGCGCACTGGGCGCCGCAGCCTATTCGCTCGCCTGCAAGAACGATGGCGGCATGTTCGTCGCCATCTGGTATCCGCTGGCCGTCCTGCTGGTCGCCGCCTTGGGCGCCGTCATCGCCCGGCGCGCTCTTGCCTGGTAGATGTCGCTGCATCGTGCCCGACGGTGGAGACGGTGGCTGCTGCAGGGGTGGGATCAGCCCGGACGAGGCGGCAGGTGACCGTGAGGTTTGAAGTAGCGGAACCTGAAAGAGGTTCGATATGAGCTGCTGCCGGTTCTGTGGACACACAACTTAAGCTGACGCTTTGATACGCTCGAACTCCATAGGGCTCAGATATCCGATGGTCGAGTGGCGTCGGCGCGGGTTGTAGAACCGCTCGATGTAATCGAACACGTCAGCCCGGGCCTGGTCCCGGGTGCGATACACCTTGCGAGCTGTTCGCTCGGTTTTCAGCGAGGAGAAGAAGCTCTCCATCGCTGCATTGTCCCAGACGTTACCCGACCGGCTCATGCTGCATGTGACGCCGTGATCCACTAGGAGCTTCTGAAACTGCTCACTGCTATATTGGCTTCCCTGATCCGAGTGGTGGAGCAGCGCGTTTGGTTTACCGCGGCGCCAGATCGCCATCATCAGCGCATCCGCGACGAGCTGGGCGGTCATGGTCGCGCTCATCGACCAGCCCACCACGCGGCGTGAAAACAGGTCGATGACGGCCGCTACGTAGAGCCAGCCCTCGGCTGTCCAGAGATAGGTGAAGTCGGCGATCCACTTCTGGTTTGGCGTCGTGGCGTCGAACTGGCGATCCAGCACGTTGTCTGCCGCTTCGTGCCGGGTGCCCTTGTCCGAAGGCAGACCCCGGCGGCGTGGCCTTGCCCGCAAGGCGTGCTCACGCATCAACCGCTCGACACGGTGCAGCCCGCATGCGGCCCCCTCGGCCAGCACGTCGTGCCAGACCCGCCGGGCGCCATAGGTCCGGTCACTGCCGACGAAGCTGGCCTTGATCTGGGCGCCGAGAACCTCGTCACCGCGCGCCCGGGCACTGGGCGACCGGGAGAGCCAGGCATGAAACCCACTGCGCGAGACATCGAGCGCCTCGCAAAGCCACCGCACCGGCCAGATCCCTCGATGTTTCGCGATGAAGCCGAACTTCACAACAACTCCCTCGCGAAGTAGGCCGCGGCTTTTTTTAGAATGTCGCGCTCAGCCTTGAGCTTGGCGACCTCACGCCGCAACCGATCGATCTCCTGCTGCTCGGGCTTGACCTGGCCGTGACCCGGAAAGGCCTGCCCAGGATCCGCAGTGAGCTCCTTGATCCAACGCCGCAGGATGTTTTCGCCGACATCCAAGTCTCGGCTGACTTGCACCACCGAAACACCACGCTCCTTGACCAGCCGGACCGCCTTCAGCTTGAACTCTCGGCTGAACTGTCGCCGTACCATCTCCACCCTCCAATCTCATGAAACACCCTAATCTCGGTGTCCACGAAACCGGCAGCAGCTCAATAATCGCGACTTGACCCTAACGCTCAAGCATTAATGCGCCTTGATCATAGTTTCCCGGAATGCCCTCAGCCGGAATAATCAGCGAGCGCAACACAGTCCAGAAATGGCTGTCCTAGGTATCATCCCTGGGGGCCCGGGTCCAACTGGCGAGTGCCCGCTGCGCCATTGACTTCAGGTCCGCATACTTGGCGCCGTCGCGCGCCTGGAGCGACATGCCTTGCAGGATACAGTTGAGATATTTTGCGGTGGCAATAGGGTCGATGTTCGCGCTCAAGTCGCCGCGCGAAATGCCTTGCACCAGTCGCGTAGCCAGCCGCGTCTCGAATTCCGCGCGCTTACCCCGTAACAACGCCTCGATTGCCCCGGATGTCGGTGAAACCGCAGCCGCAGCCGAATACATAAAGCATCCGCCTGGAGTCCCCGGTTCCGAGAATTGCCGGGCTGCCTGATCGAACAGTTTCCCGACGGTGGCCTGTGTCGTCAGGGAGGGATCGTCGATCACGCCGTAGAGCGTCACGCTGAAGGTTGCCGCGTAACGTTCCAATGCCTTGGCGAACAGTTGAGCCTTGTTGCCGAAGGCGGCGTACAGGCTCGGCGCACCAACCCCGAGTGCCGCGACAAGATCGGCCATCGAGGTCGCTTCATAACCATGGCGCCAGAAAAGCCGGACCGCCTTGTCGAGGGCTACGTTCGCGTCGAATTCCCGGGGGCGGCCTGCAGCTCGACGTGGCACAGTCTCCGCTGCCATAGGAATTCCAATCTCGAACGGTTGATAAAGACCTGCTTGCCCGGTAGATCTCGAACGATATATAACGTTCATTAGATAATCGAGGGAGTTTAGGCATGTCGCGTGTTGTTCGGATCCACGGTTATGGCGATGCCAGCGTTCTCCAGATCGATGATATCGAGGTTCCAGCTCCAGCAAACGATGAGGTGCAGATTTCAGTAAAAGCGATCGGGATCAACCGGGCCGAGGTGATGTTCCGTAATCACGCCTATCTACAGGAAGCCGTCTTCCCAAGCCGGCTCGGTTACGAGGCGGCGGGGATCGTGAAGGCTGTGGGTGCGTCGGTGACTGGTGTGAACATCGGTGATGTCGTCAGCGTGATCCCGGCACTCGATATCGCGCACTGGGGCACCTATGGCGAACTGGCAAATGTGCCGGCGCGTCTCGTCGTGAAGCATCCGCAGGGATTGTCGTTTGCAGAGGCCGCCGCTTCCTGGATGCAGTATGTCACCGCCTGGGGCGCGCTGATCGAGCAGGCGAAGCTCGGCGAAGGCGATGTCGTGATCGTCACCGCGGCGTCGAGCAGCGTCGGTCTTGCTGCCTTCCAGATGGCCCGAATGGTGGGTGCCATCGTGATCGCCACCACGCGCACCAGTGCCAAGCGGCAGGCGCTTCTCGATGCCGGAGCACATTACGTGGTTGCGGTCGAGGAAGAGGATCTGGTCGCACGGGTCATGGAGATCACCGGCAACACAGGCGCGCGCGTCGTTTTCGATCCAGTCGGGGGGCCTTCTTTCGAACCGCTGACAGCGAGCATGAAACAAGGCGGTATCCTGTTGGAATATGGTGCGCTGAGTCCGGAGCCGACGCCTTTCCCGTTATTCACCGTGCTTGGAAAATGCCTGACGCTGAAAGGCTATCTCTACAGCGAGGTCGTCGCCGACGATGCGGCTCTCGGTCGCGCCAAGGCCTTTATCGTTGCCGGTCTGGCGTCGGGCGCGCTGAGGCCGGTGATCGCACGCACGTTTACACTCGACCAGATCCAGGATGCGCATCGCTTTCTCGAGTCGAACGAACAGATCGGTAAGGTTGTCGTCACCGTCTGATCCGTATTCCAACGGACGTAGCGCCGCTACGGCCGGATGCTTAGATCACGCATAAGCGCGGATTTCCTTGCAAACGGGGCATCGAAATGCCGCCGCGCTCGGGGGACCGTATTGCTACGGCTGCAGCACCCGTCCGCCCACGGCGTGATCATTCGTGTTGCAGGCGGCGAACGGGGGTTTGCTGAATATGAGCACCCCGCCCTGACTGTGAGATCACACGTGCCGATCGCGACGCCGGCAAAATCCGGCTTCGAGTCTATCGGTAGAACCTCGACTTCTTGCTCGAGTATGGTCGTCATCGGGGGGCGCCGGGTGTTTTACTGTCGGCGCGTGGGGCGACCCGGACGATTTCGGGATCCCACTGGGGTCGCAGTCACGATCAACCATCAAGTCAAGGATGGCTGCCTGCACACGTTCAGGAAGAACAGCCGAACCGGCTGCCCTTGCGGTATCAACACGGATAGTCCTCGCTATTACGGATTTCGAGGCAATTGACCTATATGACGCTGCCGCTATCCATAATGGTCCCAAGTATCTAAAATAGTGTTGACATAATCTCACAAGCTTAGCCACCGACATTCAGTTAAATTTCGATAAACATTGCTTATATAGTCGGTTGGTCTGTAAGAAGGATTGTCAGATGCGCGTGGCCATTGCTTCAATCAATCCACGCACGCTCGCATTCGTCAGCCTGTTGCAGGAACAAGGCGTTCAGACCGAGGCATGCGATGACCTTGATGACGTTTCGGAACTGGCCGGACTTTACGATCTCGACATGCTCCTTCTGGATGTCGCACTTGCAGGGGCTGATGGTTCGGCGATCGCCGGGCTTCGACTGATGCATGCGACTGTCCCGATCCTGGTGCTCGGCGCCGACATCGGCCTGGAGCAGAGCATCGGCTGCTTCGCAGCGGGCGTGGACGATATCGTCGCCTTGCCATGCCGGATCGAAATCCTGGCAGCGCGGATCCGGGCCATCGTGCGCCGGTTTCGCGGCGCCGATCCGGCGATCTGCGCGATCGGTCCACTGCGCTTCGACATGATCCGCCGCTCGTTGCGGCTGGACGGGGTTCCAATTACCCTGACCAGCAAAGAATACGAGCTTCTGGAAGCCATGGTGCTTCGCAAGGGTGCAATCCTGACCAAGGACGTCCTGCTCGACCAGCTCTATGGCGGCCGGGACGCGCCGAACGCCCGGACGATCGACGTCTTCGTGTGCAAGCTGCGCAAGAAGCTTGCGGCCTGTGGCGTCCACGATCTCATCGAGACGGTTCGTGGCCTGGGCTATATCCTGAACGACACGCCACCGGACCGTCCATCGACAGCATACAGGCCCGGTCTCGGCTTCAAGGGTATGAGTGATGCCGCTCAGGCGGCCTGATCCATACCGGATCGTTCCTGGTTTATCTGCCTGGAGACCGCGTGGCGCGCTTCATCTGGTGACCGCGGTCACGGTCGTCACGATCCTGCTGCTATTCCTGCTGCATGTCACGTCCGACCATGCGCGATCCGTGCGACAGGACCTGGCAACCAGGAGCAGCGTCGCTGAGCTCGCTATGCAACAGACACAGGCGGTCCTCGGCAGCGCGGATGCAGCGGTTGCCAGCCTACGCCGCGAAGGCACGTCAGGGCATCCCCCTGCGGTATCGCAGCCTGTCGGCGGGGTCCGATCGATCCGGCTGGTGCCTGCAGAGCAGCCAAGCATCGCGGCGCCCGTCGGCACGGTGCTGGCGGACCGGGCCGTTACGGACCGTACCGCGACGCGTGCGGCCATCATGTTGGATACCGACTGGCTTGCCCGGCACTACGCCCGGTTGGGCAGCGGCGCGCGGGTCACCGTCGCTCTGGTGGATGATCTCGGCAGACTGGTTGTGCAGTCGGGTGCGGACGCGATCCTGGACGCGCGAAGCCGTCCGCTCGGAACCTGCCTATGTGTGGTTGCGCCGATCCCCGGACGATCGCTCACGGTTATTGTCGGCACACCCCGGATGGTCGCGATGCAACCCTGGCAGATTGCCACCGGCCGGCTTGCGATTGGAACCCTGCTGATCATTGCCCTGCTGCTGGCACTCAGCCTCCGCCTTGAGCGCCTGGAGGTCCGCGAGGCCCGCCGCCTGGCCCACCTGTCCACCAGCATAGTGCGGCTTTCACAGCAGCTCGACCGCGCATCGCTGTTCAGGCAGTTGGAAGCTGACAGTGCAATGCTGGTCGATCCGCACGCAACCTGCGTCGTGTTGCCACCGGGCCTGGACCTGGGCGCCGGTCGCGGCAGGAAGCCCGGTGGCGACAGCTTTTCGTTGCTGACCCGCGAAGGATGCCTGGAAGGCGTCCTGCTGGTCACGCTGAAGACGCGCCGTAGACTTGAGGCAATCGAACGTTCCAGCCTGGAGCAACTGGTCTACAGCGCTTCGCACACACTCGACGTTATTCAGCTGCTGGAGGAACGCCGGGCGGAGGTGGAAAAGGTCACCGCCTTGCACAGGATGGCGGACCAGTCCCGCAGACAGATCGAGGCGGTGTTCAGCGCGATGCCGGATGCGGTGCTGGCAGTGGACGAGGCTTGGCAGCCGATTTTCGCCAACGAGGAAGCCCGGACGCTACTCTCCCTCGGCTCGATCTGCTCGAGCGGCAGCCTCGACAACACCTCAGGTGGCGGCAACCTCACCAGCGCATCGGGCAGCCCCCTCTGGGCGCTTTTCCCCGCACCGGTCCTGGAACAGATCGAAGCGTCTTTGCGCCATGCCGCGGACACGCGTTCCGAGATGTCCTGCACGATCCGCTGGCCCAGCCAGGCAGATGCTCCAGAACGCTACTTCGCGATGCGCGGCGTTGGCCACGGATCAGGAACAACAGTATCGCTCCAGGATATCAGCCGCCAGATCGAAGCGGATGCCCGGGATCGCCAGGCAGCCAAGATGAAGGCGATCGGCCTGCTGACGGGCGGGATTGCGCATGATTTCAATAATCTCCTGACCGTCATCATGGGCAATCTCGAGCTGCTTCAAATCGATGAAGGCGGCTCCAGGCACGATAGTGGCTCCATCGAAGACGCGTTTCAGGCTGCACGCTCTGCCGCGGATCTGGTCCATCAGCTGCTCGCGTTTGCGCGCAAGCAACCACTCGCGCCAAGACTGGTTAACGTGGCGCAACTGCTTCGCGAGATGACCGGCCTGATCAAGAGTTCGGCCGGGCCTTTGATCACCATTGCCCTGACGTTCGATTGCGCATCATGCCACGCCCTGATCGATGCGACGCAGTTGCAAAATGCCCTGATCAACTTGGCCGTCAACGCGCGCGACGCCATGGCAGATGGCGGGACGCTCACCATCCGCCTCAGCACCACTGTCATCACGGCCGATAGCCCACCGGAAAGGGATGGCCTGCAACCAGGCGACTACGTGCGGATAGACGTCGCGGATACAGGTTACGGCGTTGCCTCGGAGCATCTCTCTCATGTGTTCGAGCCGTTCTTCACGACGAAGCCGTCTGGGGCCGGTACCGGGCTCGGACTTTCGATGGTCTACGGCTTCGTCAAGCAGTCACGGGGTCATGTCGGTATCGTAAGCACGCCGGGAACCGGCACCACGATCACGCTCTATCTCCCTCGTAGCCTAGACAGCACCGCCAACAGCACCGCATCGGTCGCCGTGGAGTCGCAGCCGCCATCCGGAAATGGCGAGACGATACTTCTGGTCGAGGATGTGGATCTTGTCCGCCATCAGACTGCCCGCATGCTGCGTCGCCTGCGCTACATGGTCATCGAGGCCGCAGACGCACAGCAGGCGCTGTCTGCCGTGATGTGCGGAGCATCACCAGACCTGCTCCTGAGCGACATCGAACTCTCCGGCGGCATTAACGGGCCTGATCTTGCGCAACGGCTGAACGTCATACTCCCGGATATGCCCGTCTTGTTCGTGAGCGGCTACGCCGATGACGGATCGTTAAATGGGAACTTGGTCGAGCCTGGACAGAACCTGCTCCAGAAACCGTTCTCGTTTTATCAACTTGGATCTCAGGTTTTGAATACCGTCAAAAGAAGCGTTCTCTAGCCTGAAAAGTCTCTTGCGGGATCGAGTCACTTCAAAAACGGATCTGTCCTAAACGTTAGAATTGCGTTATACCTTGGCTGAATAGTCAAGTTCTAGCAGCCACGCACGGCTGGAAGGCCTGAACCGTGGCACGATTAGACGATCTAGAGCCTCAGGGACCATCGGTGATGATCGTCGAGGACGACCCTGCAATCGGGGATATGCTTCTGCGCTTCCTGATCCGGTCGGGAATGCCGGCACAGATTGCGCGTAGCGGCCGCGAGGCCATGCTGCTCAAGGAGACCTTCGGCCCGGACATCGTGCTGCTCGATCTCGAGTTGCCCGACACGAACGGCATCTCACTGATCCCATGGCTGCTCCGCACCGGCGATTGCGGCATCATCGTTCTCAGCGGCAACGGCGAGGAAGCAGAGCGCGTGGTTGGCATCGAGCTTGGTGCCGACGACTATATCATTAAGCCGCCATCCATGCGCGAGCTGGTCGCCCGCATCCGCGCGGTGCATCGAAGGCTGGCCCGGGGCCGGAACAATGAGATCCGGCCGGAAGCTTCTACAACGCTCCGCCTGGCGCATGCAGAGGTAGATCTTCGCAAGCGCGTCGTGATCGTCGAAAATGGCGACAGGATTCCGCTGACCGGCGCAGAGGGGAAGGCCCTCGAATTGCTGGTCGCTGCCCGCGGAGAGCCGCTTTCGCGCGAGGAACTCTGTCGTCAGGCGCTGCGGCGTCCGCTTGGGTCCGAGGATCGCGCGGTCGACCAGTTGATCGTGGGTCTGCGCAAGAAGCTGTCGTCCCGTGACAGCGACGACCAGATCATCGTGTCGGTTCGTGGCGCCGGCTACGCATTGTCTGCCTGACATGCGGCGCTGGCTTGCCGGGACGCTTCTGCTGGCAGTGCAGCTCCTGGCACTCGCCGTTCATCCGTCTGCAAAGGCCGATCCCCAGGACTGCCAGCAGGCGGCGCACGATGCAGAGGAAGAGTTCCGACTGCCCCAGGGCCTGCTCGGTGCCATCGGGCGCGTCGAGAGCGGTCATGGCCGGGACAATGCGCCATGGCCGTGGACGGTTGCGGCCAACAAGACGGGCGCCTTCTACGAGACACGTGCCGAAGCCGCCGCGCAGGTCGAGCGACTCCAGGCGCAGGGGACGCGGCTGATCGACGTCGGCTGTTTCCAGGTCGATCTGTTCTGGCATCCCGGCGACTTTGCCTCGGTCGAGGAGTCTCTCGATCCGCGTGCGAATGCTCGAGCGGCGGCACGGTTCCTGGTGGCACTGCACGCGGAGACTGCGGACTGGCCGTCCGCTGTCGCTCGTTATCACAGTGCGACACCGCGTCTTGGGACCGCATATCGCGACCGCGTTCTAGGTTCGGCTGGTTCGTCTCAAACGTTGAGCATAGCACGGAAGTCCGACCCGTATCTCATCGTCGTTGCAGGACGGCGTCTAGATGCATCCGTATCGTTTCCGCATGTTGTTCGTGCTGGACTTCGTTGACCAAACTCGTCATTTCCTGACGGGGCATTTCCGTAGAGATTAACATCCGGTTAACGAAAAGACACGATAACTGTGTTGCCGGCCGGGTGGTGTGTATCCCAGCGCTCGGTCAACACAGAATCTGGAGACACCAAAATGATGTCATTGATTTCGGCGGCCACTGTCCTCATCAACACCTTCCGCGACGACAAGCGTGGCGTGACCGCCATCGAGTACGGCCTTATCGCGTCCATGATGGCCGTCGTCCTCGTCGTCGCCGTGGCCCTGGTCACCGGCTCGCTGACCACCGCGTTCACGAGCATCGGCACCCATATCTCGACCGGCAAGTAATAAACAGCCGAGCTAAGCCGGGGACGAGGAGGAAAGCGTGTTCTCCCTGTTCCCGGCTATCGCTTTCGATCCGGGACCGCCAGATCCGTCATTCCAGTGCTGACTGGCGGCATCTCGGCCTGAAACTAGATCAGGATGCCATCGGTCGGCACCTTTTTCTACCGGCGACCGTCAACTCAGGGCCTGGAGAGATCTCATGATATTACTTGCGTCGTTGACGACCCTGCTGATCTACAACTTTCGGCTCGATAGGCGCGGTGTGACCGCGATCGAGTATGGCCTGATCGCGTCCATGATGGCAGTCGTCCTCGTCGTTGCGGTTGCGCTGCTCACCGGATCGCTTTCATCAGCGTTCACTACTATCAGCGGCGACTTCCCTATTAAGTAGGATAATGTAGAAGCGGCGGATGCGCTCCGCAGTTCCTCTTGCTTGAACTCGTAAGCATTTTCCTGATGGCTGTGCCGCCGCCCTGATGGATTCGCGCCGGTCGGCGAGAATCCAATGATTAAATAACTTATCTCTTTTTATGTTTCTGTCTTTCTGGGCGGGAATAATATCACAATTTAGGCTTTCAATTCCCGGTGATGAAGTAGTAAAGGTTTGTGGTTGGTCGAGGGCGAACAATGTGGTCGGTCGCAAGCACTTCTCTAGCCTGCCTCGTTGTTCTTGCCGCTGGACTCTATGACATCGCATGGCGACGAATTCCGAACATCCTTCCGGTTTGTCTCATTCTTGTCGGGATCGTCAATCATCTGTTCGATCGGCATCTGGGGCTTTCTGTGGTTCTGGCGACATCGGTATTCGCCCTCTGCTTCATTGCCTGGATGTTCGGTATTCTTGGAGGCGGGGACGTGAAGCTTCTTGCCGCAGCCACGTTTTCGATCCCGGCGAATCGCGTTGCCGACCTGATCCTGGTGACCGCCCTGGCCGGTGGTGTCCTGAGCCTTTGTTATATCGTGATGAGCAGGTTGCTGCCCCGGGTCAGTCCGGTCCGGCCGGCATCGCGGTTACGCCGCATCCTGCGCACCGAGCAACGCCGGATCGTCCGACGCCTTTCGCTGCCTTACGGCGTTGCGATTGCCTGCGGCTCGATCCTCGTCATGACCGTCCACTAGACATGTCCGGCAGATCATGATCGTCCGTATCGTCCTATTCCTGATCATGGCGATCGGGCTTGCGGGCTTCGGCGTGACCGCCTGGATCAGCACGCGCCCCCCTGCCCCGATAGTGGCGGAAATGCCCAAGATCCCACCGACCCAGACAATTCTCGCGGTCAGCCACGATATCCGTGCAGGAAGCCTGCTGGCGACTGGCGACCTCAAGAACCTGGTGATTCCGTCGGGAGCGGTTCCGCGTGGCGCGATCGCCGATACCGCCACGGCGCGCCAGAATCTTTTCGGCAGCATGGTGCGCCGCAGCTTGGCATCTGATCAGCCGATCCTTGGCCAGGACGCATTGCACCCGGGAGACCATGGATTTCTTGCGGCTGTTCTCGGCAGCGGAAAGCTGGCGGTGACCGTTGCGGTCGATGCCGTCAGCGGATCTGCCGGCCTGATCTGGCCGGGCGACCACGTCAACCTGGTGCTGACCCAGACGCTTGACGATCCGAAAATCCCGGCAGGCCATCGCGTGGCGGCTGAAACAGTATTGAGCGACGTTCGCGTGATCGCGATCGACCAGGATCTCATGGAGGGTGCGACCGGCACCAAGACGGCGCAGCCGCAGGCCGGGACGGTAACGCTTGAAGTGACGTCGGACGAAGACGAGAAAGTCGCCGTCGCGGCTCATCTCGGGCGGCTGTCGCTTGCCGTCCTGTCTGCCGGCGGCGTTGCTGCCGCAAGGCCGCTCAGGATCACCTGGGCAAAGGACGTGTCCCCGGCGCTGGCCGCGGATCAGCCCGCGCCGGCATCGGTGCCGCCACCACTCCGGATATTCCGAGGGCAGGCCGACGCGCAGGAGTATCGCTATTGATGGGCCAGCTTCGTTCATCGCGGCGCGCGATCGCGCTTGCCGCCTGCACCGGTGTCGCGCTGGCCACACCGATTGTTTTACCGCAACCCGTCGAAGGCCGCACACGGCATGAGACCGCCCGTTACGTCAGCATGGCTCAGGCCAGGATCGGTCAGCCCGCGGCCCTGACGCTCGAAATGGGCGCCGGAAAGGTGATCGACGTGCACCGGCCGGCGGCGAACGTGTTCGTTGCCAACCCGAAGGTCGTCGACGTGCGACCGGCCAGTCCATCGACCTTTTTCGTGTTCGGCCTGGCACCCGGACGAAGCACGGTGGCCGCGCTGGATGCGTCGGGACGACGCCTCGCCAGCTACGAAGTCGTTGTCCAGCCATCCTCCTTCGCGGCCGGGGAGGGCAAGGCGTTGCTGAACCGGGAACTGCCGGGCAACGATATTTCCGTTCAGACGACCGCCGGCGGTCTCGAGGCAGCGGGAACCGTGGCAACTCCGGAAGATGCGTCCGGCGCGGTGGCGGCGCTGGCAGGCTCACTGCCGAAAGGTGCCACTCTCGACAACCGGACCGGCGTCAATCAATCCGTTCAGGTCCTGCTGCGCGTGCGGGTCGCCGAGATGTCGCGGCAGGTCACCCGCGAGCTCGGCATCAACTGGCAGGTTGCCGGAGCCTATGCTGGCAGGGTCACGAAGACCATGATCGGCGGCGCCTTGCCTTCGGCGACCTATAACGCGGCGTCGGCGCTGATCGGCCTCGGCTACCAGAACAGCGGAACCAGCATCAACGCCATCGTCGACGCGCTGGCGCAGGATAACTCGGCACATCTGCTTGCGGAGCCCGACCTCGTGACCATGAGCGGCCAGCCTGCAGACTTCCTGGTCGGCGGCCAGTATCCGATCCCGGTCAGTTCGTCACTCGGCCAGATCAACGTCACCTACAAGGAGTATGGCGTGAAGCTGGATTTCGTGCCGACGGTGCTCGGCTCGAACCGTATCCTGCTGCACGTCCGGCCCGAGGTCAGTTCGTTGACGACGCAGGGTGCGATCCAGACCGGAACCGGCAACACGGCGATTACCATACCGGCGCTCACCATCCGGCGGGCCGACACCACCGTCGAACTCGGCTCCGGCCAGAGTCTGGCAATCGCCGGGATGCTGCAGAAAAACTATACCCAAACTGATTCCGGGATCCCTGGCCTGAGCGATATTCCGGTCGTGGGAAGCCTGTTCAGGAGCGATAATTTCTCCCATAGCGAAACCGAGCTGGTGATTATCGTGACACCTTACCTGGTCCAACCGGTCGACGATCCATCGGTGCTGAAGACGCCCGATCAGGATTTCACCCCTCCCAACGACCTGGAGCGCATTTTCCTGCTACGGCAGACATCGCTGACCGGCAGAGCGGACAGTCGCGCAGATCATGTCTTTCCCGCCGATGCCGGGTTCATCGTGAAGTGATGACCGGGTTTCCTCGCGTCGCATTGGCGACGCCGATCCTCCTGCTGATGGGATGCAGCGTGTTCGACCCGACGGTTCGGGAGGGTACCCTGAAGGTCGACAACACCCCGACGATCAACGCCGCCAGCATGATCGCCAACCCCTACGACATGCAACGCGGGCATGGCTCCACGATCGCGGATGGGCAAATGGCCGCTGCCGCGGTCGATCGGGCGAGATCCGACAGCTTGAAGCCGTTGATGTCGTCGGCGGACGGCGCCGTCGCCTCAACTTCATCCGGCAGTGTAACCGGCGGCATCGCCCCCGCTACGCAATAGGCAACCCAATTGAGCGAAATCCTCACCCAGTCAAACGCCGCGAAAAGCGGCAATACCGAGGCAGAACGCCACGACCGGGCGCCGCTCATGGCGTTCATCGGCGACGGCGAGACCGAGGCGGCACTCCGCGAGGGACTTGCCGACCTGCCCGTCGAGCGCATCGACATACGACGCGGCGGCATCAAGGCGGCGATCGCGGCGCTGCGCAAGACGGCGACGCCGCATGTCCTGATCGTCGATGTCGGCGGCGAGAAGCATCCGCTGACGGCACTTGGCCATCTGTCCGAGGTGGTCGAGCCGGACGTCCGCGTGCTGGTCATCGGCGACGCACACGACGTCGACACCTACCGCCAGATCACGCGGGGGCTGGGGGCGGTCGAATATCTCTCCAAGCCCGTCACCCGCGAGCGGGTCTCGCGGCATTTCCTACCGATCGTGACCGGAGAGCTGCGCGACGACGCCGTCACCACCGGTCGCGTGCTGACCGTCACCGGCGTTGTCGGTGGCGTCGGCGCCACCACGATCGCAGCCAATCTAGCCTGGCATTTCGCCATGGATGCGATGCGCCACACGGTCCTGCTCGACCCCGACCTTCATCTGGGCGATGCGGCCTTGTTGC
Organism: Lichenicola cladoniae; assembly: GCF_013201075.1. NCBI lineage: Bacteria > Pseudomonadati > Pseudomonadota > Alphaproteobacteria > Acetobacterales > Acetobacteraceae > Lichenicola > Lichenicola cladoniae. The sequence continues at coordinate 989,941 of NZ_CP053708.1, read as the reverse complement.
TCGACGTCAAGGCAAGTCCGGGCCTGCGGGCGGCCCTGGAAGCACCCGACCGGATCGACGCCCTGTTCGTCGAACGCGCAACCCAGCCGATCATGGATGGCGACACATCGACGCGGCTGCATGTCCTGGCCGGCGAGGAGACGTTGTCGAACGCGGTCGATACCGCGCCCGACGCGGCTTCACGGCTGATCGAGGCACTCGGCCGCCGCTACAACATGATCGTCGTGGATGTGCCGGCGGCCCCGGTCACGTTGTATCGCGACCTGCTCAAGCAGTCTCAGCAGCGGATACTCGTCATGCCGCCGACCCTGTCGGGAATTCGCGCGACGCTGCGGTTGCTCGCAATTCCTCAGACCGTGCAAGGCGCCCGCCGGCCGGTGATCGTGTTGAACCGGGTCGGGCTGCCTGGCGGCCTGAACCGCCGGCAGGTCGAGGAAGGACTGAAGATGCCCGTGGACATCGCGATCGCCGACCTGCCGCGTCAAATGGGACAGGCGGCGACCATGGGCATGGCGGCAGCGGCCACCCGCGGCATTTTTCGCAATGCGGTCGCAGAACTGGCGCAACAGGTGGCCTTCATCCGCTTGCTCGACAGCACCATCGCCCCGGAGAAAATTACGGTTCGCGGCGCCAGATGGCATCTGTTCGGAGCAAAGCCGTGACGGGATCGACCATGTTCGGGCGGCGGCGTCTTGGAACGGAGGAGGAGGCACCGGCGGAAGCCATCGCCGAGCGGAAGGGTCCGACCACGGCTATGGGGGCGTCTGCCGCCGCAGCTGTCGCGACTGGGAATGCCTCCGCCCATGCTGCGGCCCTGGCGGATCTCCGGTCCGCCTGCCTTGCGCGCGTCGATCCGGCGGCGATCGGCAATGTGGCGCCGGAGCGGCTGACACGCGAAGTGGAGCGGCTGATTTCCGAGATCGCAACCGATCGACGCATCCACATCAATGCCCGCGAGCAGCGCAGCCTGGCCACCGAGCTGGTCGACGACATGCTTGGGCTCGGACCGCTGCAGCCGCTGCTGGACGACGACAGCATCGCCGACATCATGGTGAACGGCCCGGACAGGGTGTTCATCGAGCAGCGTGGCCGGTTGCGGCTGTCACCCGTCCGGTTCCGCAATGCGGCGCATGTCGCCAACATCTGTCAGCGCATCGCCTCGGCGGTCGGTCGACGCATCGACGAATCCAGTCCGCTGGTCGATGCGAGGCTACGCGACGGTTCGCGCGTCAACATCGTGTTCCCACCGCTGGCACTCGATGGCCCGTACCTGTCGATCCGCAAGTTCGGCAAGCATGCCCTGACGTTCGAGCAACTGGTCGAGAACGGTGCCATGACGGCCGCGATGGCGGAGGTGCTGCAGATCGCCTCCAGCGCGCGGCTCAACATCATCATTTCCGGCGGCACCGGCTCCGGCAAGACGACACTGATGAATGCGCTGTCACGCCTGATCGACCATGGCGAACGCATCGTCACCATCGAGGATGCCGCCGAACTGCGCCTGCAGCAGCCGCATGTGGTGCGTCTCGAGACCCGGCCGCCGAGCCTGGAGGGTGGTGGCGAGATCACCCAGCGCGACCTAGTGCGCAACGCACTGCGGATGCGCCCCGATCGGGTCATCATCGGCGAGGTCCGCGGTTCGGAAGCATTCGACATGCTGCAGGCGATGAATACCGGCCATGACGGCAGCATGTCGACGATCCACGCCAATACGTCGCGCGACGCGCTGACCCGTATCGAGAACATGGTGCAGATGGGCAACATGGGCCTGCCCTCGGCGGCGATCCGGCAGCAGATCGTGAGCGCCGTCGACATGATCATCCAGATCGAGCGTCAGCGCGACGGCGTGCGGCGCCTGGTCCAGATTACCGAAGTCTGTGGCATGGAAGGGGAAGTCGTCATCCTGAACGACATCTTCCGGCGAGAACAGATTGGCGAAGTCGCGGAAGGCCAGTCGAGCGGGCGCTACGAGATCAGCCGGTCGCGTCCGTCCTTCTGGTCGCGACTGGTGGGATTCGGTCTCGACACGGGCTGGACCCAGGCGATGGCCGAGACCGCAGGAGGCTGAACGGTTGAACCTCGCCGTTCTCGGCCTGCTGTCCTGCGTCTGCCTGAGCGGCCTCGCCCTGTCGGCGCTGTTCGTCATGCAGCACCAGGCCCGGCGCGACCGGCTGCAGACGCGCTTCGTCGCTGTTCTCGATCCGCACTCGCGCCCGCGCAACCGAGCCTTGCCGTCCCTGATGCTGGCGGCGCGGCCGGCGACCGACCGATCCCCGGCGACGTTGATACTGAGTGCGTTCGGCATCGATCGGTCGCGGACCGCTCATCTCCCGGTCGCCTGGCCCATCCTGCTGACGGTGTCGCTGGTCGTGGCCCGGGCCCTGATTTTCGTCGTCGATATGATCGTGGGGTCGTGGGGTATCCTGCTGTGGCCGGTGCTGTGGCTCATCGTCAGCCGGAGCGTGTTCGGCTGGTCCGATCGCCGGCACATGCGCGCCCTGTTCAACCAGTTCCCCGATGCACTCGCGATGATCGTGCGCGCGGTACGGATCGGCATTCCGGTCAGCCAGGCAGTCCAGGGGGTTGCCAAAGATTCGCCCCAGCCGACGGCGGGCGAGTTCGCCAAGCTCGCGGACGCCCTGTCCATCGGCAAACCAATCGACGAGGCGATGATCGATCTGGCCGAGCGCAACCGGTTGCCGGAATATCGCTTCTTCGCCGCCGCGCTGACCCTGCAGAACCAGACCGGCGGCGGCCTTGCCACGACACTGGAAAACCTCGCAGACGTGATCAGGCAGCGGGTCTATGCACGCGCCAAAGGCTACGCGCTGGCGGCCGAAGCGCGCATGAGCGCCCTGGTGCTGACAATATTGCCGGTGTTCACCTTCTTCGCGCTTCTCCTGATCAGCCCGGCCTATATCATGCTGCTGCTCAACACCTCCAGCGGCCACAAGGTGTTCGGCGTGGCCCTGGCGCTTCTCGGGATCGGCCAATTCTGCATGCGCACGTTGATCCGAAAGAGCCTGAGTTGAACCAGCTTCTCGCCCAAGGTCTCGTGCTTCTACCCGTCTTCTTCATGCTGATATTGGCGGTCGCGTCGATCGTCCTGTTGCTGACGACCAACCGGCAATCAGACCGGCTGACATTACGCGGCCGCCTGGCCCGGGGCGAAATCGCGGCGCAGGTGGCGACGCGCAAGCGCCGCAGGATGCTCGGGATGATCGGCGATCTGGGCAGTCGTTTTGCCGGAAGCGGCCTGCTCTCCGCCCGGACGGTGCGCGAGCTGGAGCAGACCCTGGCCTCTGCCGGCATCGTGTCCAGCAGGGCTCTCGGCTTCTTCATCGCCAGCAAGGTCATCGCCGCTCTTGCCCTGCCGGCACTCGCCGCCCTGCTGGTCCCCAGGCTGCCGGTACCGGGCATTGTCAGGATTTGCCTGGTCCTGGCCAGCTTCGTCATCGGCCTGCTGCTGCCCGACTATTTTATCCGCCGGCGCCGCAATGCGTATGTCCGGACGCTGGAAGCCGGTCTTGGCGACGCGCTCGATATGATGGTGATCTGTGCCGAGGCCGGGCTGGCGACGGAACCGGCCTTGCTGCGGGTGAGCAACGAGCTCGCACCGGTGCATCCGGCACTGGCGGACGAGTTGATGCGCACGGTGCAGGAACTGCAGATGATGTCGGAGTCGCGGATCGCGCTGCAGAACATGGGCACGCGCTCCGGCGTATCCGGCCTCAAGCGCCTGGCCGCGACCATGATCCAGTCGCTGCATCACGGGACACCGCTTATCCAGGCGCTTCGCACCTTGTCGGTCGAGATGCGCGGCGAGATGCTGCTGCGGTTCGAGGAGCGGGCCGCCCGGTTGCCGACGTTGCTGACGATCCCGATGATCGTTTTCATCCTGCCATGCGTATTTCTCATCGTCGGAGGACCTGCCATGATCCAGGTCCTGCAGCATTTCCACCACTGACCGTGGGAGTCGTACTATTGTTTCGGCGACTGGACATGACGGGCCGACGCTTCGTCAGGATCGTGCCGGGAGCCTTGGCCATGGCCGGGATCCTGGGTCTGGATGGGTGTGCACCGGTGGCGCCGATGCGCGATACACCGTCGCTCGGGGTGGTCGACACCGCACTGGCCAATGGCGCCCCGGAATTCGCGCTGCGCATCGCCCAGACCATGATTGCTAAGAATCCCTCCAGTGAAGCTGCCTGGGTGCGGCAGGGAGATGCCTATGCCGCGATGGGCAACCCGTTCGAAGCGAAAGGCAGTTACCATCGGGCACTCAGCCTGCAGCCGCATTCGACCGGGGCGGAGATGGGCATGGGCCGACTCGCCTTGCGATCCAATCCGACCGAGGCGGCGGAGTGGTTCGGGAAGGTCGTGGAGACGCATCGCGACGATCCGGCAGCCCTGAACGATCTCGGGATCGCCGAGGACCTGCTCGGCCAGCACGCGGCCGCGCAGGTGAACTATCGCAAGGCGCTGAACGCGCAGCCGGATTTGAGCGCTGCCCAGGTCAATCTCGGGCTGTCCCTGGCAGTGTCCGGCCATGCACAGGAAGGTGCCGCGTTGATCCGGCCACTGGCAGAGGGATCGGCGGCGACACCGCGGTCCCGGGAGGACCTGGCCACCGCGCTCCTGCTTTCCGGTCAGGAAAATGCCGCTCGCGCCGTGCTACGCCGGGACGTACCGGAAAACCGGCTGGACGACAGCATCCGGGCACTGCGCGCATTGGGAACAATGCAGGCGGTTCCTGGCTCCTGAACGACGAGACCATGATCAGGATTAATGCTGGATTAACACGAGGCCGGTAAACTAGGCGTTCCTGTCAGATCGTCGACACATGGCCAAGTTCTGCCGCAGCATGAAAAGAATTCAGGCTCGTTCGCTGCTTCGCGACCGTCGCGGCGTGGTTGCCATTATCGCCGGTCTCTGCCTGACGATGATGGTCGGCATGGCGGCGATGTCGATCGACCTCGGTCTCGCATTTTCCCGCCATTCCCAGCTTCAGGGCGCCAGCGACATGGCCGCCCTGTCGGCGAGCTTTTCGGTGTCGCCCGGGGCTACAAGCCAGGTGAACACCGCGGCCGCTACCCAATCGGCTATGAACGCCCTTGCCGGAAACGGTTTTCCGGCCGGGGTCGCAACGTCCACGACCAGTATCGGGAACTACGACTCAAAGAGGGTCGTGGGCTCACGCTTCAGCACGACGGCTCTTCCAGTCAACGCGGTTCATGTCTTCGCTCAGGGAACGTCGCCGGTCATATTCGGCGGTGTGTTCACGAGCGCCTCCACCATGGCTCTCGGTGCGTCGTCCACCGCGACGCGGATCGACCTGGCCGGGCTTACCGCCGGCACCACGCTAATCGGCATTGATAGCAATCAGGCGCAGATCCTGAACGCCGTGCTCGGCAGTTTCCTCGGTACGTCGTTGAACCTGACGCTCGTCTCCTATCAGGGGCTGGCTTCGGCCAATGTGTCGGCGGCGTCGTTGTTGCCGGCACTGGCCACCAAGGCCGGACTGACGACGGGCACCTATGGACAGTTGGCGACCGCCTCGCTTACCGCCGGTCAGATCATCCAGGCCGTGTTATCGGCCGCGACGACCTCCGGAACCGTCAGCGCCACCGCGATCGCGGCGCTGGCGGCGTTACCGGTTTCCACCTCGGTGCCGATCCCGCTGGCGAGCCTGATCGGTTTGGCCGCCTACACGAACCAGTCGATCGGCAGCGCCCTGCCCTCATCGGCGCTCGCCGGAACCATCAACCTCTACAGCCTGGTCACGGCCGCGGCGCAGTTGTCCGGCGGCTCAAGCACAGTTTCCCTGGTGCCCAGCCTCACCCTTCCCACAAATATCGGCGTCGTCAGCATCAAGATGATCGTCGGACAGCCGGCGCAAAGCACTCCGTATCTGACCTTCAGCCCGGTCGGGTCGACCGTCCGGACGTCGCAGGTTCGACTTTACATCACGGTGTCGCTTGCCGGCGTCAACCTGGGCATTCTTAATCTTCTACCCGTGACGCTCCAGGTGCCGATCTATATCGAAGCTGCGAGCGGACAAGCGACCCTGTCGGCAATATCGTGCGGTGCCAACCCTCCGACGGACGCGACTGTCACCGTGGCGGCGCAGACCGGCCTCGCCACGGCCTGGATCGGCACTGTCACGCCGGCGGCATTCGCCAATTTCTCACAGCCGGTCACACCGACGCCTGCGAATTTGGTTACTGTTGCGGGCGTGGTCCCACTCAATCTCAATGTTCTTTCCGGGCCGGACACGGACCTGCAGGGCAGCGCCAACCTGACCTTCACTCAGGCGCAGATCCAGGCCAAGCCACCGGCGTATCAGACCGTCAATTCGACAAGCGGCGCACTGAACACTTCCCTGTTTGCCAACATGCAGATCAGCGGGAATACGCTGCTGCCGACGCAGGCAAACCTGCTGGCTGGGCTGACGCCGCTCCTGACGGTGCCCACCCCGCCCGGAGTGCTCAACACGATCATCGCCGAGCTGTTAGCGGCGCTTGGCATCAAGCTGGGGTCGATGGATGTAACGGTACCCGGGGTCCGCTGCGGCGTTCCGGTTCTCGTGGAGTGAGGGGATAATGATCGCATTGCTTCGCAGCGGGCAGCGGATCTGGACGCGTTTCGACACACGCGGCGTGGCTGCGGTCGAGTTCGCTATCGTCGCACCAGTCCTGTTCGCGCTCGTGCTTGGCATGCTCGCATGGGGGCAGTTTTTCATGGCCGAGATCGCGGTCTCGGCGGCCGCTCAGGAAGGTGCGCGGGCCTCGGTCGCCGGACTGACGGCAACCGAGCGCAGCAGTCTCGCGCTCACCGCCGTCAACAGCGTGATGACGAACTACTCACCATTCCTGGCCATCAGCGGGGTGACGGCGACTGCGGCGCCGGCTGGAACCGGAGCACCTGCATCGGCACTGTTCAGCGTTACCGTGACCTACAGCCTGGGTTCCATGTCGACGACACTCGTGGCGGTGCCGACCGCGTTCCCGACGAGCACAGTGACCGTCTCGATCTCGACCGGTGGCTACTGACAGCTCCGGACAGACGCATGGGACGGCCGGTCTCATAAGCCGGCTGCGCCAAGTGGTTCCTTAACGGATGCGCCGGCCTCTATTGGCAGGCGAAACGATGCGCGCTGTAAGCTTTTCCTGGGCTCCAAATAGTGCCTGCAGGGCCGTTCTGAAGCGGCCGATTTGCTTATCGGTGCGCTTGTCGCTTCACACTCCGATAACTCCGTTCGTCAGGTGTCTGTACTCATAACGTTCGCGTTGCATGAGTGGAGGCCCCGTTACTCCCATGGCACGTGCTGGAAAAAAGACCCTCTGGTTGATTCCGTTAGTGACGACTTGATCGACTACAGCGCGCGCGAGGACAGGAGGTTCTTGATCCGCCCTGCCTTCTGCTCGATGGCGGCCCAGTTGCCCTGCTCGATATCCTGCGGCGTTGCCAGCCAGGAACCACCGACCGCAAAGACGCAAGGCAAGGCGAGCCACTGCGTCGCCGAGAACTCGTCGATCCCGCCGGTCGGGCAGAACCGCGTTTGCGGGAATGGAGCGGCCAAGGCCTTCAGCGCCGCCAGCCCACCGGCAGGCATGGCGGGAAAGAACTTGACGACATGGTAGCCGAGTTCCGCGGCCATCATCAGATCCGACGCGGTCTGGATACCCGGGATCAGGGTTATCCGCGCATCGCGGGCTGCCTTCAGCAGCGCAGGCGTCGCCCCCGGGCTGAAGCTCAGGCCGACGTTCAATCTGTGAGCCAGGGCGACGTCCGCCTCGGTCATGACCGTGCCGAGGGCGACGGTCGCTTCGGGCACCTCGGCCTGGATGAGCGCCACGGCTTCGGCGGCGGCCGGTGTCCGCAGCGTGACCTCCAGGATGTGTATGCCGCCCCTGACCAACGCTCTCGCGAGAAGTACAGCGTCGGAAGCGCGTGAGATCGTCAGTACGGGTATCACCGTCCTGCTCGCAATCAGTGCATCCATGGGATTCATCGCTGTGGCACTCCTACTGCGGCTGCGAGGTAATACGCTGCCGCGTATCCCGCGGGATCAGCGCTCCCCGGGTCTGCACCGAAATCGCGGCAACTTCATGCGCGAACGCCGCCGCCGCCGATGGGACCGCACCCTGGGACCGCGCTGCCAAATATGCTCCGTTGAACGCGTCGCCGGCCCCGGTCGTATCGACAACGGTGTCGACCGTGATGGACGGCACGAACGCCCGGTGCCCATCCCACGCGCACAACGCAGGCGCCGGACCATCCTTGACGATGACCTCGTCGACACCGAGATCGGTGAACCGGTCTGCCGTCATCTCCGGACTCGTGTCCCCGAACAGGTCCGCCTCGTCCGAAAAACTGGGAAGGACGCAGTTGGCGATCCTCGAGAACCTGGTCAGCTCCGCTCGCGCCGTGTCCGCAGATGGCCAGAGCCTCGCACGATAGTTAGGATCCAGGATGATCCTGGTGCCGTTGTCCCGCGCCTTCGATAACGCCCGATAAAGATTGTCCCGCCCGTCCTGCGGAAGAATTGCCAACGTTATGCCGGAGAACAGCGCCTGGTTCGCACCGCGCAACGATGATTCGAGGAGGCCGGGATCATCGGCGAGAGCCGTCGCTGCGGACCCGGAACGCCAGTATGCGAAACTCCGCTCCCCGTCTTCGAGCTTGATGGCGTAGAGACCCACGGATCTGGCCGGGTTTCGTGTGACCGATGACAGATCAAGTCCAGATCCCGCCATGAATTCCAGGAGCTGATCGGAAATCCAGTCGGTTCCGATCGCCGTCGCATAGCGAACCGCATCGTCGGCTGGCGATAGCATTCTGCAGGCCCAGGCTGCATTGAACGTATCCCCAGCGTAACCAAACTTGTAGTTACCATCTCCTGCAGGCGCGATCTCGACCATGCATTCCCCGATAGCGACCAGCACGGCTAGATCGCCGCGGCGCTGAATGCGGTGGGCTCGCAGGTCTTGCCGACATGGAGCATCGCTTGCGCTACCCGCTCGGTCCCAAGTTTTGCGATCGCCAGCTTGCGTCCGCTCACGATCGCCTCGTGCACAGTCACCATGTCGCCGCTCCTCGGCGGTTCGAACGCCATGCCGATCATATCGGCAGGAGCGCGCTGCGGACAGGTCTTGCTGTCAGGCATGATCGTTTTCCTGCATCGCCGCGCGGAGGCGGGTCTGGGCAAGGGGCGGTTGCATGTGTTGGGCCGCAGCGATCAGGGGCGCCAGTCGCCGGCGCTTCTTCTCCGGGTGGTTCTGGGCGATGTCGGCGAGCCTGTGGGCCAGGAACGGATTCAGGAACCGCTCGCGCACCTCGTCCCTGTAGGCACGCGCCTGGTCTTCCAATCCGTCCCGGGCAAAAACGGGAATGACCTCGTCGTTCCAGATCGCCTCGAGTGCGGTGCGCATCGCCGGCCGGCCCATGGCGTCGAGGACGGTGAGATCCACGTCCGGACTCGTCTGCCGCCACATCTCGGCCAGCATCGTATGCCCCAGGTTGAGGATATGAAGCTTCAGGCGTTCATACCGGCCGAGGTCGTCGGTGACGACGATCGCCGGGTGCCGGCAGGGCAGCAGCAGCCCGTCCTGCCGCTCGATCGCCCAGAGGGCGTACGGCTCGGCCACAGCGCCGACCGGGTCCAGCGGTTCGGAGACGATCCGATCGACCAGACTGTTCGCCCAGATGCAGCGGGTCCGGAGATAGGTCACGAACCCGGCCGGCAGGCCCCACACCACCGCAAGCCCGACAACGATGGCCTGGAGTTGCTCGCCGTTCCGGCTGACCAGTTCGCATGGAAACAGCGATAGTGGGTCTTCCGGGCGCACCGTCCAGCGCGCATGCAGCAGGACCAGCAGCTTTGCCGGAAAGCTTTCAGGTGGAGCGGTCTCGTTCGTGACGCAGTCCGGACCATCGGCCGGGTTCAGCGCGAAGCCCTGGTCCCCGGTGTTCGAGACGATGATGTCCGCTTCCGTGACGGCGATCCGTCGCACCTCGCGCCAGTCGGCGGTCGCCTGCAGCGCCCGCCTGACCGAGCGAACCACCACCACGTCGTCGATCCGTTGCCCGTCGCGTATGCCGCGGATCCGTACCGGGTACCCCTCCCCGCGCGCCATGGCGTCGATCCGTCGAGCGCTGGAGGGGCTGGATGTCGTCTGCACCACAGCGATAGTGCCGATCGCCTCTCCCCGATCGAGCGCCTCGGAGACGAACAGGTCGACATGCGCCTGCAGGAAGCGGCTGGTGCCGAACTGCAGGATCGACGAGACCGGACTCATGGGATCTCGATCAGCGCCTTGACGACCCCGTTGGCCGGATCGAGAAGCGTCCCGAAGCTGCCGGCCGCGTCCTGGAAGGTCAGGCGGTGCGTGCACAGCGCGCCTGTCGGGATCGTCCCCGCCCGCATCGACGCCATCACGTGCGCAAAATCCTCGAGCGTAGCATTGCGACTTCCGAGCAGGCTGGTCTCGCGCTTGTGGAATTCGGGATCCGAGAACTTGATCTCGCCGGCAACGATCGAGACCAGCACATAGGTTCCGCCATGCGCGATGAACGCGAACCCGCGTTCCATCGCCTTGGCGTTGCCGGTCGCGTCGAACACCACGTCGAACCCGTTCCCGTCGTTCAGGGACGACAGACGCGCCTCGTCGTCGGGGCCGACCTGCACGGTGGCGGAAACGGCCAGGTGCGCCGCGGCGAAGGCAAGGCGATCCGCCCGTGGATCGAGCATGACGACCGAGGCCCCGGTCTCGATCGCGAAGATCGCCACGGCCAGGCCGATGGGTCCGGCACCGACGACCAGAACCTGCTGGCCGGACACCGGCCGGGCCCGGCGAACCGCGTGTGCGCCGATTGCCAGGAACTCGATCATGGCGGCCTGGTCGAGCGTAATTCCCTCGGCCTTGTGCACGAAACGCTTCGGCACGCTCAGGAATTCGGCCATGCCACCATCGCGATGCACGCCCAAGACCTGGATCCTGCTGCAGCAGTTCGACTTGCCGTGCGTGCATGCGTGGCAGGTCCCGCACGTCAGGTAAGGCACGATGAAGACGACGTCCGACGGGCGCAGGCCGCTATCCTCCGGAGCAGTCTCCACGATCCCTGCGAGTTCGTGGCCCATGACGCGCGGGTAGGACAGATAAGGCTGGTCGCCGGAAAAGATGTGCAGATCGGTTCCGCAGACGCCGATCCGCCTGATCCGGACCAGAACGTCGTCCCGGTCCGGAACCGGGACGGGCCGCTCGACGAGCCGGAGTGTGCCCGGCTGCTCGCACAAGATGACCTGCATGACGCGCTCTCGTTTGCTGCTCGGAGCCGGCTGGTGGTTCGACATTGCCTGATCGAGGATGATCGGCAGATCACACCGCGGTTTCTGGCCTGACCACACGGTTCCAGATATGCCATCTAGAGGCTTTGGCCTTACCAGTCAACCGCGGGGATCGGCGTAGCCGGTAATAACCGATGCGTTTACGGCTGGTCGGTGTTAGCGGTGCCGCGATGGTCGAACTCATAAAACCGGGCGAGCCCAGGCGGCTCTACCAGCAGATCGCGGATCGTGTTCGCGCCATGATCCATGATTTCGAGTTTCAGCCGGGGACCCGCCTGCCTGCGGAACGCGAACTGGCGCAGCAGCTGGGCGTTTCGCGGCCATCGCTGCGCGAAGCGCTCATAGCCCTGGAGATCGACGGAACGGTCGAGGTCCGCATGGGGTCGGGGATCTACGTCTCGGTCGACATCGCGGGGACCGAGGCGCCGCCACGCTGGCTCGGCGAGAGCCCGGCGGAGATCATGCAGGCACGCATCACCATCGAGGGCGGGGTCGCGGCGATGGCGAGCGCCAGGATGACGAAGGAAACGATCGGCGCGTTGCGCACGACGCTCGAGGTGATGGGCGCGCAGAGTGAAGCCGGACAGCGCTCGGTCGAACAGGACAGACAGTTCCACGTGCTGCTGGTTGCCCAATGCGGCAACGCGATCCTGACGCGGATCGTCGGCGAATTGTTCGATGAGCGCCACAATCCGCTGTCGTCCAAGCTGCGCGGTATCGCCGAGACCGCCGAAACCTGGCGTGCGGCGGTGGCCGAACACGAGGCGATCGTACTCGCGCTGGAAGCACGCGATCCCTTGCTGGCCGAAGCGGCCATGCGAATGCACCTGAAGGCGTCGACGGAGCGGTGGTTCGGCATCTGAGCAGGTTGCCGGTCGATCCTGGGGGCGGCTTTTAGTCGGACCGGCACTCACCAGGGTTTCAGGCGAACTGGTCAGACCACTGGACAAGCGGCTGACGACTTGGCTACATCGATCTGACCAGGTTTCCTGACAGGGAAACGGTCGATCCCATCCTGCGGTCGATCGGCCTGGGCAAGCTGCAACAATGCAGCGTTACGACAAAAACCAGAGGATCGGCCCAATGAAGAACGGTTTCCCCATGATGGCGGCCATGGTGGCGGTCGCTCTGGCAACGCCGCCTGCACATGCTGCCACGTCGGACAAGAAGATCGCGCTTTCGAACAACTACGCCGGCAATTCGTGGCGCCAGGCGATGCTTCGGAGCTGGGACAAGGTCACCAAGCAGGCCGTCAGCGAAGGCCATGTTGCTGCGGCCGACTCATTCACCACCGCCGACAAGGAAGTGCCGAGCCAGGCGGCCCAGCTGCAGAACCTCATCCTGCAGGGCTACAACGCCATCGTCATCGATGCAGCCTCGCCGACCGCGCTGAACGGGGCGGTGAAGGCCGCGTGCGATGCAGGCATCACCGTCGTTTCCTTCGACGGCACCGTGGACGAGCCCTGCGCCTACCGGGTGGGTATCGATTATGTCGGCATGGGCCGCGCGCAGGTCGATTACCTCGCCAAGCGGCTGCCGAACGGCGGCAACCTGCTCGAGATCCGCGGCCTTGCCGGGGCGTCGATCGACGACCTGATCCACCAGGGGATCGAAGCCGGGGTCAAGCAACATCCGAACTTCAAGATCGTCTCGTCGGTCACCGGAAACTGGGACGAGGCGACGGCCCAGAAGGCGGTTGCAACAGTCCTGTCCTCGCTCCCGGAGATCGTCGGCGTGGTCGACCAGGGCGGCGACGGCTATGGCGCGGCACAGGCATTCAAGTCCGCAGGACGCGCCGAGCCGATCATCATCATGGGCAACCGCCAGGACGAACTCGCCTGGTGGAAGCAGCAGAAAACCGCCAGCAACTATTCGACCATTTCGGCAAGCATCGCGCCGGGCGGCGTGACCCTGGCGTTCTGGGTGGCGCAGCAGATCCTCGACGGCAAGAAGGTGCCGCACGACATCGTCTTCCCGACATTGTCGGTGACGGACGCCAATCTCGACGCGGCGCTGGCTGCGGCGCCGGTCGGCGGCGTCTACAACACCGAATACAGCCAGGCGGATGCCGTGAAGGCGATCTCGGCCAGCGTGGCGAAATAGCTCCGCATGAACGGCGCCGTCGTGGCTTCCCCGGCACCAACTGGAAACGCCATCATCCACCTCTCGAACGTCACCAAGAGTTTCGGATCGGTCCGGGCTCTCGGCGGTGTCGAGTTCCGGGTATCCAGGGGGGAATGTCTTGGACTTGTCGGCCATAACGGCGCCGGCAAATCGACCCTCATGCACATGCTGGCCGGAACGCTCCGCCCGACCAGCGGCACCATCAGCCTCGATGGGGCAGACCTGAAAGGCTATACGGTCGCTCTGGCCCAGCAGGCCGGGATCCGTTGCGTCTTCCAGGAGCTGTCGCTCTGCCCCAACCTGTCGGTCACCGAGAATACGCGGATGATGCACCGGCATACCGGCGGCTTCGGCTGGCGTCGCAGGTTCGGCAACCTGATCCGTATGCAGCTCGACGCGATCTTTCCAGATCATGGGATCAGCGCCGACGCCATCATTTCCGATCTCTCGATCGGGCGGCGTCAGATGGTGGAAATCGCACGTGCCTTCACGGTTCCGAACACCAGGCTGGTCATCCTGGACGAGCCCACTTCATCGCTCGATGCCAATACCGCTTCGCAGTTGCTCGGCTTCGTCCGCCGGTTCATCGGCGACGGCGGCAGCGTCGTGCTGATCTCGCACATCCTGGGGGAAATACTGGAGAATTGCGATCGGATCATCGTCATGCGCGATGGTCAGGTCTCTGTGGATGCACCGGCCGACAGCTTCGACCGGAGCCGTCTCGTGCAGGCGATGGGAAGTGCCCATGCCCGGACAAGGGAGTCCCTGGCGTCGAGCACCGACCGGGCCCAGGGGCCGGTGATGGTGCGCGCTCGTCCGAAATTCCAGCGGGACGAAACGGCGGTCGTTGCCCGCGAGGGGGAGGTCATCGGCCTGGCGGGGTTCTCGGGCCATGGACAGACCGAAATCCTGGTCGAGGTGTTCGAGGCGGCCGGACGGCGGACCACGCGCACCGAGGCCGCGTCCAGCGTGGCGCTGGTGGCTGGGGATCGACAGCGGGACGGCGTGTTCCCGCTCTGGTCGATCGCGCAGAACATCACGGTTCGGTCCCTGGCCGCCCTGCGGCAGGGTCCGCTCCTCTCGCCGGATCGCGAGCTGGCGATGGCCACCCTGTGGAAGACGCGCATCGGCATCCGGACGCCCGATCTCAACAATCCCATTCTGTCATTGTCCGGCGGAAACCAGCAGAAAGCCCTGTTCGCACGGGCACTGGGATCGGATGCGCGTATCGTCGTGATGGACGATCCCATGCGCGGGGTCGATATCGGAACAAAGATGGACGTGTACGACCTGATCCGGAGCGAGGCCGCGGAAGGACGGACGTTCCTGTGGTACACCACCGAGCTCGAGGAGCTCGAAAACTGTGACCATATCTATGTTTTCCGCCATGGACGGATCGTCGCCGATTTTGCCCAAGGCGACCTCAGCGAGCAGCAACTGATCGACGCTTCGTTCCGGGAGGCCACATGAGCGAGCAGGCCTCGAACCTGACGATCCTGGGCAGGACACCCGCCAGCCTTGGCCGCAGCGCGCTGCCGGTGGTATCGCTGGCGCTCGTCATCCTCGCGATCGCCTATTTCAATCCGCACGCGATCAGCTATTTCGGCTTCAACCTGATGCTGAACCTCGGCGTCCCGGTTGCCCTCGCGACCATCGCGCAGATGCTGATCATCACGGTCAACGAGCTCGACTTGTCGATCGGCGCGTTCGTGAGCTTTACCGGATGCGTCGTCGCGACCTGGCTGCCGACGAAGCCGGCGATCGGCTGGGCCATCCTGCTCGCCTCTGTCGTCGCCTACGCCCTGATCGGCGCGCTGATCCACCTGCGCCGGGTCCCGTCGATCGTGGTTACGCTCGGCATGAGTTTCGTCTGGCTCGGCCTGGCCATCCTGATCCGGCCGACGCCGGGAGGCACCGCGCCCAGCTGGCTCCACGCCCTCATCTCGGTTCGCGTTCCCTATGTGCCTTTCCCGATCGTTGCCGCCATCGTGGTCGGCATCGTGGTCCATGTCGGATTGATGCGCAGCTCCTATGGAACGATGCTCCGCGGGGTCGGCGGGAACGCGGCGGCGCTGCAGCGTGCGGGCTGGTCCGTGCTCAAGGCAAAGATGGTCGTCTATGCGCTTGCCGGGGTGTTCGGCGTGTTGTCGGGCATGGCGCTCGTCGGCATTTCCACCTCGGCCGACGCCAACATGGCGAACGGCTATACCCTGCTGTCCATTGCAGGAGCGATCCTCGGCGGCGCCGAATTCGTAGGCGGACGCGTCTCGCCGATCGGTGCGATCCTCGGCGCGCTGACGCTGCAGCTTACCGCCGTGGCGCTCAACTTCTTCCATCTACCGGCCTATCCCTCGTTCCGGATCCCGCAGGAATGGCAGGTCGGTGCACAGGGGATCATCCTGATCCTGATCCTTGCCTTGCGGGCGCTCATGAACAGGGGCGAGCGATGATCGGCCTTTCTCCTGCTGCGCTGGTAAAACAGGCGAACACACGGCCCTGGATCTGGTCGTTCCTGATGGCGGCGCTGGCGTGGTTCCTCGCTATCCTGGTCGCGCATGGCAGCGGCGCCGGCAGCATGCTGTCCACCGCCCTCGCCTTTTCGGTCTTCACCGTGGTGGTGGGGATCGGCCAGATGTTCGTCATCACGCTGGGCCCAGGAAATATCGATCTTTCCCTGCCGGCGAATATCGGTCTGTCCGGTGCTGTCGCGATGCAGGTCATGGATGGCATAGACAGCCGGATCGCGCTCGGCCTGGCAGCCGCGACCGGGGTCGGTATCCTGATCGGGCTCTTCAACTACGCCCTGATCCGCCTGCTCCGGATCCCGCCGATCATCGCCACGCTTTCCGCGAGCTTCGTCCTGGTGTCGCTGGGGATCAGCTATGGCCGCGGTCTACAGATCAAGCCGCCGCCGGCCCTGGCGACAATGACCGTCGCCCGTATCGAGGGCGTCCCGGTGATGGCGGTGGCCGCGCTCATCCTGACCATCCTGGCAAGCGTCATGCTGCATAGAACGGTGTTTGGGCGGTCCGTCCTGGCGATCGGCCAGAACATCCGGGCTGCACGGCTGGCCGGCATCACGGTGGGCCGGGTGCGACTGCTGACCTATGTGTTGTGCGCGGTGCTTGCCAGCCTCTGTGGAACCTTGCTGGCCGGCTTCACCGGTGGCTCCTCGCTCGACATGGGCTCGGAGTATCTCCTCAGCTCGATCGCTGTCGTGGTGATCGGCGGTACTGCGGTGGCCGGCGGCGCTGCGAACCTTCCGGGCATATGGGGGGCTTCGCTGTTCCTGTTCATGGTGGTGACGCTGCTCAACGGGTCCGGGTTCGGCGCTGGCGGCCGGGACGTGATGACCGGAGCGATCATCATTGCGGTCATTGTCGTCGCCGGGGGACGTACGGCGCTTCGCTGAGCGCAGGTAAGGTAAGGTAAGCTAAGGCGACATGTCAGAGGCTACCCAGCCCTGGGTCCCCAAGGCATCTCGGCCCGACCGCCTTATCTATCGCGGAAGAATGAACCGATAGATCCCACCGGTCCCCTTCAGCAGGCCGTAGAGCTCGCCGTTTCGATCTTCACCAATACGAAAGTCCGATCGGGTCTTTTCGCCGATCGGCGACGTGCTTAGCGAGGTGTAGGACACACCGTGATACAGAAACTGAAGAGAATACAGATCCATAGCGGCCGATAACGGCCCATTCGCATTGATGGCGAAGAGCTTGCCTTGGACAAAATCGCCGAATACATAAAATCCGCGATAGTTCGGGGCGAACGAACCCTGGTAGATAAACCCGCTTCCTACGCCGCTTGCGACTGTCTTTCCATCACGCGCTTCATCACTATGATCGTATTCCGCGATTGGATAGGCATAGCCTTTCTTGGCATCATCCGCAGGGAGCGGATAGTCGAGATAGTCTCTCTTGCCGCCCGGGCTACCAACAGCGACGCCAGTCGCAAATGTTCCCTCGCGCAAGGACCAACCGTAGTTGGCACCCCTGGCTCCAAGATTGACTTCCTCGACCTGGTTCTGACCGATATCGTCGATGAACATCCGCCCCTGACCACCGATCTCCCAGCTGAACTGCTGTGGGTTCCGGAGGCCATAGGCCCAGATAAGCGGTCCCGCCGACGCAATCTTCCGAAAAGGGTTGTCGCTCGGGATCGTATATTTCGCTCCATTGGCGCCTGCCAACGGATTGATCCGGAGGATCTTGCCGAGCGGCGTGGTGAGGTTCTGGCCATTATTGCGTGGATCGTTCTCACCGCCGCCATCACCGAAGCCGATGTAAAGATTCCCGTAATCGTAAGTGCCAAACGTCGCATTCGGATTGAAGCGGATGACTCCGCCATTATGGTTACTGGCGTATCTCCCTACACGCAGCACTTCACGCGAGGTGCCCGTGAACGCACGCGAATACGGGTCGCTCGCCGTCCACTCACGGATCACCTGATGATGATCGCCGGCGTCGCTCGCAAGAAAGTCGGGCGTGCCACTTGTCTTCGAGGCACTGAATGCCGTGTAGAACTTGCCATACCCTGGCTTGGTCGGATCACCTGAAAAATTCGGATGAAATGCCAACCCCACGAATCCTTCCTCGCTCGACGAAGAGACAAGAGAAAGCTTCTGGGCGCGGAGATCCAGGTAGGTCGTGACCTTGAAGCCATCGGCAGAAACTCGATAGATGATCCCTCCCTGGTCGACAACCAGGAGATCTGTGGTGTTATCCGGGGCCGGCATAAGGAAATTGACCCGTGCCGGGGAACCGTTCGACTCTTTTGGAAGAGTCGCAAAGTCCTCCAACTCGATCACCGCGCCCGTAAAGGTCGCCTTTGGGAGTAAAGGCTCGTAAAGTGGCGTCGGCGCTGAGTTTGCGAGACCATGTCCGGAAAGTAGCGTGATGATACTAATCACGGCAGTTGAAGAGCAGCGGGCGAGACTCATCATCTTTTTCTCTCCGGATCGGACCGCATCTATCTGAGATGCTTTCGCAGGCCTCCTATAGCCCTTTCCTAGGAGTTACCGAGTCTCAAGAACGGGTCTGCGTTTTTTGGCGATCAGGGATACTGCCTCGCTTACGCCAATATGATCAGAATTAGCTATCCTCCGTGACACGTGTTTCTGCCGAAACTGGGAAGCGCTGGCATCCGTGCAAGCCAGCTCAGCTCAAGCCTGCTCGAACGGCTAAAGCTTGATCTACTCATGTTTTTGTCAGGTCTACCAGAAGTCCAGGCGATTTGATTCTGAGACTGCTTCTTACGCTCATTCAGACATCGGCTGGATCCGTCTCCATATGCCGCCATCCAAGGCAACGTGGTAAACGACGTTGGGTAATGCCAATATGCCGGTATATGAACGTGTTATGTAATGTGGTTGATCCATCACCTTCCATAGCTCGTTACTATCTTGATGAGCTGTCATCTCCAGATACTTACTTTGGATCGGTCGTAGAAGCTTTTGATGAACCAATTCTATCACATGCATCACGCCGATCCGTCCGAAGTGCTGGGTGCGCACGCTTTCCATGACAATATCTTATGATTCACAATCGCCCTGAACCACGGCATCGGGATCCGCGCCGCCTGCTCCTACTGCGCTGAGAGCTTGACACCGGACACGATCGCACGCGAGCTTGGCCTGAACCGAACGCGCGTGCTGCGCATGCTGGCCGCCGCTAGGTAGGACGACATGTATGTCCGCCCGCTCCATGCCGCCATACCTCAAGCGCAACGTACAGAAGTTCGCGTCGCCGATCCGGTGCCTCCGGCAGACAGCAGCCACCGACGTTCAAACTTGACGCTGCACGAGCAAGCTCAAGACACTCGCTGTAAATAGCTGGTGAACGAGAGCACACTGGGAAACAGGCCGAACAATGGCGCCTCCCAGCTATCCCAGTCCTCTCAAGACAAATACCGTGCCGTGGTTGCCTCGCTTACGTGCTGGGCGGTGACGCCGGGCGCAAGCTCCACGAGACGAAACAGGCTCTTGTGATCGTCACGCTGGAAGACACAGAGATCGGTCACGATCATATCGACGACGTTCAATCCGGTTAGCGGTAACGTACAGGCCGGAATGAACTTCAGCTCGCCGTTTTTCGACGTATGTTCCATGACCACTATGACCTTCTTGACACCGGCAACCAGGTCCATGGCACCCCCCATCCCCTTGACCATCTTGCCCGGAATCATCCAGTTCGCGATGTCGCCGGTTTCCGCTACCTCCATAGCGCCGAGAACGGTCAGATCGACGTGTCCGCCGCGAATCATCGCGAAGCTGTCTGCCGAAGAGAAATACGACGAGGACGGCAACTCGCTGATGGTCTGCTTCCCGGCGTTGATCAGGTCGGCATCGATTTCGTCTTCGTACGGAAACGGGCCAATCCCAAGCATGCCATTTTCACTTTGCAGCGTTACCATCACGTCTGCCGGAATATGGTTTGCCAGGAGCGTCGGAATGCCGATCCCCAGATTGACGGTAAAGCCGTCCTGTAGCTCACGCGCAGCGCGGGCTGCCATTTCGTTGCGGGTCCAGGGCATCAGGCGACCTCCCTTGCACGAACGGTTCGAAACTCGATCTGCTTGTCATACGGGCTGCCATTGACGATCCGCTGCACGAAGATGCCCGGCAAATGGATCGCGTCGGGGTCGAGTGCCCCCGCCGGGACGATCTCCTCGACCTCGGCGACGGTTATACGCCCACACATGGCAGCCGGCACGTTGAAGTTCCGGGCGGTCTTGCGGAACACCAGGTTACCGGCAACGTCTGCCTTCCAGGCCTTGATGATCGCAAGATCGGCAAAGATCCCGTGCTCCAGGATGAACGTATCCTCACCGAACACCTTGTGCTCCTTGCCGACCGCTACGAGCGTCCCGACACCGGTTTTCGTGTAGAAGCCGGGGATCCCGGCACCGCCGGCGCGCATCCGCTCTGCAAGGGTTCCCTGCGGACAGAACTCCACCTCGAGTTCTCCCGCGAGATACTGCCGCTCGAATTCCTTGTTCTCGCCGACGTAGGAACTGATCATCTTCGCTATCTGGCGCGACCGGAGCAGCTTGCCGAGACCGGCGCCATCTATACCGGCATTGTTAGAGGCAACCCGCAGCCTCTTCGTACCCGCCCGCTCGATCGCGTCGATCAACCGCTCCGGGATGCCGCAAAGGCCGAAGCCACCGGCGGCAATCAACATGCCGTCGGTCAGTATGCCCTCCAGGGCAGCCTGGGCGTCGGGATAGATCTTTTTCATCGTGTTCCTCCTTGGCCTTGTCTCGGGCCGATGACGGGCTTGCCGGCCAGCAGGGCCGACATCACCGAGCCGTTTGCAGTCTGAACTCGCGCGTTACCGCTCCAGCGTCATGGCGATGCCCATGCCACCGCCAATGCACAAGGTGGCCAGGGCCCGCTTGGAATCGCGCCGGCGCATCTCGTGGAGAAGAGTTACCAGAACGCGTGCACCGGACGCGCCGATCGGGTGCCCCAACGCGATCGCGCCGCCGTTGACGTTGACGATCGCCGGATCCCAGCCCATCTCTTGGTTGACCACGCAGGCTTGCGCCGCGAAGGCTTCGTTCGCCTCGACTAGGTCAAGATCCGCGACGGTCCATCCGGCCTTGTCGAGCGCCTTGCGGGATGCCGGTATCGGCCCGGTTCCCATCACCGCCGGATCCACGCCGGCAGTCGCCCATGATACGATCCGCGCCATCGGTGTCAGGCCGCGTTGTGCGGCGTGGGATGCGGTCATCAGGACCAGAGCGGCCGCCCCGTCATTGATGCCCGAAGCGTTTCCCGCGGTAACCGTTCCGTTCTTCTGGAAAGCCGGCTTGAGCCCGCTCATTCCGTCTACCGTCGCAACTTTTCGAATATGCTCGTCCTGCTCGACGGTGACATCGCCTTTGCGCGACGAGACAAGGACCGGGGCAATCTCCTCGATGAAACGACCCTCCGTCTGCGCGGCCTCGGCCTTGTTCTGTGATGCAACTGCGAAAATATCCTGTTGTTCGCGGGTGACGTCCCAGCGCGCAGCTATATTTTCAGCGGTCGTTCCCATGTGATAGTCGTTGAAGGCATCCCAGAGGCCATCGGTCACCATGGTGTCCGCAAGGGACAGCGCGCCGATCTTCTGGCCGGCCCGAAGATAGGCCGCGTGCGGCGACAGCGTCATGTTTTCCTGACCACCGGCCACGATGATGTGCGCGTCGCCGGAGGCGATCTGCTGCATCCCGAGAGCGACTGCCCGCAGACCCGAGCCGCAAAGCTGATTGACACCCCAGGCTGTTGTCCCGACCGGGAGCCCCGCTGCGATTGCCGCCTGACGCGCCGGGTTCTGGCCCTGGCCCGCCGAGAGAACCTGCCCGAGAATGACCTCGTCGATTTCCTCCGGTGCAACGCCGGAGCGCCTGAGCGCCTCGCTTATGGCGATGGACCCCAGCCGATGCGCCGGTGTCGTGGCAAACGCCCCGTTGAATGTTCCAACCGGCGTGCGCGCCGCGCTGACGATAACGATCTCTGTCATGATCTTCCCACTGATTTTCTCATGTCGGACGGCATTGTCTGGACCAGTAACTGATGATCAACGATGTCTGGCGAGAGCGAGATGACGATGACCTACCGCCAGAAGGAGAGCGGCCATGCCGGTTCATGCACTGGATAATCTGAGACCGGTCTTTGTGGATCGATCCAGCGGCTTCATTGCCGGGGATGCGCAAGTGATCGGGAACATCACAATAGGTCGCGACGTGTCGATCTGGTTCGGCGCCGTGCTGCGTGGCGATAACGATCTGATCGATATCGGGAGCGGCAGCAATATCCAGGATGGTGCGGTCATCCATGTGGATCCCGGCCGGCCGGTGTTGATCGGCCAGGGTGTCACAATCGGCCACCGCGCGATCGTCCATGGCGCGGTCATTGGTGACAACAGCCTGATCGGCATGGGTGCGACACTGCTCAATGGCAGCCAAATCGGCGAAAACAGCCTGGTGGGCGCCAATGCGCTGGTCACGGAGAACAAGGTCTTCCCCGCAGGAAACCTGATCATGGGCGCGCCGGCGAAAGTCGTCAGGCCGCTGACTGTGGACGAGATCGCCGGGATACGGCTCTCGTCTCTCCACTATGTCAAGAACGGCCGACGCTTCAGAGATGGCCTGAGTGTCATCCCGGCGCAGAATCTCTCGGACTGAAAGGAAGCTCAACACACGTCGTCGATCAGGATTGTGCGCAAATCATTGCCGGTCGTCCTTGTAAAGTTGCGCTCGTCAGCGAGAGCAGACTGCAATAGTACGGCCGAGCCCCCGCCAGATATCCTCCGCGGGTCTGCATGCTCCATGCCAACCTGAAGCAGCGCTGAAATGAGCAACGGTCATGGCCACGGGACGCCCTCCGTTCGTGAAATCAGAAGTTCACAGCAGAGCCGCCTTTGAGGCCAAGGACGGCACGCGCCTCTTCCGGGGTGGCCGCCTCCATGCCGAGCCCATCCAGGATCAAGCGCACGTTCTTGACCTGCTCGGCGCTGGATGTGGCAAGACGGCCCGGGCCAGCCCAAAGCGAATCCTCGAGCCCGACACGAATATTTGCGCCCAGTGCGGCCGCTATTGTACCGACCCGCATCTGGCTGGAGCCGGCGCCGATCACCGACCAGGCATAGTTCGTCCCGAACAGCCGGTCAGCGGTGCGGCGCATCATGACGACATCCTCGTAATGGGCGCCGATGCCGCCCAGCAAGCCGAAAACCGACTGCACGAAGAAAGGCGGCTTCACCAGGCCGCGCTCGACGAAATGCGCGAGATTATAAAGGTGGCCGATATCGTAGCATTCGAACTCGAACCGCGTCCCTCCCGGGGCGCACAGCGAGATCACTTCCTCGATTTCGGAGAAGCTGTTGCGAAACACCAGGTTGCGGGACCCTTCGAGGTGTTCACGCTCCCACTCGTGCTTGAACTCCTTGTATCGGCCGAGCATCGGGAACAGGCCGAAATTGAACGATCCCATATTGAGCGACGCAAGTTCCGGCTGAAAATGGCGAGCCGGCTCCACGCGCTCGGCCACGGACATGAAAGGGCTA
The DNA here is from genome assembly GCF_013201075.1 of Lichenicola cladoniae. Taxonomy (NCBI): domain Bacteria; kingdom Pseudomonadati; phylum Pseudomonadota; class Alphaproteobacteria; order Acetobacterales; family Acetobacteraceae; genus Lichenicola; species Lichenicola cladoniae. Next base: position 966,418 of record NZ_CP053708.1, on the reverse strand, counting down.
CCGCCCGTCGTGATGTTGACCACCGCATCGCAGCGCTTCCGGACTTCCGGCAGGATACGGCCGAACGCCTCGACCGACTGGTCGGGCCGGCCCGTCGCCGGATCGCGCGCATGGATATGCAGGATCGCCGCGCCTGCATCGGCAGCACGCACCGCCTCGTCGATGATCTGCTCCGGTGTCACCGGCAGGTAGGGTGACATCGACGGCGTGTGGATCGCGCCGGTGATGGCACAGGTGATGATTGCTTTGCGAGCTTTCGCCATGCTGGTTTCTTTCAGATGAACTGATAGTGCGGAACTTGGCCGATCGAGTGTCGGCTGGGTCGAGGTCAAGTGCTGACCGGCCGAAGGCGGCTCGCCAGTCCAGCCGCGACCACGAGCAGGATGGTCATCGCGATCAGGCCGCCGGTGGCGCTTCCGGTCTGCTGCTCGATCCGCCCCATGATAGTGGGGCCCGTAAAACCGCCAAGCAAACCGCAGGAATTCGTAAACGCCAAGCCTATGGCCAGCCGCGGGCCCGACAGGCGCGAGGCAGGATAGGTGAAGATCAACGCCTGGACCACGAAGAACATCGACGCCGATATACAGAAGCCGAGGAGCGCGAGAGCCGGCTGCCGCTCGGACGCGACGAGCATACCGGAGGCCATGATCAGGAGGCCGGCGACCAGGACGCGTCGTGCCTGCAACGGGGTCCGACGCCCACGCAATGCGAACACGGCGCCGGCTGTCGAGGCGAGCCACGGCAGTGCCGTCAATGATCCGATGGAAAGCGGACTCAGATGCCCCCACCCGCCGATGATGCCAGGGAGGAAGAAGGTGACAGTGTAGATGGCAATCTGGTGACAGAAATAAACGCCAATGGTCAGCAAGCTCTGCGGCCCCAGGAGTGCGCGACCAAGGCCCTCGTGCGATGGCGCGGCCTCGAGTTGCTGCCTGGAGATCCGCCGTTCGATCCCCGCAGCTTCTTCGGCTGTCAGCCAGGGCGCATCCCTTGGACGATCGGGCAATCTGCGCCAGATCACAGCGGCCACGACCAACGCCGGCACTGCCTCCAGGATGAAAAGCCACTGCCACCCGCGCAGGCCGAGCACCCCGTTCATCTCGAGCAGCGCGCCGCCGAGAGGGCCACTGATCACATTGGCAAGACAGACACCGAGCAGGAACAAGCCGCTTGCACGAGCGCGATGTTCCGCACCGAACCAGTAGGTCAGATAGAGCATGACGCCGGGAAACAGTCCGGCCTCCGCAACGCCGAGCAGCATCCGCAGGACGTAGAACGATGTCGGTCCCTGAACCACCGCCATCAAGCCTGAAATGACACCCCAGCTGACCATGATGCGGGTGATCCACCGGCGGGCGCCGACGCGGTGCATCACCATGTTGCTCGGCACTTCGGTCAGGGCATAGGTGAGGAAGAACAGACCGGCGCCCAACCCATAGGCTGCGGCAGAAATGCCGAGATCGGTTTGCAGATGGCTTTTTGCCAACGCAATGTTGGTACGATCGACGAAGCTGACGACATAAGCGACCACCAGAAGCGGCAGCAGCCGACGTAGACAGAGCGCCGTCAGCGTCTCGGGATCCCGCGGAGGGATAGTTCCCCCGCCCCCCGCCACGCCGTTCATGCGCCAGGACGCGACATGGCGACCGGTCGTGGTGCGGCCGGCCGTGTGGTCATCAGCTGCAACAGCACGCCGGCGAGGGCACAGGCGGCCATGAGGAAGAAGCAGATCATATAGCCGCCGGCGAGCTTCCAGCCACCGCCATAGGCTATCAGGTGACCCATCAACACCGGCGAGATACCACCGCCGATGAACATGGCCGTCGTGATCATGCCATTGGCGGTCGAGGTCGCGTGTGCGGGTGCTGCGTCGGACGCGGCGGCATAGTAGATCGGCCACACCGCATTGGCGACCAGCCCGAACAGGAGCTGCATCACGATGATCAGCGTCATGGTGTCGGCAAAGTAGAAAGCGCCGACACTGGCAGCCATCCACAGGCCGCAGATCACAAGCGTCGCTTTACGACCGATGATGTCCGACAGGCTCGGCCAGATCAGCTGGCCAAGGATGCCGGTGATCGTGAAGACGACGCTCATGCCGGCGGCACCAGCGAGAGAAAGCCCGGAGATGTTGTAGAGGTAGGCCGGCAACACGATGTTGATGCCCATGTAGACAATCTGGGTCAGCAATGTATTGCCCGCGGTCAGCATGATGTTGCGGGTCCGGAAGCAGGCGCCGAGCAGGTGCCATACATTGGGCTTTGCGCCGGTGCCGGCACCGTCTTCTACCGGCGGGGTCATGCCCTTGGCGGCAATGTCCGCATACAGAATATCTATGCGCGATTTGGTCGAATAGCGCGCCCAGAACAGCATCAGCGGCACGGCCAGGACGAATGCGACGAAGAACACGTAACGCCAGTGGGCTTCACCAAACGTGGTGAGCACGAAACTGGCGACGATGCCGCTCAGCATGGCGCCGATCGGGTAGCCCGTATGGTGGGCACCCAGCGCGAAGCCGCGTCGTTCCTTTGGCCACCATTCGGCAGTATTGCTGACGCCGACAGGTTCTCCCCAGCCCGCCCCGAGGTTTACGCCGACACGGAGCATTACGAAGCTCGTGAGGCTGAAGCTCAGCGCCCGAAAGCCGGACAGGAACGAGATCGCGCTGTAGCCCAGGACGAGCGGCACCTGAAACCGGGCGCGTTTCCAGCCGGACCCGTAATGATCGCTCCAGATCGATCCCGGGATGTCCAGGACGGCGAGCGATAGCATCACCACCGAAACCAGCGAGCCCCAGGCCGCCGGAGACAGGTCGAAATATTTCGAGATCGTCGGGCCCAGCCGCAGGATGATCTCACGGTCATAGGCGTTGAGGATCCAGATAAGCCAGCAGACAAGCAGGGATACCCAGGAATACCGGTGTATCGCCCCGAGCCCGGTGCGATTGGTTCGATTGTTCATAAACATTCCCAGTTCGGCCTCTTTGCGAGGCTCTCAGGTCATGAAGTAGAATCTCTAACTGCCGAAGCGAGGTTCCGGGATGCCGCGCACCCCGAGCCCGCGTATCGCGAACAGCGAACCACGAGCCTGGCCATCGCCCGGAAAACGCGGCAGGGGCGGCTTGGCCATCGACGTCACGAACAGGATATCGAGTTCGGGACCGCCGAACATGACGCTCGTCACCTTTGCGACAGGCATCTCGATAATGCGGTCTACGGTGCCGTCCGGCGCGTATCGGACAAGCTTTCCGGCATAGACCAGGGCCTGCCAGAGGTAGCCGTCTGCATCGACCGTAGCACCATCGGCCGCCCCGCCCCCGGACCGATCGACATGTGCGAAACACCGCCGGTTGACGGCATTCCCAGTCAGGACATCGTAGTCGTACTGCCAGACCTCTCCGGTCCAGGTGTCGGAGAAGTAGAACAGCGTCCCGTCCGGGCTCCAGCAGGGACCGTTCGATACGATGATTCCCTCGTCGACGACGTGCAGGGACAGATCGGGATCCAGCCTGTAGAGGCGCCCCGATGCCTGCTCCTCCAGCATATCCATCGAGCCGAACAGGAACCGACCTGCACGATCGACCTTTCCGTCGTTCAGCCGGTTACGCGGCAGATCTTTCTCGGGGGCATGTAGCAACTCCAGCTCGCCCGACTGAAGATCGAGATCATGTAGTCCTGTCTGCAGCGCGACAAGAGCATGGTCGCCGTTACGGCGGAGTGCCATGGACCCGATCTTGGCACCTACATCCCATGCCCTCAGCTCGCTTCCATCCGCAGTGCTCCGAAACACACGGCCGTCGATACTATCGATCCAGTAGAGACGCTGGTGCTCGACGTCCCATAGCGGCCCCTCGCCAAGCGTTGTCTTCACGTCGACAACGATATCGATATCCATCGTTTTCTCCTGATCCCTGGTCTGCCACCGTCTTGCTGCGGCGTCACAGATACTCGACATTCCCGTCAACGCTGATGGCCTGGCCCGTTATGTTCCGGGCCGCCGGGGAGCAAAGAAAGAGTGCCATGGCGGCGACGTCCTCGGCCGTCACCATGCGCTTGAGGGAGATCTTCTGAAGATATTCCTCGCGCATCTTCTTGAATGACAAGCCGATCTGCTCTGCCCTTGCGCGGATGACACCGTCCATCCGCGGCCCCTCGACGATCCCGGGAAGAATTGCATTGACCCGGATATCGTCCGGTCCGAGCTCGGAGGCGAGTGACTTCATGAGGCCGATGATCGCCCACTTCGTCGCCGCATAGGGTGTCCGCCATGCATAGCCGAGCCTCCCGGCGACCGAGGACATGCAAATGATATGCGCTTTCGACGAGTTCTTGAGCAACGGAACGGCGCGGTGCGCGAAGCGGTACTGCGCGGTCAGATTGATCTCGACGGTCTGGCTCCAGGCCTCGTCGTCCATGGTATCGATGCCACCGGTCGGACCGGCAATACCTGCGTTATTGATCAATACATCGAGCCGGCCGAACCGCTCGGCATGAGCCTGGAACACCGCTTCGATCTGCGCAGGATCCGCGACGTTTGCCTGCGTGGCCAGGCAGCCGGGATGGCGTTCCCGAAATGCGGACAGTGCTGTCTCGCTGACGTCGCATACGTGCACCGTTGCCCCGGCTTCCACGTAGGCATCTGCCAAGGCCCTGCCGATCCCGGCGGCGCCGGCGGATATCATCACGCACATGTCCGGGTAGGGTCTCAGGCGTTCGAGTACGCTCATGTTGAGACGGCTCCTTTCAGATTTTGCTCGCGCGTTTGAGCGCTGTCCTGCTCTTGTCCGTATGGTGACGACGAAGCAGCAACCGTTCCAGGGAGGTGGCTGCCTGCATGATGTCGTCGGTGACAGCTGCCCGCGCAGCGGCGCCGTCACCAGTTGCGAGCGCCTCGAGAATGCGCGTGTGTGCGTCCATCGAACGCTGCAGGTGTGCATGATCCGGAGCGACCAGCGCGAAACACGGGCCCATCAACAGCCAGAAATTCTCCACCACCGAAAGGATCAGCCTGGCATTAGCTGTCTGGTAGATCCGACGATGGAAGGCGAAATTGTTCCAGAGGTATCCAGGCTGGTCGTCGGTATCGACGGCGGTCTGGATACGTTTGTAGAGGTCGAGGAAGACTGACTTGTCTTCCGACGTCACGTGTAATGCTGCCCTCTCGGCGAGGAGCCCCTCGAGTGCAACGCGGGCATCGCGGACCTCCCGCAATTGGTCGACGGTCAAAGTCGCGACCCGAAGGCGGGACGAATCGCTCATGTCGAAGGCGTTCTCCGCCTGCAGGCGCTGAAGGGCCTCGCGTACGGGCATCGGGCTGGAACCCAGTGCCTCGGCCAAGCCGCGGATCGTCAGTTTCTGTCCCGGAGTGAAGCGGCCGCTCATCAACCCGTCGCGCAACTGCCGATAGACCTGTTCGGACATCGAGTTTCGAACGACCGGCTGTAGCTTCGGCAGCGGGATTACGGTGCTCATCAACGCCTCCAGGTCGGCATTTGTGATCACATATCTAGTTAGGTCAAGTGCGGCGTTCATGCTCAGGTCGCAGTGCGACGGCCAACAAGCGACGGCCGCCGCGACGCACAGCTCAGCTTCTCAAGACGATGTCGTGCCGACGATCGTCGCGACTGAGGGGGTGACGCGACAGTCTGAGCCGGACCCAGGCCGGGCGCTTATGCTGAGCCGATCAGCGCCTCGGCCGGTTCGTGATGCCACTGCTGATGCAAACAAATCGCGACCTGGGGAGTTATGGCGGTACAGCGCGAGGTAGCAACATGGCCCATCGACAGACACCGTTTCCCAAGGTCGTGGTCATCACGGGTGGCACCATGGGGATCGGCCGGGCGACAGCGATCGCCTTTGCCCAGGACGGATGGTCTGTCGCGATCCTGGCTCGAGGCGAGACACGTCTACGCAGCACCGAGGCGGAACTGCGGACGCTCGGCGCCCAGGTTCTCGGTATCTCGTGCGACGTCACGGATGCCGATGCTGTTCACGCGGCGGCATCCCGGATCGAGGCCGAACTTGGTCCGATCGAGGCCTGGGTGAACAACGCCATGGCGACGGTCCTCTCTCCGGCGGTTTCAGTCACACCAGCCGATTACCGGCGGGTTACCGAAGTCACCTATCTCGGCCAGGTGTTCGGCACGCTGGCGGCCTTGAAGCTCATGAAGACCAGGGACAGGGGCGTAATCGTACAGGTCTCGTCCGGACTGGCCATCCGGGCTGCCCCGCTACAGTCAGCCTATTGCGGCGCCAAAAGCGCGGTCGGTGGCTTCACCGACAGTCTCAGGGCCGAACTCATCCACGACAAGTCGCATGTCCGCCTGGTGACGATCTACCTGCCGGCCGTGAACACGCCGCAGTTCAGACGGGCCAGAAACTATACCGGCGCCGGTCAGAACGCACCCGACCCGGTCTTCGATCCGCGTGCCTGCGCAACAGCGATCGTTGCCGCGGTCGCCAGCCCGCAACGTGAGATATGGGTCGGCAGGTCAACCATGCAGATGGCGGCGATCCAGGCGATCGCACCAGGCTTCGGGGACAAGCAGGCTGCAAAAATGTGGGACGCACAGCTGGACCACTCCATATCACCGGCGTCGCCCGGCAACCTCTACGATGTCGATGAAGACGATCCAGGTGTCGACGGTCCCTTCTCGGCGCGCACGAAACGGCCAGGTCGCGAGTTCGTCACGAGCCGGTCACGGAATGCACTGGCAGCTGCCCTCGGCGTGGCGTCGCTTTTTGGAGCGGCGGCTGCATTAGCGCCGCTTGCCGTAGCGGTCGGCATTGGGTCACTCAAGAAGAGGTAGTGGTTCTGGTGATCGACGGCACTGTCATCGCGCGCTTCCGGACGCGAGCACTGTTCTGTTCAGATGCTGTTCGTCTGTTCACCGGCAATCTACGTCCGAGCTGATCCTGGTGCTCGATCATCCATCAGCGGGCGCATCAGCCCGCCTGATCGGCGAACGTCGAGCGTTCCGTCGCTGCACTCTCTGGGTGGCAATCTCTGACTGCAGATGCCGGGGCTGGCCATCAAATTTTGACGCATCGATGAAGCGTGGCCGATGGCTCCAGTTTCAATCGGAGGCGTGGAATTTTCAGTACAGCCCGTCCAGGTCTGGTAACGGCGCCGAACCCTTGCATCCGAACGGGCCACCGAGCATATCGCTGAGACCACTGCCGGATGTAGCCGCATGACTGCAAAGCCGCGTTTCGAACTATTCGCCTACTGGCGCACCTCGGCCACCTATCGGGTAAGGGTGGCTCTGGCCCTCAAGGGGATCACGGCGGCCGAGCGGATCATCAATATCGATGCTGGTGAGCATCGGCAGGACGCCTTTCTTGCAATCAATCCGCTCGGCGCCATCCCGGCATTGATCGACCACGAAACCGATGCATTGCCGCTTACCCAGTCCCTGGCGATCCTGGAGTATCTTGACGAGATACATCCAGAGCCACCGCTGTTACCACCCGATCCGATTGGCCGGGCTCGGGTGCGATCATTGTCGTTGATGCTGGCGGCGGATACCCATCCACTCATCGTTCCCCGGGTGAAAAAGTATCTGACTACGACCGGCGGCTTCGACGACCCGCAATGGCGCGACTGGCAAACCCGCTGGTTCACCACCGGCCTGCAAGCGTTCGAGAAGCGGCTGAGCAGCGATCCCGGGACCGGAATCTATTGCCACGGCGATGCGATCGGCATGGCCGACATCTGCCTAGCCAGTCTTATTGTAGTGATGCGTGTCTTCGGCATTGCTGTTGATGGCATCCCGACCATCGAGCGGATCATGCGGGCCTGCGAGGCGCATACGGCTTTTTCGAACGCAGAGCCCCGGCGGCAGGTGGGCGCGCCGCCGGATTGACCATTCCGGTGACGCGCTCGTGCAAGGCTCGGGCGGGCCCTCCACGGCCAACGTTAGCCGTAGCCTGTATTTCGGATAAGGCTTAATGACGCTCGTAGCAGCACCGGTCCGTCGAGATCGTCTTGCGGTCAGCTTAGCTAGGCCGCCAGTGCGCACCCCGTTCGGCCACGAACCTTGGCACGATCCTCCCGAGAGCGACAGCCTGGAATGTCCGTCAACGCATGAGCCCCGCCTTGATCCAGTGGCTCCTCAAAGGGAGGCAATCGAGGTCATAGACAGCGAGACGATCGATCCGCATTCGATAAGCTATACTGATCAAACCGACGCCACATCACCGGTTCGTTCCAAACTGCAGGAGGTGCTCTACGTCCGGAGAAATCTGGTTGTTGGCCCCGAGCAGTACGATGAGTTGAGCAGCGCGGCTACCTCGCAAACCGGCCGTGGTCAGTGTTTTGTTCCGCACGTAGGTGTAGACACCACTGACCGCGAAGGCGGAGGCATGCCGGATGTGGCGGCCCTGAGCGGCGACGGTCGATTGAAACTCCTCCGAGGCGTAGAAGGCCCGCCTCGCGAGGGGGTTGGCGAAGGCTAGTTCCATGACGGCCAGATGCGTGCGCTCCGAAGATGCAAAATGCGCGACGTTCGGGGCCGGCGGGCTCGGCGCCGCGTTGTCGTACTGCGCTGGCAAATGCAGCCGCACTTTCCAGACCTCGGGCGAAGCCGCCAAGGTCGCCGCCAGATCATCCTTCAAGAAGGTCTGAAAAGCGGCGATATCGTCGTGCCGCGGGCTGAAATGCAGGTGAATGCGGTCGAGACCGTCCTTACCGTTCGGGGCGGGATCGGCCCATCGATCTAGGAGGGTCATCGACCCGTTCGGCAAATCGTAAGCCAGCGTCTCGGCGAACATGTTCTGTTCGTCCGAGAACAGGATGGAACTGGCGTCTTTGAACACGGCCTGGTCCGCCACATCGGCAAAGCCGATCTCCACCCCGCCATCCAGGATGTAACCCGGCAACGGCGTAACACCATCGACCTCCGGCCATAGATGCGCATCCTGCTCACGGCTGAAATGGTGTTGGACATACCAGGCGAGGCCGGGGATCCTGGAACAGAGCGGGCCATGCACGTCGCGCCAATAGGTCGCAAAAACATCGTGTGGCACGTCGTTTCGGCGCAGGACCGTCGTGTAGGAATTGATGCGGATGGACTCGTCGCGAGTGGCGTAATTTTGCAGTGTCATGACGTTACCTGAGTTTGTGGTTCAACGGCAGCAGTGGGAACCGATGGCGGAGGGGCTAACTGGCCGCGCCCGGCGTTGGGAAATGGGGAAGGATGTAGGCGGCAAGCTCATCCATCACGTCGCCGGCGGGCCGCCGGATCGGCTTCAGGTTCAGGGCGATGTGATTCACGCCCTCGTCTCGTTGCCGCTGCCAGTGGTCGAGCAAGGCGTTTCGTCCACCCCGCATACCGCCGCCGATTTGCAGCGGCGCATCGGGATTCGACGACAGGTCGAACATTGCTCCGTAGCCATATGGCTTGAACTGCTCGTCCGGCGAAGCCTGCCTCCAATGCGCAATCACGTCCGGCAATCTCCTTGCATCGCTGAGGTGCCAGATCCAGCCGTCGGTGGCGGTGCCGATCCAGTCGAGCGTCTGACCCGCCCGGCCGATCGCCAGGATCGGCAGACGCGGCCCGACCGGCTTCGGGACGAGATCGAGGCTTCCGTCCAGCCTGCCGTAGAATTCGGAGTCCAGGGTCGGGAAGCGCGTTTCGGTTGCTGCGCGAATGACCGACAGGCCGTCTCGGTAACGGGCGGCACGGTTCCCGATATCGGCGCCGAACGCGGCAAACTCGGAGGGGCGGTCGCCGGACGATAGCCCCAGGAGGAAACGGCCGCCGGTAAGCTGGTCGATGCTCGCCGCCTGCTTGGCGACGATCAGCGGATCGCGCAGCGGCAACACGATGCCGGCGGTACCGATCGTTATCCTGCGGGTCTGCGCCGCGATCCAGCCGGCGTAGACCATGGGATCGATCACCTGGCCGACGTCGCCGAAGTGCGGGTCGTAGAACGGCACGTCGCGAAGCCAGAGCGCTGCGAAACCGAGGTCGTCGGCCTTGCGGATCATGATGTCGTGGTCCCTCAGCGTCGGGCCCGGGCTGTCCGGATAGCCCTCGAGCGGGGCTATGAAGCCGACGGTCAAGTGCCCGGGTTGGAACACGCGGGCGTAGCCACGGTGGTCGGCGAGATCGTTACTGGTGGTTGGGGTCGTGGTCGACAGAACGTTGCTCATCGGCCGGCTCCTCTGCCCAGGCGTGCGACAATCGGCACTGTTGCCATCGCCAGGACCGCAATTGCGGCCGCAACGCATCCAAGACTCCAGAGCCCGAAATGCCGGAGGGCAAGACCGCCGAAGATGGCGCTTGGTCCGATGCCGGCATTGGCCATGGCGACGTTCAACGTTCCGGCCAGAGCCTGGGCGTGGACAGCGGATTTCATCACGCGAACCTGGCAGATGGGGTAGAGCGCCGCATTCGCAATGCCCCAGACCGCCATCCCGAGCAGCAGTCCGATCGTGGAGCCTGCCGGCGCCGGAACCGCGATCATGCCCAGAGCCAGTATCGCCACTGTCAGCAGCGTGGCGCCAAGCGGGTTGCGGCCGACGAAAAACGGGTCCCGGAGGATACGAAGCTGTTCGGCAATACGAACGCGCTCCGGTCGCGCCAGACTGGGGCAGGTGAGCGCCAACAGGATCGCCACCAGGATCGACAGGCCGGAGAGGCTCCAGAACGTGCCGCGCCAGCCGATCGTGGAGGCCGCCAGGGTACCAAGCGGGATGCCGAACACTAGGGCTGCCGAATGCCTTTTTACACGTGGGAGATCGGCTCGCAGGCGTGATCTGGACCGGTAAACTAGCCGGCGGTCTCGCTGGCGGATGCGGGTCCTTCCCCTGATCCTGCAGTTCGTCGAGAGACACCCTCATCTTCGACCCTGCATCACCTTCACCGATCGTGTCGTCGACGTGGCCGAGGACGGCATAGATGTCGCCGTGCGCATTGGCGCACCGGACGTCTGGCCCGATACCCTGGGACACCTTCACCTCGGCATCGAGCGGGTGACGCTTTTCGCCGCTCCGAGTATCTGGCCCGCCACGGCGCACCCACCTCGGAAGAAGCCCTGCTGCATCATGCCTGCATTCTGTACGGCAAGACGGACCGCAGCGCGATCACATGGCGCTTCGCACGTGAGGCCCGACCCTCAGAACGACGCCCTATGGACGGGCGCATGTTTCTCGGCAGCGCAGAGGCGCAGGTCTACGCGGTCAAGGCGGCTTTTAGCATTGCGCAACTGGCGACCTGGCTCATAGAGGCCGAGCTTCGGAGCGGCGAGTTGGTCGAGATATTGCCCGAATTGGCAACCGATGGCTTGGGTCTCGATATCGTATGGCCCAAAAGTAGACGATTGCAGCCGCAGGTGGACGCGCTCATCAAGCTGTTCGCTGGTGATCTGCGTATAGACTGACGCGTGCATTACCAAGCCTTGCTAGGAGTATGGTGGGCGAGCAGGCTGTTCTGGCCCTGCGCGGTGCGATAGTCCCAGAGTCTGGTGCAGTCCCGGCGAGCGGTCGGCGCATGGCGAGGTCAGGCTGAAAGACTTTGAAACGCCACGCTGGACATATTTCACTGTGTTGAAGGAGTTTCTAGTGGCTGATGGAAGCGTTTCTCAATGATCTGCGTCAGGATCGCGTATTCCTCGCCGGATCGAAACATCGACCGAGCGAACCTGCTGGAAGCGCACAAGGCGTTCCTGCGGAGCGGCGCCCTGACTATTCTCCAGTCGGGTCCGATTTTCGATCAGGAAGGTGTTCAGACCGGTGCCATCGTCATTGCCGACGCGCCCGACATCGAGACGATGAAAGCAGTCTGCGCCAAGGATCCGTTCGTCATGCATGGCATCTACGACCGCATCAGCTTCTCCGAAGGGCGTGTCACGATTGGGCAGGTCGTCTAACAGGCGTCCGGGCTTGTCCTCTTCGGCGACATCTAGATCTTCCCGGACGTCGGTTTGCGGCGAACTTTAGTGGCCCGATTATCGTCGCTCTGCCTAGCTTTCGGCGCCGGCCCCGTGCTGCCCCGGATCACGATATGGGATGGAAACAGGATGTGTTCGACCGGACAGTCTCCTTTTTCGATAAGCCTGATCAGAAGCTCGGCTCCCTCCTGGCCAAGCCTACGCCCGGCATTGTGGAGGGTCGTGAGCGGCGGTGTCAGAAGAGCCGCAAATGGCAGGTCGTTGACCCCTGTGACCGAGATCCGTTCCGGACATGAGATCCCGACCGATTTCAACGCGACAAGAGCGCCGACCGCCAGCAGATCGTTGAAGCACAGGATCGCCGTCGCCTCGAGACCGTTCGCGAGCATTGTCTTCATGATCCGCTCGCCTTCTTCGATGTCATACGCCTGGGACTCTATGACCTCGAACTTGCAGCCAGCCGCCTTCGGAAGCTTTGAGCCGGCAACAAAGCCGGCCAGTCGGTTCTGAGCGGTCGATGCCGCCAATGGAGCAGTGATGTATGCGACCGCTTTGTGTCCCAGGCCCAGGATGTAGTCCACCAGTGCCTCGACACCCTTCTCGTCATCCATGGCGATTGAGGACAGGTCGGGGTGCCGTGGGTCTCGGAGCAATGCGACCGTGGGGATTCCCATTTCGACACAGAGGTCGGCCGCGGGATCGTTCAGGTCGAAACTTGCGATCACAAGCCCGGCAACATGCTGTCGAGCCATCGTTTGGATAATCGACAACAGCTTTTCGGGCTTATAGTCGGAGCTGGCGACGAACGTGATGTAACCATCCCGAGCCACACGTTCCTGCACAGATGCGATGATCGGTCCAAAGAGCGGGTCACTCAGATTGGGAACGACAAGGCCCACTGTGCCGGTTCGCTGTGTCCGCAGGCTCGAGGCAAGCGGGTTGGCGCTGTAACCGAGCTGCTCCGCGATCCGCTCGATCTTGCTGACGGTCTTGCTGGAAATCCGATGTTCGGACTTCGGATTGAGCGCGCGCGACGCCGTCGATACATGCACGCCGGCCTTGGTCGCCACATCGACGATGGTGGCCCGTGACCGCCTGTTGGTTTCCTTACCGGTCGGACGTCGCATGCTGCTCAACCGCTCCCAAAGTGGTTTTTATCATCGATGACACGCCCGCAATTGCATGACAAAGTATAAGATGAAACGCGACAGCTCACCATCTCGGGGCTGACCGCGGCGATCGCCGAAGCGACGCCGATCCCCTAACTGCGCATGCGTCCGATACCAGCACCTCGTGAACATGCCTATCGCCGTTTTGCGCAAAGGTTTGCTCTTGACTCGGTTTGGATGTCGACATAACGATCCGGCAACGCGCTGGTAAACAGTGCGAAGGATCAGCGCCGGGGAGGCGTCATGAGCTTGAACACGGGGCGAGGCGAGATGCCGCGTCCAGGGCGAACACGCCCTGTTTCCGCGGCCCGGTGCCTTGACATCAAGTCTCACTCGAGCGTGCACGGGGCCTGACGGCACGTCCCGACAACATGTTCGACTTTCCTGGCCAAGTATGGGTTCGCGCTGCGCGTCCATTTGGAGAAATACATGGATCAGACACAAAAGGCGTCACCGCGGATCGCGTTTCTCGGCACCGGTGCGCAGGGCGCATCGATAGGAGCCGATTTCGCCGCCGCCGGCCACGACGTGACCTTCATCGAGCAGTGGCCCGAGCATGTGGAGGCGATCCGCGAGCATGGAATAACGGTCAATCTCCCGACCCGAAGTTTCAACGTCCGTGTTCCTGTTCTGCATCTGTGTCAGGTGGCCGAAGTCAAAGTGCCCTTTGACATAGTCTTCATTGTCGTGAAGGCCTACGACACCAAATGGGCCTGCCAGTTGATCGAGCCTTATCTTGCGGCTGACGGCCTTGTCGTGGGGCTGCAGAACGGCATGACGCACGAGGACATCGCCGGCATCGTCGGCCGGGAGCGGACTATCGGGGCCGTCATCGAGATCGCCTCGAACATGTGGGTGCCGGGCACGACCAACCGGGAAAACGACCACGATACGTCCTGGTTCGCCATGGGTGCCCTCGATCCGAACACGCAGGACCGGGTCGAGGCCGTCGCGGATTTGCTGCGGTGCACCGGAACCGTCGAAGTCACCGACGATATCCGCTCCGCAAAATGGATGAAGCTGGTCGTCAACGCTGCCGAGCTCATCCCGTCGGCCATCATCGACATGCCCCTTGCCGATGCCGCCCGTTATCCCGGCATGCTCGACGTCATGCGCGAAGCTGGCTACGAGGCGATGCGTGCCGCCCTGGCGGATGGGTCGAAAATCGTGCCCATCATCGGCATGCCTCCGATCACCACCAACGATCCCGAGCGCTATGTCGACCAGATCTTCGAGATGGTGCTGACTACCTTCTCCAGCCAGGACACCTTGACCACGTCCCTTCAGGATTGGCGGAAAGGGCGTCGTGCCGAGATCAAGGAAGTTAACGGCTGGGTCGTGGATATCCTTGCCGCGCACGGTCAGGCCGCGCCCATGAACGAGCGCGTCGTCCAGGTCGCGCTGGAGATCGAGACCGGCAAGATTCCGCTCGAAAGAGAGAATGCCAGTCTTCTCGTGGAGACTCTTCGAACGGTCAGGCCGCAATAACAGGCTTTTTTATCCGTCAATAACAAAGGGAAACGGCCGATGTCGGCACACATCAAATCTGGCGGGTTCCGCAACACGTTGCTCTGTTGTCTGGCTCTTGCCATAACGGCGGTCGTTCCGTCGGCGCGAAGCGACGCCGCGGAAGCGAAGGGCGGCAAGTTGATCGTCGGGATCGACGAGACCGCGTCGGAATACTGGTCCGAATATCTCCAGGGCGTCCACGACATTGCGGACTCGCTCGGCAAGAGTCCTGTCGTGCTGACCAGCAACTATCAGGGTGACCAGCTTCTCGCCCAGCTTGGCGCCACCTACGCCACCGGCTGCCATGAATGTGCCCTGGCGACCGACCCGTCCTCGAACGCCTTCGTCAAGGCCGTCGTGGCCAGATCGGCAAAAGCCAAGGTGCGGATCGTAACGCTTTGGAACCGACCCGAGGACATCCACCCCTGGGATACCGATCCGCAATACTGGGTTGCGCATACGTCCTTCGATGGTGTCGAGTCCGGCTATGATCAGGGAATGGCGCTCTGCAAGGCGCTCGGCGGCAAGGGCGAGATCGCTGCCATCGAGGGAGTCCCGTCCACCCCGCCCGCCTACCAGCGGATCAGGGGCCTGAAGAAGGCGCTGGCCGAATGCCCCGGGCTGAAACTCGTCGATACCCAGGTGGCGGACTGGCAGGAAACCAAGGCGCAGAATGTCACGCGCGCCTGGCTCGCGCATTACGGCAGCGATCTCAAGGGCATATTCGCATCCAATGACGCGATGGCGCGCGGCGCCGTCGCAGCGCTCAAGGAGAAGGGTCTTAACGGCAAGACCCTGGTGACCGGCTCCGACGGATCGAACATCGGCCTGGAGATGGTCAAGAACGGCGACATGCTGGTGACCATCTGGAACGATCCTGTCCTGCAGGGTGCCGTGTCCATGTCGCTCGCATATGGCGCGGCGATCGGTGATATCGACCCGGAAAAGCTGACCCATGCACAGAGGGATTTCTACCTCAAGCAGGAGCCGGTCACGAAAGACAATGTCGACAAGTATCTGGCCCTAAAGCGCGACCAGCCGAAATACACCTACGCGGATATCAAGAAAGATTTCTGGAAGGACTCCGCTGGCCAAATTCCTGTAGGAGCGAACGACAATAAATAGGCCCGAAGGAGGTTCGATGGGTATGTCCCAAAGCACGACCGGCAAGGTCGGGGCTCGATCGATCCGGCGCCTGCGGATGCTGGGCAGCCGGACGGCGTGGGCCCAGATCGCCGGCCCGGTCACTGCTCTGGTCATCCTGGCTATCGGCTTCCAGCTGAGCAGCGGGACATTCCTTACTGCGGCGAATCTCCGATCGGTGATCGAGGCAGCGGCGGTTCCGGCCATCATTGCGGCCGGAATTTCCTTCGTTCTCATCATGGGTGCGATCGACCTATCCGTCGAAGGCGTGATGGCAGCCACCAGCATGGTGGCTGCCCTTCTCGTGGCCAACGGTGTGAACGCGAATAACTGGGGTGCGGCAGGCCTGGGGGTGGCCCTTCTAGTCAGCATCGGCTTCGGCGTATTCAGCGGCATCCTGAACGCAGTTCTCCGCATGCCGTCGCTGATCGTCACGCTCGGCACCTGGTTCATCGGACTCGGCGTAGCCGCGGTGCTGTTTCCGCAACGTGTCCCGCAGATACGGGACAGTCTGCTCCTTGGCCTGGCACAGACCAGGATCCTGAACTTCAGTCTTGTCGTCTATATTGCGATCTTCCTGGTCGTTATCGCTCAGCTCATCCTGTATTTTACCAGGCTCGGGCGCATGATCTATGCGATCGGCGGTGAAGAAGGCCTACTGGCGGCAAGTGGCATCCGCATTAAACGGATCAAGATCGCCGCCTTCGCGTTGAGCGGCCTCTTCGCCGGGATCAGTAGCCTGCTTCTTTCCGCCCAGCTCGGGAGCGGCAACACCAACATCGGTGATGGCCATCTGTTTCCCGCAGTCAGCGCCTCGGTGCTCGGCGGCACGGTGCTGACCGGCGGACGAGGCGGCGCGGTACAGTCGGCACTGGGAGCCCTGATCCTCGAAGTCCTCAATAACGGCCTGATCCAGATAGGCGCCGGACCCTATACCCGCAACATCATCAGCGGAGTCATTATCCTTGCAGCCGTGGCCATCGGCGGCTGGCGTCGTCGCGGCATCCTGAGGGTTGTGAAATGAGCGGCACCATCACGCTGCATGGCGTACGCAAGGCCTACGGTCCCGTCGTCGCTCTCGAGGCACTGGATTTCGAGATCCGGGTGGGCGAGGTCGTCGGCCTGGTTGGGCAAAACGGCTCGGGCAAGTCGACGCTCCTGAAGATCCTGTCCGGCCTGGCTCTTCCGGACTCCGGAGAGATCCGGCTCGACGGCGAGAAGATCGTGCTGGACTCGGCAGCCGCCGCGACACGATACGGCATCGGCATGGTCCATCAGGAACAGTCCCTGATTCCAAATCTCACGGTCGCGGAGAATATCTTCCTCGACAAGGCGCATGCATCGAAGAGAATGGGGCTGTATCGCTGGTCTTCGCTGAATGCAGCTGCACGGGCACAGCTCGATAAACTGTCGGTCGACATCCCGACAACGATCCTGGTGGAAGATCTTCGCTTTTCCGAAAGGCAGCAGGTCGAATTCGCCAAGGTGCTAGCCATCGAGGAGATGGTGGATAAGCCGCCTCTCATCCTGTTCGATGAACCAACCTCCCTGCTGACGCCGGACGAGATCCGCTCGCTGTTCGCCCAGATCAACCGGCTGCGTGCGCGCGCCAGTATCGTGTTCGTCTCGCATCGTCTGGAAGAGGTCTTGGAGATCAGCGATCGTGTCATCGTTCTGACCGACGGCCGGAAGATGGCCGAGCGATCGACGTCTTCGATCGACCGGGAAGAGCTATACGAACTCATGGTTGGTCGCCAGCGGGTCGATCCGGCCATTCGGAACCAGAAGCGCTCCGCCCGCGAAAGCACGCCGCTGCTGGAGGTCAATCGACTCACGAGCCATCCCCATTTCCGGGATGTCACGCTCCGGCTCGGCCGCGGCGAGATCCTGGGAATCGTGGGCGTGCTCGGATCCGGTGCGGAGGAGCTCTGCCGGGCCATTTTCGGCGTCATCAAGCCTGATTCGGGTGATGTGCTTCTCGACGGCAAGGTCCTGAAGATCAACGGTCCGCGCTCGGCCGTCAGGCAGGGAATCGGCTATCTTCCCGCCAACCGGCGCGCCGAGGGCATGCTGCCGGGCCGGTCCCTGACAGAGAACGCGGTCATCACCTTCGGCAGCGAGTACGGCTGGAGATCCTGTATTCTGAACCGGCGCCGAGAGCGCGAGGTCGCGCAGAACTGGATGTCCCGCCTGAAGGTCAAGATGAACAAGGCTTCGGCCGCGATCTCGAGTCTGAGCGGCGGCAACCAGCAGAAAATCGTGCTGGCGAAATGGCTCCTCGCGAAGAACCTGCGGCTTCTGCTCCTCGACCATCCAAGCCGGGGCCTCGATCCGGGTGCGCGCGACGATCTGTTCGAGGTCGTTCGTGAACAGGTCAGCAACGGACTATCCGTGATCTTCGTTGCGGACACGATCGCAGAACTGCTCGACTTGTCGGACCGGATCGTCGTGATGCGCGATGGCGAAGTCACCGCGCAGTTCGAACCGTCCTCCGGCACTCTGCCGAGGGAAGAAGAAATCGTCGCGGCCATGGTCTGAGCCACACACCGCGTCAAGCGGT
Organism: Lichenicola cladoniae; assembly: GCF_013201075.1. Lineage (NCBI taxonomy): Bacteria > Pseudomonadati > Pseudomonadota > Alphaproteobacteria > Acetobacterales > Acetobacteraceae > Lichenicola > Lichenicola cladoniae. Next base: position 948,143 of record NZ_CP053708.1, on the reverse strand, counting down.
CGTGCCGTCGCATCGAGTGGAAGCAGGAACGACATGATATCACAATTCGGCCGGAAAGGCCTTCGAGACACCATCGCCAGCCGGCTGCACCTGGTCAGGAGTCTCGGGCCGCTTGCCTTCCTTATCCTGCTGGTCGCCGCAAGTGCTGCCATAGCGCCTGGCGTGCTGCAGCCCGACTCCATGGTCAGCTTCCTCTCCGACGCCACACCGATCATCGCACTGGTCATCGGCGGCACGTTCCCGATCCTGGCCGGTAGCATCGACCTTTCCGTCGCCGGCGTCGCCTCCATCGCCGGCGTGCTGGTGGTGGTGCTTAATCCGGTCTTCGGCCCATGGAGCTCCGTCATCGTCGTCCTGATCGCGCTGGTTTTTGGCGCGGCGCAGGGCTTCGTGCATCACTGGCTGCAATTGCCGTCCTTCATCGTCTCGCTCGCCACGCTCAGCATCCTCGTGGGCCTGGCGCTGCTGCTGTCCAATGCGACGGCCGAACCGCTGCCGTCGGACGACGCCCTGGTCAATTATCTGAGCGGCACCACCGCAGGACTGCCGAATACCGCCGTCATGCTGGTGGTGATGGTGGCGGTGCTCGGCGTGGTCATGCGCTTCACCCGCTTCGGGCGCGATGTGTATGCGCTCGGGAGCGGCGAAACGGCTGCCCTGATGTCGGGCGTCGACGTCCGCATGACCCGCACGCTGATCTTTTCCATCGCCTCCGGCTGTGCCGCGATGGCGGGCCTGTTCCTGGTCTCGGTGACATCGTTCAGCTCACCCACCCTGGCCGGAAACCTGTTGCTGCTCTCCATCGTCGGCGTCGTGCTCGGCGGCACTGCTATTTCCGGCGGGGTCGGCGGCCTGTTCGCAGCAGTGGTCGGCGGCCTCATCACGTCCTGGCTGCGCATCGTATCGGTGATCATCGGCGTCGCCCCGACCGCGCAGAACATCATCTTCGGGCTGGCCGCACTCGTCGCCGTGGCGCTGACCACCGAGCGCAACAAGCTCGGCGTCATCAAATGAATGGAGACCGTCCCATGACCGATCACGTGGACACGATTCAGGATCGCAAGCTCGCTCTTCTCACCGGTGCCGCCGGAGAGGTCGGACGCGCCGCCGCCACGCGCTTCGCCGAGGCCGGCTGGTCGGTCCTCATGTGCGATCGCGTCCCCGAGGTCGAGCACCTGGCGGCAAAACTGGCGACTGAGTCGGGCCGTCCCTGCTTCGGCGTCACCGCCGACCTCACCACCGACGACGGCATCGACGCGGTGATCGCCGCCGCCGCGGCGACAGGCATCCCGCTGGGGTTCCTCGGACTGATCGCTGCCATCAACCATCGTGCGATCAGCATCGAGGCCATGGACATGGCGGTGTGGGACCGCGTGCAGAACATCAATGTCCGTGCGAACGTGCATCTCATCAGCCGGGCCCTGCCGCTGCTTCGCAAAGCGAAAGATCCGTCGATCGTGCTGGTGTCCAGCTTCTGGGGCCGCGAGGGCCACGCTTTCTTCAGCGCTTATTGCGCTTCGAAGGCCGCAATGATTTCGCTGACCCAGAGCATCGCGGCCGAGCTTGCGCCGGACATCCGGGTAAACGGCGTGGCGCCGGGCAACATCAACACCCCGATGCATTTCGACGCGCTGGCGATGGAAGCGAAGGCACGCGGAATTTCGGAAGAAGAAATGCGTGCATCGGAATGGAGCAAGATCCCGATGCGCAGGCCCGCGGAAACTGCAGAGATTGCGGCCGCGATCCATTTCCTTTCGACAAAAGATGCCGGGTACTTCATCGGCGCGACGCTGGATGTGAATGGCGGTTGCCGGTTCACCTGACGGCGAGGATCGCCCCGCCGTCAGGTTCGCCAGCGTCGTCCGGGATCAGGCGCTGGCTGCCGGCTCGTTGACGCGCACGAGGATCTTCAAGTCGCGGCCGCCGGGATCGAGCAGTCGCTCGAACCCCTTGCCGACCACATCCTGCATCGGGATCTCGGCGCTCACGATCTTCTCGACCGGGAAACTCCCGGACTCCATCATCGACACGATGCGCGGCCAGATCTGCACCGGATAGCACCACGTGGCTTCGAGACTGATGTCCTTCAGTGCCCAGAACATCGGATCCACCTGCGCCGGCCTCGTGTGCAACCCGACCTGGACCACCACGCCCTGCCGCCGAACCGCTTTCGCACAAGCGTTCAACGAAGATTCCGCCCCCACGCATTCCAGGGCGGCATCCACGCCGGCCCCACCCTCGGAATGCTTGCGCGCCACCGCGACGAGGTCCTCGAGATCCGGGTTGACCGCGATTACGCCCGGGACCAGCGCGGCCGCCTTGTCCAGCCGTGCCGGATTGCGCTCCGACACGATGATCGTGCTGGCGCCTGCCATCTTCGCTGCCAGCACGACCAGAGCGCCGATCGGCCCGGCGCCGGAGATCAGCACGCTGCCACCTGCCTTGAGCCGGCTGCGGTCGACCGCATAGACCGCCACGGCTGCCGGTTCCACCAGCGCACCCTGCGCGTCGGACAGCGTCGACGGGATCGGGATGACGTTCCGTGCATCGACTACCGCGCGCTTGCCCATGCCGCCCCAGGGGTGCGACAGGCCGATGACGCCAAGCGTCTCGGAGAGATGCAACAGTCCGCGCCTCGCATAGAAATCATCTTCCGGCGCCATCAGCGGTTGGATCGACACGCGGTCGCCTTCCACGACATGGGTGACGGCGCTGCCGACACGCAACACCGTCGCGGAGAATTCATGGCCGAGGATCTGCGGTAATACTGCCCCCGTGAGCGCATTGGGCTCAATCGGCGTCACGATCGGGCCGGCAACGAACTCATGCAGATCGGTACCGCAGATGCCGCACAAGAGCGGTGCGATCAGCACCTCGTTGGGCTTCAGCTCGCTCTCCGGCTCGGCTACGTCCTCGACGCGGATATCGCGTTTGGTATGGAAGCGTACAGCTTGCATCTTGGTGTTCCTACTGAACGGTGTAGCCGCCATCGCAAACCAGGCTGGCGCCGGTCACGAAGCGGGCCTCATCGGAGGCGAGGAAGAGCACGCAATTGGCGATGTCGACCGGCTCGGCCAGAGGAAGCGGATGCTTCGCCTGCATCATCGCCAGGTAGGTTTCGTAGCCACCAGGATAGGTCTGCCCCGCCTTGACGAAGAGAGGTGTCTTGACGGATCCCGGATGAACGCAGTTCACCCTGATCCCAAAGGGTGCGTAGCAGATGGCATCGGTCTTCGTCATCGACAGGATCGCCCCCTTGGTCGCGTGATAGGGCGGAAGATCGTCGTTGCCGATCAGCGCATAGATCGACGAGAAATGCACGATCGCGCCGCGGCGCGCCGCCATCATGTGCGGCAGCACGTGCTTGCTGCACAGGAACGGGCCGCGCACGTTCACCGCGAACACCTGCTCCCATTCCGGCACTGTCAGCTCGTGGGTGAACTTGTTCGCTCCCGGGATCCCGGCATTGTTGATCAGGATGTCGATCCGGCCGCGTCGCGCCATCGTATCCGCGACCGCGCGAGCGACGTCCTCCTCCCGGGTGACGTCGACCCGGATCGAGTCCGCCTCATAGCCCGCGCTCCGAAGCGCCGATGCGGTTTCCTCGCCGGCCTCCTCCTGGATCTCGAAGATCACCACCTGCGCGCCCTCCTGGGCAAAGCGGTGGCACGTGGCCTCTCCGATCCCGGTACCACCACCGGTCACGATGGCGACCTTTCCCTCAAGTCGGCCCATGCTCTGCTCCCTCGCTGCCGCTGCGATCAGGTCCGTTTGTCCACCCGCTTGATGAACGGATGGATCAGCACCTGCTGCCAGATCCCGGCTGCCTGGAACGGATCGTTGGCGCTGAACGTCGCGACCTCGTCGCGCGTGTCGGCCTGCACCAGGAAGAAGCTGCCGATCATCGTGGCGCCGTCATCCTGCACCAGCGGTCCGGAGATGATGATGTCGATCGGCTGCGTTCCGAGATACGCCTTGTGGGCGTCGTAATGTGCGAGCCGCGTCTCGACCATTCCCGGCTTATCCAGGCAATGAACAACAAAATGCATGATCTCGTCTCCTATCCAACCGAATAGCCGTGATCGGCCATCATCAAATGCCCGGTGACGCCGGACGCCGCATCCGAAAGCAGGAAGCCGACGACGGAGGCGATCTCCTCCCGGCGGAGCATTCGTCCCGTCGGAATGTCGGAGAGCCAGGCCTGCATGACTTCCGGCCGGGACCGTCCGACATCGGCGAGCATCTCGGTATCGGTGTAGCCCGGGCCGACCGCGTTGACGCGAACGCCGCGCTTGGCCCATTCGACTCCCAAAGAGCGCGCCATATGCGCGACGCCGGCCTTCGAGACGTCGTAGCTGACATGGCGCTCCGGCTTCGAGATCCCCACGCCGGATATCGAGGAAATGAGCACGATGGCGCCGTTCCCCTGTGCGAGCATCGGCTTCGCGAATGCCTGCGTCGTGAAGAATACCGCATCGAGATTGAGCGACATCACCCGTCGCCAATCCTCCTGGGTATGCTCGATCGCATTCCGCTCCAGGCTGATGCCGGCATTGGCCACCAGCGCATCGACCCGCCCGTGCTTTGCCAGGATCGTCTCGGACGCTGCCTGCACTGCAGCCACGTCGGTCACGTCGAATGCCAGCCAGTCCGCCCTGAGTCCCTCGTCGCACAGGCGGCGCGCCGTCGCCTCGACGTCCGGATTGAGGTCGGTCAGCACCACCGTCGCACCCAGCGCGCCGAGCTGCCGCGCGATGGTTTCGCCGATGCCGCGGGCAGCCCCGGTCACCACGGCGACCCTGCCGTCCAGGCGGTAGAGATCGGTCCCGAGATACGCCATGCCTATTTCCTCCTCAACGCTTCGCATAGGCCGCAGCCGCGAAGACTATGACCAAGCCCTTCAGGATGATCTGGAACTGCACCGGTAGCCCGATCAGCAGGACAATATTGGCCGCCAACGCGAGCACGACGCTGCCGGCGATCGCGCCGGCGATGGTTCCCCGTCCGCCCGATAGCGCGAAGCCGCCCAGCACCGCAGCCACGATGCTGTCCAGCTCGAAGCCGCGCCCCACCCAGTTGTCGACGATCTGCGCGTAGCCGCCGAGTACGATCCCGGCGATCGCAGCCAGAACGCCGGACACCACGTAGGCGCCGATGACGATCGCATCCACCGGATAGCCCAGGAGCCGCCCCGTCATCGAATTGCCGCCGGTGATCACCACGCGACGTCCAAGCGTCGTGCGATGCAGCACGAACGCCAGCGGGATCGCCACCGCGAGCAGCACCGGCAGGTTCACCGGTACGAAGCCCCAGGTGCCGGCGCCCATCCGGTGCAGCAGCGGCGGCATCAATCCGGACGGTGCTCCATGCGTCCACGCAAATCGCAGGCCCTGCAGGACGATCATCGTCGCCAGTGTCGCCAGGAATGGCGACACGTTGCGCTTGACCACCAGGAAGCCGTTCACCAGCCCCGCCGACAGGCCCATCCCGATCGAGACCAGGACGATCATCGGGATGTCGGCATTGTGCCCGCTGAAGCTCGTGGCGACGACCGCCGCCGTTGCCATCACGGAAGACACAGAGAGGTCCAGGCCCTTGACCAGGATCACCACCGCCTGCCCGCAGGCTACGATCGCCAGCGGCACGATCTGAAGCACGAGGTTCGACAGGTTGCTGCGGCTGAAGAACGCGGGTGCCGCGATCGCCGCCACCAGAAGGAACACCAGCACGAACAGGTAGATACCGTAGCGCGACAGCGCCGGCATCAGCCCGGCTAATGCCGCACCGCGACCCGGCCTGGCATGTTCAACGGAAACCGTCATGCCCGCCTCGCACGCTCGACATGGATGGCGACGGCCGCCATGATAATCAGGCCCTCCGCGATCAGCTGGATCTGTGTCGGGACGTGCAGGAAGTTCAGCAGGTTGTTGAGCAGCGCCAGCAGATACGCGCCAAGCAGCGTACCGAACACCGATCCCCTGCCCCCGCTCAGGACGATGCCACCGACCACCACCGGCGTCACCGAGGACAGCGTATAGTCCACCCCCGTATAGGGTTGTCCGGAGCCGAACCGGGAGACGAGATAGATCGCCGTCACCGCACTGAAGAATCCCGATGCGCCATAGACCAGCAGGGTCAGTCGCCGCACCGGCATGCCGAGCAGGCGCGCCGCGTGGCTGTCATCGCCGAGCGCATAGATCATGCGTCCGGTGTTGGTGCGGTGCAGGAACAGCGCGACCAGGACGAACATCGCGACGGTGATTGCGCCGCCGATCGAGATCCGGGCAACCCGGCCGTAGGCAAGTCCATCAAACCCATCCGGGATGCTCCCGACCGGCACGCGCGTATAGAGCAGGGCCACACCCTGCAGGACTGCCCCCATTCCCAGCGTAACGATGAGCGGATGCACACGCAGCCAGACTACGCCGCAGCCGTTCAGCACGCCGATCAGTGTGCCGCCGACGAGCACGCCGAGACACACGGGAAGAACCATGCTGCTGTTGCCGTCGATCAGCCCGGAAGTCAGCACCGAAAGCAGGCTGATCGCGGAGCCGACCGACAGATCGATACCGCCGGTCAGCACCGTCAGCGACTGCCCCAGCGACACGAGCGCCAGGTCGGTCGCCTGCTCGAATATGTTGGCGAAGTTCTCCGGTCGCAGGAAACGATCCGTCACCACCGCGCCGGTGACAACGATCGCCGCCATGAGCCCGAGCACCATCAACAGGCGAGCCGCGCCTTCCGAGATCCTCCGACGGGGTCGCCGGGTCGCGACGTCCGACATGCTCATTGCTCCTCAGGCCGCCTGCCGATGCCGAGTGGCGAGATCCACCACGGCCTCCTCGTTGATCTCGTCGGATTCGAGCAGCCCGGCGACGAGACCTTCGCGCATCACGTAGACCCGGTCCGACATCCCGACGATCTCCGGCAGTTCGGAGCTGATCATCAGGATCGCGATCCCGCGTGCGGCCAGCTCGCGCATGATCCGGTAGATCTCGGTGCGTGCGCCGACATCGACGCCGCGCGTCGGCTCATCCAGGATCAGCACGCGCCGGCAGGTATGCGCCCACCTGGCGATCAGTACCTTCTGCTGGTTGCCGCCGGACATCGTCGCCACCGGATTGCCGGGGCCGCTGCAGGCGATCCGGAACGAGCCGATATCGGCCATCGCCATCGCCCGTTCCTCCGCGTTCCGCAGCAGGCCTCCGGATGCAACGGCGCCCAGGCTGGCGGCCGAGATGTTCGCTGCCACGTCCTGCAACATCGCCAATCCCTCGCCCTTGCGATCCTCGGTCACGAAGCCGATGCCCTGCCTGATCGCGATCGCGGGCGTCATGCGCTTGAACACGGTTCCGTCGATCGACACGCGACCGCCTTCCATCGGCAGGCCGCCGAAGATGGCCATCGCGAGTTCCGACCGGCCCGCGCCGACCATGCCGGCAAGTCCGGTCACGATCCCTGCGCGCAGTTCTATGGACGCGCCGCGAACCCGGCGCCCCTGCCTGATATCGTGTGCCTGCAGCACCACCGGAGCCGATGCGGCCTGCGATGCCGGGGCACGCGGCGGGAACAGCTGTGTGACGTCGCGCCCGACCATGAGGGTCACCAGGCGGTCGCGATCCACCTCGTCGACACGCTGGGTGGCGATCCAGTGCCCATCCTTCACCACCGTGACGCGGTCGCAGAGCGAGAAGATCTCTTCCAGCCGGTGCGAGATGTAGATGATCGCGACACCGGCATCGCGCAGCAGACGCAGGCGTTCGAACAGCGCCTCCACCTCCCGCCCGGCAATGACCGCCGTCGGCTCATCCAGGATCAGGATCTTCGGCCTGTCGACGAGTGCTTTGGCGATCTCGACCATCTGTTGGTCCGCCACCGTCAGCTCGCCGACCATGCGCCACGGCTCGAGTTCTACCCCGAGCCGCGCCATCAACTCCGCCGCAGCGCGCTCGGTCGCCGCATGATCGACCGCGCCGAACCGGTTGCGCCGGTACTGCCCGATGAAAATATTCTCGGCGACCGAGAGGTGCGGAAACAGGACGAACTCCTGGTAGATGACATGCACCCCCGCCGCCTTCGCGGCCGCAGGCCCGCTCCAGTGCACCGGCTTGCCTTCGAGGGTCATCTCGCCTGCATCCGGCTGCTGAACCCCGGCGATGATCTTGGTCAGCGTCGACTTGCCTGCGCCGTTCTCGCCGACCAGCGCATGGATCTCCCCGGCCTGTACATCCAGCCGCATGTCCGACAGCGCCTGCACGCCGGGAAACGCCTTGCTGATGTTCTGCACGCTCAGCATGGTCGTGTTCCTAATGCGGGTAGTCGATGTGCGCCGTGGATGGGCTGTAGGCCGGGCCGAGGTCGTTGGTGATCAGCATATCGGGCGGCCCGTTCGGAACGATCATGTCCTGGAACGGCAGATCGCCCTTGACCGACGGTGTCTCGTCGCCCGGCGTGACCGCGATCTGCGAGTTGACCGTCACCACGCAGGGCACGGGCACGCCCGCCAGAACCTTCAGCGCCACCGAGACCGCGAGCCGATATTGGGCAGGCGGATCGCCGACTTCGAGCATCGGCACCTTGTATTTGACGGCCATCTGCAGCGCGCCGTTGATGTCGGCCGTCGTATGCATCGGGATCTCGCCGGGCTTGAAGCCGGCCTCGACGAACGCCTCGATCGAGCCGGGAACCTGCAGGCCGTGAGCGGACCAGACGGCATTGATCGTATGGCCATACTTGGCAATGACAGCCTGCATGACCTGCTTTGCCTTGACCGGGCTCCAGTCGGAATACACGGTGTCGAGGATGTGAATACCGGGATATTGCTTGAATATCTCGAGCGCGGGATTCATCCGGTTTTCGTTCGGGCTCGAGCCGGCCTGTCCGCCAAGCATGACGACGTTGCCCTTGCCATGCAGCTTCTCGACGATCCATTGCGCCCAGATACGACCCATCAAGGGGTCGGATGCGTTCACATAGGTTACGAAGTGATCCGACGAGATCCGGCGATCCAGCATGACGACCGGAATGCCGCGCTTCATCGCGCGGGTGACGACCGGATCGAGCGCCTTTTCGGTATTGGCGCTCACGATCAACAAGTCCACGCCCTGCGACACCAGGTCCTGCACATCCGAAACCTGCTTGGCGTCGTCATGACCGGCATCGGTGATGATCAGTTTCTTGATGACATCCTTGTGGTCTTGCGCGCCCTGCTTCAGTTCGTCGAGCGCCACGACGCGCCAGCTATCCCCAAGCCCGGCATTGCTGAACCCGATCACGTAAGGCGGCGCCTTCTTGTAGGCACTCGTGTCGCGTATGCAGCTGCTCAATGACGGATTGAACAGTTCCGTTCGCGGAGCGCCCTCATAACCACGTGCCGCGGCCGCTTGCGCCGCCACTCCGGACAGCACAATGCTGCAGAGCACCAAATTGGTGGATTTCATTCCCGAGACCTCCCAGATACGGTCTATTGACGGCTTGCTCAGCCTCGGAGCGGCTGATTTCTTTGCCGAGTTTGTTGATAACGACACTAGGAACGAGACGCTCACCGCAGAATAGTGAATTTGTCCAAAATGGATATCTGGGGGCTGTTCGGTCGCGCCCGACAGCTTATCGTCAGGCTCGGCATAGGTTAAGCCGCACCCCAGATGTGCGACACCGGTGCCGGCAGGGAAAGGTCGGCTGAAACGACCGCAGGGAAGGGAAGAATTACCCCATGCAATCCGAGTTCGTCTTCAGCGGCTTGCCGATGCGCGTGTTGTTCGGTGATGGCACAATTGCGCAGCTCGGCGAAGAGGCAGCGCGGCTTGGTATGCGTCGCCCACTTGTGCTCTCGACGCCCGAGCAGCAGACGCAGGCGCAGGAAATCCTCACGCTCCTGGGAGATGCCAGCAGCGGTGGCTTCTTCGGCGCGACGATGCACACGCCCGTTGCAGTGACGGAACAGGCGATGGCAGTGGTTGCGGAGCGACGGTCGGACGGGCTCATCGCCTTTGGCGGCGGCTCCACCACCGGACTGTCGAAGGCGATCGCGCTGCGGACCGACCTGCCGCAGATCGCGATCCCGACCACCTATGCCGGATCGGAGATGACCCCGATCCTCGGAGAGACGCGCGACGGCGAGAAGCATACGCTGCGTTCCGAAAAGGTGCTTCCGGAAACCACGATCTATGATGTGGCCTACACCATCGGCCTGCCACCGGCGATGTCGGCGACCAGTGGTCTCAACGCGATGGCGCATGCAATCGAGGCCCTCTACGCGCGTGACCGCAACCCGATCATATCGCTGATGGCGGAAACGGCGATCGGATCGCTCGTGCATGCGCTGCCCGCAATCCTAGCACGTCCGGACGACCGCGCCGCCCGCACCGAGGCGCTCTACGGCGCGTGGCTCTGCGGTATCACGCTCGGTGCCGTCGAGATGGGCCTGCATCACAAGCTTTGCCACACACTCGGCGGCAGCTTCGATCTTCCCCACGCACCGACCCATTCGGTGGTGCTCCCCTATGCGCTCGCCTACAACACGGCCGCCGCGCCCGAAGCGGTCGCTGTCCTGCGCCGTGTGTTCGGCCAGGATGACGTGGCCGTGGCATTGCATGAGTTCGGTCGGCGGATCGGCGCGCCATCGTCGCTATCGTCGCTTGGGCTACGCGAGAGCGATCTCGACCGCGCCGCCGACCTCGCGACGGCCAGGCCGTATCCCAATCCGCGTGTGCTCGATCGCACGTCGATCCGCGCGTTGCTCGACGACGCCTATCACGGCCGTGCGCCCGGCACCTCCGCCGGCACGGCGGGCTGAGGAACACACATGATGTCCGCTCCCACCCAAAGCTTCGACGAGACCACCGCGACGGACATTGTCATCGAGCGGAACGCCAGTTGTCCCGATCCGCGTCTGCGCGAGATCATGAGCGTTCTGGTCCGTCACCTGCACGACGCGGTGCGCGAACTGCAACTCACCCAGGCGGAGTGGCGCACCGCGATCGATTTCCTGACCGCCACCGGCCAGATCTGCTCGGATCGTCGGCAGGAGTTCATCCTGCTGTCCGACACGCTCGGCGTGTCGATGCTGGTGGACGCGATCAACAACCGCAAGGTGCAGGATGCCACCCCATCCACCGTGCTCGGGCCTTTCCATGTCGAGGGTGCGCCGACCATGCAGATGGGAGAGACCATCTCCCGCGATGGTCGCGGCGAGCCCCTCGTCGTCTCCGGCGCGGTCCTGGACGTCGATGAAAAACCCATAGAGGGCGCGATCCTCGACATCTGGCAGACCTCCGAGGACGGCTACTACGACACGCAGGATCCAACCCAGCCGGACATGAACCTGCGCGGGACCTTCCGCACCGGCCCCGACGGAACCTTCTGGTTCCGCAGCATCGTACCCGCCTCCTACCCGATCCCCAGCGACGGTCCGGTGGGCCGCATGCTGGAGGCATTGAAGCGGCATCCGATGCGCCCGGCGCACATCCACTTCATCGTTTCCGCAACAGGATACGAGACCCTCACGACACACATCTTCGTCGAGGGTGATCCGTATCTCGATAGCGATGCCGTGTTCGGCGTCAAGGACGCGCTGGTCCTGCCGTTCCGCAAACATGACGATGCGGAACGCGGCGCGTACTTTGGCGTCCCGGCGCAGCATCATGAGACGGACGTCGTCATCCGGCTGCAATCTGCGCACCACACCCTGTAAGGCGGCTTCTTCCATGAGCACAATGGCAACACTCGGCTGGATCGGTCTCGGCAAGATGGGCGCGCCGATGGCGACGCGCCTGCTTCAGGCCGGCTACACGCTGCATGTCCACGATGTCGCACCGGAAGCATGCAATGCGCTGCGCGACGCCGGCGCCTCGGTTTTGGCGCGCCCGCACGATGTGGTCGAGGCGGCCGACATCGTCTTCACCTCCCTGCCCAACGATGCGGTTCTCCGCAGCCTGCTTGTCGCGCCGGACGGGCTCGGGCAGGCCCTGAAGCCGGGCAAGATCCTCGTCGAGACCAGCACGGTGTCTCCGACCGCCTCTGCGGAAGCCGCGCTCGCGATCGCCGCGTCCGGCGCCGGCTATATAAGGAGCCCGATCTCCGGCAGCACCGCGCTCGCCGCCGCCGGCACGCTGACCGTTCTGGCTTCCGGCAGCCGTGCCGACTACGACCGCGTGCATCCGGTCATGACGCATCTTGCGTCGCGGTTCTTCTATCTCGGCGAAGGCGAAGAGGCTCGCACCCTCAAGCTCGTCATCAACATGCTTGTCGGTGCCACCTCGGCCCTGGTGGCGGAAGCCCTCACCTTCGGCCAGAAAGGCGGTCTTGCGGTCGGCCCGATGCTGGACGTGATCGGCGAGAGCGTCGTCAACAGTCCGCTTGTCGCCTATAAGCGCGACATGCTGGAGCGGCACGATTTCACCGCAGCCTTTACCGTGACCCAGATGATCAAGGATTTCGACCTCATCGTCGACGCTGCGCGCGATACCGCATCGCCGATCTACCTGACTGCGCTTATCCGTCAGCAATACGAGGCTGCGAACGCACAAGGCCTGGGCCAGAGCGATTTCTTTGCCCTGCTCCAGCAATACGAGGCCCAGGCCGGGCTGCCGGAAACGCGGCAAACACACACGCCGTGAAAATACAGGTGTTCGGGTGAACGATCTCGAACGGCTTCGTCTGCTCGACGTGCTGGAACAGTTGCGCGGGCCATGGCGCGACTTATTTCCGGACTCGCACGGCGATCCCGCGAACCTGATTCTGCAGCATCTGGTTCGCGCGGAGATAACAGGAGATGTCGTCACCATGTCGGCTCTCGCACAGGCCGGCTACGCCCCCTACACGACCGCGATGCGAAAGCTCGACGAGCTGATCGCCGCCGGCATGATCGACAGGGTCAGTCGCGGCACGACCGGGAAGTCCTTCACCCTGCATCCCAGCGCAAAGCTGGTGGCGCGGTTCGACGACTATCTGCTCAAGGTCAAAGCGATCCTCGCCGCCACCCTTGGCCGGCGCGCGGACGGCGAGGAGCCGGACAATTACTATTTCGGCGCCCCGTCGGCCAGTCCGGTCCAGCGTCCGGCATCGCTGGCGCCGACGCACGGCAGCAATCGCTCGGACATGCGCTTCCTACTCGCCGACGACAACTATTTCATCGCGATGCAGAATCTCTGGGGCGATTTCAGGAACGATTTCGGCTCGCGACAGGATATCGAGCTGGCGCGCCTGCCGCAGCTCTACAAGCTTACGCTGGAGAATGCGCAGCAGCGGGTCTCGCGCTATCACCTGACCGCGCTGAACATTCCCTGGGTCGGTGAATTCGCCAGCAAGGGGCTGATCCGTCCGATCGACGACGAGCTCGCATCGCTTCGTCTCAACCGTGATAATTTCCACGACAGCTTCTGGGCGGCGGGTCAGTATCGCGGCCGGCAGTACGGCATACCCGTGTACTGCACGATCGAGACCCTCGCGGTGCGCCGCGACCTGCTGCAGGATGCAGGCCTGTCGGCGCCGGCCAGCTTCGACCAGGTGATCGAGGTCGGCCGCGCCCTGCATGCGCCGAACCATGGCCGCTACGGGATCGTCTGGAACGCGGCGCGCGGAATGCCGATCGCCTCGACGTTTCTGTTCCTGTTGTCCGATTGCGGTGAACATCTGGTTCCGCGCAGCCAGGCATCCGAGCCGGACGCGGTGCCGCAGCTTCCGGTCGAGGCGGGGCTTCGCGTGCTCGACTACATGCACCGGCTGGTCGAGATTTCGCCGCCGGATGTCACCGCGCTGGACTGGGAATCGAGCTTCGACATCTTCCTGCGTGGCGATGCCGCCATGATCTATTGCTGGAGCATGCGGTGCGCGCGGTTCGAGTACGACACGCGCTCGCGGGTCAAGCGGCGCGTCACCTATCTCACCCATCCGGCTGGCCCGCACGGACGAAGCACGGCGCCACTCGGCGGGTTTGTGCTGACCATTCCGGTCAACCTGCCCGAGGACCAACTTCGTGCCGCCGTCGAAGCGATGGCCTGGATGATGACGCCGGATTCGGTCAGGAGCCATGTCAAGAACGGCTTCCCGTTTCTGCCCCGGTTCAGCGTGGTTTCCGACCCGGAAGTGATGCGGTCGTCCTCCATTGTCAGCTTCGTCGAGAAGGCGGCCGGCAAGAACATGCTGGATGCCTGGGCGCGGCCCGCGATCCCGAACTACACCGCGATCGAGGCGATCGTCGGCGCCGAGATTCATGACGCCCTGACCCGGCGCAAGACGGATCGCGCCGCTCTCGCCGCGATCCAGAAGGGGTTCGACCGCCTGCATTCCCGGCCCGCAGACGTCCGGCATCATGCATCGGGTCACGCCTAAAACTGCACCGGATGGCCCAGCCATCGTCAAGAAGGAGGTCGCATATGCAACCAGTCAACGTAGCGCTCGCAGGCTTCGGCTGGTGGGGCAAAAAGATGACGGATCTCATCCGCGCACGATCGCAGGCACTGCGGCTTGTCGCGGTGGCCGATCCGGAAACGACGGCAGCGCGCGATGCATTGGCAGGAACCGGCATCGACGTTTATTCCGATCTTGCCGACCTGCTGGGCCCGGACACCGAGGCGGTGATCCTGGCGACACCGCATAGCCTGCACGAACACCAGATCGCCGCCTGCGTCGCCGCCGGCAAGCACGTCTTCTGTGAAAAGCCGCTGGCACTCACCCGCGCCGGCGCCGCCGCCTCGGTCCAGCTCTGCCGCGACGCCGGTCTGGTGCTGGGAATGGGGCACGAACGCCGTTTCGAGCCGCCGATCGCGGCCATCCTGGCGGCGGCGGCGTCCGGTGAATTAGGAACGCTGCTGCAGATCGAGGCCAACTTCAGTCACGACAAGTTCCTGAGCCTCGACGCCTCGAACTGGCGGCTGCATACCGATCAGGCGCCGGCAGGCGGCATGACGGCGACCGGCATCCACCTGACCGACCTCGCGGTACTTCTGCTCGGGCCCGCCGAAAGCGTACTGGCAACCTCGAAGAACCTCGTCTCCGAGCTTCCGTCCGGAGACACGATGAGCGCCTATATCCGGTTCCGGGCCGGCGCCACCGCCTATGTCTCGGCGACGCTGGCGACCCCGTTCGTGTCGCGTTTCGCCGTGTTTGGAAGCAAGGGCTGGATCGACGTCCGCGACCGCGCGCATGTCGAATCACCGGACGGATGGATCGTGACCACCGGCAGCACGGGTGCTCCGATCCGCACCGAGGACGTCGGCAAGGCGGAGCCGGTGCTGGCCAATCTCGAAGCCTTCGCCAGGGCAGTCCGGGGCGAAGCCCCTTACCCGATCACCGGCGAGCAGATGATCGACAACATCTCGCTGCTGGAATCGATCGTGACATCATGCCGGACCGGCGCTCTCGAGGTCGTTGCCTGACCACCGACCAAATAAAGAACCTAATTAAATAACGAGGAACGTTGCCATGAAAGCCCTATCCTTTGAAGCGCCCGAGCGTCCGGTTCTGCAAGACGTACCGCAGCCCGAAATGGCCGCAGACGAGATCCTGATCGAGATGGCCGCTGTCGGTATCTGCCATTCCGACTACGAACTTCTCGGGGGCCGTTACATCATTCCCATCTCGTATCCGGTCGTGCCGGGACATGAGTGGTCGGGCCGCGTCGCCGCGGTCGGCCGCTCGATATCCGGCTTTGCCGCCGGCGACCGCGTGGTCGGCGAATGCGTGGTGCGGCTGCCGGATCGGGTGCATCATTTCGGCTTCTCGCTGAATGGCGCCTACCGGCAGTTCTTCACCGTCCGTCCCGAATGGCTCCATAAGCTGCCGGACACCGTCGACGACCTGACCGCGTCGTTCATCGAGCCGTTCACCTGCGGCTACTATGCGATCCAGCGCTCCGGCGGCACCAATGCCAGCGAAACCGTCGTCGTTTCCGGCGGCGGCACGATCGGGCTGATGGCGGCTGCGGCGGCCATCGGCAGCGGCGCGCGGACCATCGTGATCGACCCGCTCGCCCACCGTCGCGAGGTCGCGACCCGGCTTGGCGCAGCCATGGCCGTGGATCCCACCGCCGGCGACCCGGTAAAGGCGATCCTGGACGCCACCGGCGGCTCCGGCGCCGATCTGGTCATCGAGGCTTCCGGACACGATTCCTCGCTCGGCGCGGTCTTTGACATGACGCGTGAAGAGGGACGCGTCGCCATGGTCGGCATCAATATCGGCCGGAAGGTCGCCAGCCATCTCGGCAACATCCAGATGCGCAACCTGACCGTTCGCGGCTGCATCGGCTCGCCCGGCGTCTGGCCTGCGGCGATCAGGTTCCTGGACCGGACCGGGATCGACCTGTCCCCGATCCGCACCCACACCTTCCCGCTGGAACAGGGGCTGGAAGCACTCCGGATCGGACAGCACCCGGCGGACTGCATCAAGATCACCATGGTCAACGCGTGACAGAGGGCATCATGGCAACTCTCGAAACCAGGCCGGCGGACCCGCGCGTCATTATCATCACCGGCGGCGCGCAGGGTATCGGCGCCGCCTTCGCCCGATCCCTGTCCCAAGGCGGCGCGCGTGTCGTGATCGCCGATCTCGACGAGGCCCGTGCGGAATCCCTGGCAGCCGAGTTGCGCGAGGACGGCCGCGAGGCCCTGGCGGTCACGACCGACGTCTCCGACCGCGCTCAGTTCGAACGGCTGATCCGGCTGGCAGTCGAGCGGTTCGGCGGCATCGACGTTCTTTTCAACAATGCCGGCATGAACAAGCCCGTTCCGTTCTTCGAGATCGACACCGAAAATTTCGAGGCGATCATGCGCGTCAACGCGCTGAGCGTCCTGATCGGCATGCAGGTGGCGGGCGAGCAGATGATCCGGCAAGGCCGAGGCGGCAAGATCATCAATACCGCCTCCATCGCCGGCCGGCAGGGTTATCCGGAATTCGCGCCCTACTGCGCGAGCAAGGCCGCGGTGATTTCCCTGACGCAGGCCGGAGCCAGAGAGCTGGCGAAACACAACATCACCGTGAACGGCTTCGCCCCGGGCGTCGTCAAGACGCCGCTCTGGGACAAGCTCGAAGCCGACATGATCGGCAAGGGCGTGATCAAGCAGAAGGGCGAGTTCATGGACTCGTTTTCGAGCGGCATCCTGATGGGACGGCCGGCGATGCCCGACGACCTTGTCGGTATGGCGGCATTCCTGGCGTCGGGCGCATCGGACTACATGACCGGCCAGATCCTGATGTTCGATGGAGGAATGGTGCTGGTCTGATCGGGATCGGTTGCCGCTGACGGGCCGGCCGGGGCACTTGCTTGGCAAGCCCCCCGGCCCGTGTAAGCATCCCGGAGGATGGATAAGCCGGAAGACGGTAAGAACCGCGACTTTGTGGATGCGCTTGCGCGTGGCCTCGACGTGCTGCTGGCCTGTGCGGAGAGCCCGAACGGCATCACCCTTGCGGAGGCGGCCCGTCGGACCGGCACTACCCGCGCCAGTGCCCGTCGCTCGCTGTTGACGCTCGCGGCCAAGGGCTTCCTGATCGAAGACGAGCGCAGCTTCAGGCTGACACCGAAGGTCCTGACGCTCGCGGCACCCCTTGCGTCGAGACCGCTTCCACGCCTGGCGCAGCCCATCCTCGACCGGCTAAGCAAGACGTTCGGCGAGAGCTTCTCCCTGGCGGCGCTGGTCGAACAAGACATTGTTTATCTCGCCCGTTCGGAAGCCAGACGGATCGTCGCCCTCGATCTGACGGTCGGATCGCGCCTCCCGGCTTGGTGCACCTCGATGGGACGCGTGTTGCTGGCCGGGCTGCCCCAGCGGGAAAGGCAAGCGCATCTCCCGGACGCACTCGTCGCCCGGACACCAAAGACGATCGTCGACCGCACGGCGCTCCTGGACCTGCTGCATTGTGTTGAACGGGACGGCTACTGCCTTCTCGACGAGGAACTCGAGCAGGGGCTTCGCTCCCTCGCCGTGCCCGTCAGGCGGCCGGACGGAAGCGTGGCAGCTTCGCTCAACGTCAGCACGCAGACTATCAGGACCAGCCGGGATACCTTGATTGAGAAGCTTCTGCCGGCACTTCATGCGGCAGCCGACCTGATCTCGCCCGCAACTATGCGCGGAGCGGTCTGACAGTCGCGCCACGCACCGAGCCTTACAGATGATTGGGTCAGTCGACATCAATAGTTGACTTGATCCGTCAGAAGATCTCGATGATAATGTGCGCAAGGCGACCATATGTGCGTTAGGCGCACATAAACTTGTATTGCCGGGTTTACAATGAAGACCGGCAAGAAGGAGAGCGGATGATCGACAAGCGCGTGCGCGACGTCGCGGCGGCCCTGGATGGCATCGCCGACGGTTCGACGATCATGATCGGGGGCTTCGGCGCGGTTGGGCAGCCGAATGTTCTGATCGAAGCGCTCATCGAGCAGGGCGCACGCGATCTGACGATCGTGGCGAACAATGCCGGCACCGGCCGTGTCGGCCTCGCCAAGCTGATGGAGGCCGGGCGCGTCCGGAAGATCGTCTGCTCGTTCCCGCGCTCGTCGGGATCGGTCGTGTTCGAGGATCTCTTCAAGTCCGGCCGACTGGAACTCGAAATCGTTCCACAGGGTACTCTCGCCGAGCGCATCCGGGCCGCAGGAGCGGGTATCCCGGCATTCTTCACGGCAACCGGCTACGGCACGAAACTCGGCGAGAAGAAGGAAAGCCGCGAGATTGGCGGGCGCTTCTACATTCTCGAGCACGCGCTTCCCGCCGACGTTGCACTGATCGAGGCGTGGCGCGCGGATCGCTGGGGCAATTGCGTCTATCGGGAGAGTGGCCGCAACTTCAATGCGGTCATGGCGACGGCAGCGGCACTGACGGTCGTGCAGACCCAGCATCTCGCCGAATTGGGCGAACTCGACCCCGAGGCGATCGTGACACAAGGGATCTTCGTGAACCGGGTCGTGCATGTCCCCTATGGCGACCCGCAGGGGTAAGGAGGGCGCGATGAGTGACCATCAACCGCTATCCCGCAAGCAGATGGCCGCGCGCGTCGCGCAGGACATCGCCGAAGGGTGGTACTGCAACCTCGGGATCGGCATTCCCACCCTGATCGCCGATTATATTCCCGAGGGCCGGGAGGTCGTGCTGCACTCCGAGAACGGTATTCTCGGCATGGGACCCGCACCGGCGGCGGACAAGGTGGATCCCTGGCTGATCAATGCCGGCAAGCAGCACGTGACGCTGCTTCCGGGCGGTTCGTTCTTTCACCATGCCGACAGCTTTGCGATGATACGGGGCGGTCACATCGATCTCTGCGTCCTGGGTGCGTTCGAGGTCGCGGAGAACGGCGACCTGGCGAACTGGGCGACCTCTGCCGCGGATGCCGCACCCGCCGTGGGCGGCGCGATGGATCTGGCTGTCGGCGCCAAGCGGATCTGGGTCGTGACGGAGCACACCACCAAGGATGGGCAGCCCAAGCTCGTCAACCGCTGTTCCTATCCCCTGACCGCCCTGGGTGCGGTCAGCCGCATCTACACCAACCTCGCCGTGATCGACGTCACCGGCAACGGCTTCCTCGTGCGCGAGATGGTGCCCGGCCTGTCGTTCGAGGAGCTTCAGGACAAGACCGGTACGCTTCTGCACTTGGAGGAAAGCATCGATGGCTGAGGCCTTCATCTGCGACTTCACCCGCACGCCGATCGGCCGTTTCGGCGGTGCGCTGCGCGACGTTCGCGCCGACGATCTCGCGGCGCATCCGCTTCGCGTTCTGCGCGAACGGAACGCCCAGGTCGACTGGAATGCTGTCGACGATTGCTATCTTGGTTGCGCCAATCAGGCCGGCGAAGATAATCGCGACGTCGCCCGCATGGCGGTGCTGTTGGCCGGCTATCCGGTCAGCACACCCGGCTCGACGATCAATCGTTTGTGCGGCTCGGGCCTGGATGCGGTCGGAACGGCGGCCCGGATGCTTCGCACCGGCGAGGGCGATCTGCTTCTGGCCGGCGGTGTCGAGAGCATGACGCGCGCGCCGTTCGTCATGGGCAAGGCGACCGAAGCCTTTTCCCGCCAGGCCGAACTCCAGGACACGACGCTCGGCTGGCGTTTTATCAACCCGGCGATGGAAGCGTCCTGGGGCGTCGATACGATGCCACAGACCGGCGACAACGTTGCCGAGCGATACGAAGTCTCCCGTCAGGACCAGGATCTGTTCGCCTACCGGTCGCAGCAGCGCACCGCGGCGGCGCAGGCGGCCGGCTTCTTCGCCCGCGAGATCACGCCGATCACGGTGAAGACGCGCAAAAGCGAACACATCGTGAGTGTGGACGAGCACCCGCGTGCCGATACCACTCTTGAGGGGCTGGCCAAACTTCGCGCGCCGTTCCGCCCGGGCGGTGGCACCGTGACCGCCGGCAACGCGTCCGGCCTGAATGATGGTGCGGCCGCGCTGATCCTGGCCACGGAGGCGGGCGCACGGCGCCACGGGCTGACACCGCGGGCACGGGTCGTCGCGATGGCGACCGCTGGCGTCGAGCCGCGCGTGATGGGGATCGGCCCTGTTCCGGCCGTCCAGCGTCTGCTCGAACGAACCGGCCTTGCCCTGGGGGATATCGACCTGATCGAGTTGAACGAGGCGTTTGCCAGCCAGTCGCTGGCGGTGCTGCGGCAACTCGGCCTGCCGGACGATGCCGCCCACGTGAACCCGCATGGCGGCGCGATCGCCCTCGGCCATCCGCTTGGCATGTCCGGCGCGCGCCTCGCCCTGACAGCAGTGAATGCACTGGAAACTCTCGGCCTGAGGCGCGCGATCGCGACCATGTGCATCGGCGTGGGGCAAGGAATCGCAGCGCTGATCGAGCGCGTCTGACGTCACCCTCCGGAATGAAGAGGACCTCATGAGCAAGGTTACCATGCTTGACACGCCGGACGTCGCGACCTGGTCTGCCGACGCCCTGGATGGAACCGGCCTGCACGCGGCGAGGCATATCTATGCCAACGAGAAGCCGGCGCGCCTGACTGCGCTTGCCCTGCAGCGCGGGGAGGTGACTTTATCGGAAGATGGAGCGATCGTCGCGAACACCGGCGAACATACAGGCCGGTCGGTCCAGGATAAGTTTGTTGTCGACGAGGCCGCGACCACCGACGCCGTCTGGTGGGGCAAGGTCAACAACCGTTTGTCGGAAGGCAATTTCTCGCGCCTGTGCGCTACAGTGCGCGGCTATCTTCAGGGGCAGGTTCTGTTCACGCAGGATCTGTTCGCCGGTGCAGATCCCGCGCATCGCATCCGGGTCCGACTGGTGACGACGAATGCATGGCACGCGCTGTTCGCGCGCAACATGTTCATCCGCCCGGAGCCGTCGGCACTGGAAGACTTCGCGCCCGACTACGTCATTCTCCATGCACCCGACCTCGCGATCGATCCTGCAAGTTGCGGGGTGCGCAGCTCGACGGTGATCGCGTTGTCGTTCGCACAGAAGCTCGTCGTCATCGCCGGAACGCAATATGCCGGCGAGATCAAGAAGTCGATCTTCACGGTCATGAACTGGCTGCTGCCCGAGAAGGGGCTGTTGCCGATGCATTGTTCCGCCAACGTCGGCAAGGCGGGCGACGTCGCACTGTTCTTCGGCCTGTCGGGTACTGGCAAGACCACCCTGTCATCCGATCCGTCGCGCGACCTGATCGGTGACGACGAGCATGGTTGGAGCCCGCACGGCGTCTTCAATTTTGAAGGTGGCTGCTACGCCAAAGTCATCGGCCTGCAGCGTGAGGCCGAGCCGGAGATCTGGCAGGCGTCGCATCGGTTCGGCGCGGTGTTGGAAAATGTCGTCGCCGACGATCACGGCACGCTCGATCTTGGTGACAAGACGCATACGGAAAACACCCGCTCCTGCTATCCACTCGATTTTATTGCCAACGCGCAGGCCAATGGCCGAGGCGGCACACCCCGGCACGTGATCATGCTGACCGCAGATGCCTTTGGCGTCATGCCGCCAGTCGCCCGCCTTTCACCCGACCAGGCAATGTACCACTTCCTGTCCGGCTACACGGCGCGCGTCGCCGGCACCGAGAAGGGAATGGGCGCCCACCCGCAGGCGACCTTCAGCACCTGCTTCGGTGCACCCTTCCTGCCGCGGGCACCGGAGATCTACGGGGATCTGCTCGGCCACTATCTCAGGGACAGTGGCGCGACCTGCTGGCTGGTGAACACCGGCTGGACCGGGGGTGCCTACGGCGTCGGGCGACGGATCTCCCTGTCCCATACACGCGCCATCCTCCATGCCATTCTCGACAACTCGCTGAACGATGCGGCTACCCGGTCGGACCGCTACTTTCGTTTCTCGGTTCCCCTGTCGGTCGCCGGCATTCCGGATGAGATCCTCGATCCATCTGCAGCCTGGACTGACAGCGATGCGTATGACGTGCAGGCACGATCCCTTGCCGGCCTGTTCGAGCAGAATTTCGAGCAGTTCGCGACATCCGTCAGCGAGTCGGTCCGCGACGAGATAATCCGAGGCTCTCCGGTAAAGCGGGCACAGTGACGTGCAGGAAGTTTTTCGGGTCCGGCAGCTGCGTCGATCAATGTGATTGCCGGATAATCTCCTCCCGTTCATGAACTCCGCGTTGGGCACCGTCTGACTACCAAGCCGCTTTCTATCACAGCGTGCGCTTTGCCGAAGGCTGCAGCAGCTCGAGGTGCGACGTTCTCGGCTGGAGGCGGCGCTCTTCCAAGCGTCACCTGGGATGCCCCGCCTGCATCCTGCCCTGCCGGAGATCTACCGCGTCCGGGTCGCTGGTTCGGGGTAAAACCCGACAGTGTCTTGAGCCTGCGAGCGGGATTGTAGGCGGCCACGAAAAACTCGAGATGGGCCGTCAGCTGCTGATGATTGGCGGCGTGCTACCGCTCGACGGTCGCATCCTTGATGGTGCGGTTCATTCGCTCGACCTGACCATTGGTCCAGGGGTGGTTCGGCTTGGTGAGCCTGTTCTCGACATCGGGCTGGCGGCAGAGCCGGTCAAACAGATGCATTCCGAACCGCACGATAGGCCCTGATCGGTAGCGAGGCGGGTGGCAGAACGGGATATCGCTATCGGCCAGCACGGTGTGGATGCGATACGGCACGGCCTTGATCACGGTTTCCAGCAACGCCAAGGCACTCTGGCGATCGGCTGATCCTGCCAGGTGTACGACGGCGAACTTCGAGGTCCTGTGTGGGGGCGGGTGCAGCACGTGCGCACCTACCCTCCCTCGGGGAAATATGTCGCAGAGCGCTCAGGCGGCGAACACCGTTTTGATCTCGGCGGCGACCTGCGGGGCATTCTCATCGAGTACGAAGTGCCCGGCGTCCAGCCACACCAGCTTGGCCTCGGGCAGGTCGTTCAGGTAGGCGCGCGCTCCCGGCGGGATGAAGAACGGGTCGTTCTTGCCCCAGACGATCAGCGTCTTTGGCTTGTGCACGCGGAAAGCAGCCTGCCACTCCGGATAGAGGGCAATATTGGACTTGTAGTTTTCCAGCAGGTCGACCTGGTAGTCCTGCACGCCTGGCCGGTCGAGCAGCGCTTGGTCGAGCACCCAGTTGTCCGGGTTGATCGCCTCGGGATCCTTTGCGCCGACCAGCCAGTGGAATTTAGTCCCTTCCACGCTGATGAAATCACGCGCCGGCTTCTCGGTTTCGGGTGTGCGGTTCTCCCAGAGCGGCAGGAGCACGGCCTTGGGCGCATCGCCGACGCCTTCCATGTAGGCGTTGGCGTTCTGAATGATGAAGCCGTCGACGCGGTCCGGGCGCTGGGTGAAAAGCCGGAAGCCGACCGGGCCACCGTAATCCTGCATGTAGAGGATGTATGAGGTCAGACGCAGGACATCGACCAGCCCCGCGACATGAGCCGCTAGGTTGTCGAAGGTGTAGGTGAACGCATGACGCAACGGTGCGTCGGAGTGACCGAACCCGACATAATCCGGGGCGATGAGATGGAAGCGGTCGGCCAGCGCCGGCATCAGGTCGCGAAACATCTGGCTGCTGGTTGGCAGGCCATGCAGCAGCAAGATCGTGGGCGCAGCCGGGTCGCCAGCCTCCCGATAGAAGATCTTGCGACCGTTCACATCCGCAGTGCGATGGTAGATGCGGTCTGTCATAGGCGTTTTCCTTCATGTTGAGGGCGTCTTGGCCAGAGGAGCGGGAGCCTGGCTTCGCGTTCGTCGATCCTGTTTGGGGCTTCCCACGACGACGGGGTAGCCGCTATCCTCAGAAGGAGACCTCTCATTCTTTGGTAGCCCCCTTTGGATCGTCTCGACGCAATGTCTGTGTTGCTCGCCGCCGTTGAGAGCGGCAGCCTGTCGAAGGCCAGCCGGCATCTTCGACTTCCGCTGGCCACGGTTAGCCGTAAGGTGGCGGAGCTGGAGGCGCACCTGAACGCAACATTGCTGATCCGGTCGGCAAACGGATTGGAATTGACCCCGGCGGGCCGCTCTTACGTGACGTCCGCCAAGGCGATCCTGGAGCAGTTGAACGAGGCGGAACGCACCGCTGCTGGCGAATACAGAGAGCCCAGGGGCGATCTGACGGTTACAGCGCCGATCATGTTCGGCAGGATGCATGTCTTGCCCATAGTGGCGGGCTTCCTCTCCGCCTTCCCCGATGTGGCTGTCGAACTCGTGTTGACCGACCGCCTCACGCGTTTCGTCGACGACCAGGTAGATGTCGCGCTTCGCATAGGCGCGTTACCCGATAGCGGCCTGATCGCGACGCGTCTCGGAACGGTTCGGCGGCTCATATGTGCAAGCCCAGACTACCTGGCAACGCATGGCGCTCCGACGACGCCAGACGATCTGGCCCGGCATAGCGTTATTTCCTTTCGGACCGTTTCCTCGGCCACCATATGGACCTTCGAGGCCGCCGGAGCCGAAATTGCAGTGAGCTTTCGCTCTCGTCTCAGTGTCAATACGATCGATGCGGCGATCGACGCGGGCTTATCTGGGTTCGGCCTGATCAGGGCGAACTCCTATCAGGTCGTCGACCATGTCCGCGGCGACCGGCTGGCCGTTGTCCTTAAAGCTTTCGAGCCCTCACCGCTGCCGGTGCATCTCGTTTACGATACACACAGCCGGCTGCCGCTGAAGCTGCGCGCCTTCATCGATTTCGTGGCCCCGCGCCTACGAGAACGCCTGACGCAGGCTGCTCTTTGAAGCTAGTGCCGGCATGAGCCGTCCCAGATGGGCCGATCTAACACGCCTCAGTAAGATTACCGCCGCCGACGTCTGCGACCGCCTTCCGGAGACGAGGCGCGGCGAAATCCAGGAAACGGCGCATTTTGAGCGGCATATAATTGCGCGAGGCGTGGACCAGATTGACCGGTGCCGGGTCCGGCTCGAACTCATCGAGAATGATCCGGAGGGCGCCTGCATCGACCGCATCGGCGACCTGATAGTGCAACAGCCGCGTTGCTCCGACGCTGCGTATCGCGGCTCGCGCTGCGGCCTCTGCCGTCGTCACGGAGAGGCGCGGGACGACGGGTATCTCGATCACCGCTCCCGAGCCAGGCGCTTTGAAACGCCAGCCGGGCGAGGGCAACGGCGTATCAACGGTGACGCAGGGCAGTTTCAGCAGATCATCAGGGATCCGCGGGACGCCGCGCCGATCCATGAGTCCAGGACTGGCGCAGACGACGGTTCGCATCAGGCCGACCTGGGTCGCCACCATCGAGCTATCAGGTAGCTTGCCGATCCGGACGGCCATATCGACATGATCGTCAAGCAGGCTGACGTTGCGATCGGCCAGCACAAGACGGACATTGATTTCTGAGAACAGGGCCAGGAAATCCGCCACCACGGGCAACACATGCAGCCGGCCGAAAAAGATCGGAGCGGTGATGACCAGTTCGCCCTTCGGTGCGGTGAATTCGCCAGCAGCAACCTTTTCGGCATCGTCGATCTGTTCGAGAATACGGCGCACGGCTGCGACATAAATGGTGCCGGCGTCCGTGAGCGTGAGCTTGCGCGTCGTACGAATAAGGAGCCGCGTACCCAGAAGCGTTTCAAGGTCCGAGATTTTCCGGCTCAGCGTCGCCAGCGGCACCTTCAAAGCCCGCCCCGCAGCCGACAGGCTTCCTGTTTCGGTCACTGTCACCAGCATCGACATGGCTTCGAAACGGTCCACTCAGCCTCCCATTTTCCGGTGAAGTGATTACCAATGTTAACGGATTACGTGGGGGACTGGGAAGGAGCCTTATCCTCTCAGGCCGAACCACTTCAGGTTCGCGCACCCTGAAGGAGAATCCACCATGCCCCGTCTCTCGATCCCAGCGCTCGACGACGTCCCGGACGCGTCAAAGCCGATCCTCGATGCCGTCCACAAACAGCTTGGCGTCATCCCGAACATGTATCGCCTGATCGCACAAAGCCCGGCCACCTTGCAGGGCTTCGCATCCAACAGCGCCGCGCTCTCGAAGGCCCTCGACGTGAAGACCCGCGAGCGGATCGCGCTGGCCGTGGCCCAAATCAACGGCTGCGACTATTGCCTGTCGGCTCACACCTATCTCGGGCTCAACCTGGCGAGGATCAGCCCCGAGGAGATAACCCTCAATCGCAGGGGTGAATCCGGCGACGCGAAGGCGAATGCCGCCGTGAGTTTCGCAGGCAAGGTGGTGCGCGAGCGTGGGCATATTACCGCAGCCGACGTGAAGGCGGTCCGCGACGCCGGTTTCAGCGACGGCCAGATTGTGGAAATCCTCGCCGTCACCGCGGAGAACATCTTCACAAACCTCCTCAACATCGTTGCGGAGACCGAGATCGACTTCCCCGTCGTGCACGCTGCCGACGCAGCGTAGCTCCACCGGGCCGGGGCGGTTCAGACCCCGGCCCGCGTCTCGAATAGCGGAGGCCCATCGTGTCGTATGGCTTTCTCAATATTGCCGTGACGCCCAGCGTCCACGCCGTGCAGGCCAAGATGGGTGCCGATCATATCTGGCAGGACTTCAAGGGACACCGCGAGTTCGATCGGTTCACCGAGAACGAAGCCGCGTTCATCGCCGAACGTGACAGCTTCTACATGGCGACGGTCTCGGAGACGGGTTGGCCGTACATTCAGCATCGGGGCGGCCCGCGCGGCTTTCTGAAGTTACTCGATGATCGGACTGTCGCTTTTGGCGACTATCGCGGCAACCGCCAGTATATCAGCACCGGTAATCTCGCAGCCGACGACCGTGTTTGCCTGTTCCTCATGGACTATACGCGCCGCGCGCGGCTCAAGATCTATGCGCATGTGGAAACGCTCGGGCCTGATGACGACCCTGCCCTGACCAGACTTGTCACCCTGCCCGGCTACAAGGCAAAGCTCGAACGCATCTTCCGGTTATGTCTCGACACCTTCGACTGGAACTGCCCGCAGCACATCACGCCACGCTTTACCGAGGAAGAGGTCAGCGAGGCTGTCCTCCCGCTTCGCAATCGGCTCGCCCAGCTTGAAGTCGAAAATGCCGAGCTACGCACACGCCTTGCCGGAAAGGAAGATCCGCGGTGAGCCCTTAATGTCCGGCCGTACCGCCCCTTACTTGGAAAATGGAGGTCGAAAGGGTCGGTCTGGCTAAAGACCGGGTAGCACGGGAGGACCTAACGAAACGTCGCTTCGACTTCAGTACGGCTCCGGGTGCTGACGTTCAACGCAGGTGGGCTACATGTCCTGCTCGACCATAAGGCGCCTGTTGCACATCACACCGGCGGATGACGGCGCCCCGGCTGCGGTCACCCAGCCTGCCGCCAGGATTCAGGACACAACCGGCGACAGCGTCAGTCATACGATGCGCGTCGCAACCGATCCGCCGGTGACGTGGACGCTGTCGCGGTTCTGACATCCTGTTGGAAAGACTATAGCCGAATCTCGCATGGTTCCATCATGATGATAATGCGTAGATGCGCGCGACAAGCGGCTGGGAGCTCGCGGGTACCCGATGGAGGCCTCGGCGGAGCAGGTGATCGAGACCAAGACTGCGTCCGGCGCAGGCGGCGGCGAACATCCCATGCGCATATATGATGGCCATGTAGGTCCAGGGCCATTCGGTCGGATCGTTGTAAAGGCCCAGCCAGAGCTGGAGGGTAAACAGAACCTCAGCGATACCGATCAGTCGCACCGCAATACCGAGCGTAAGGGAAATGGTGAAGAGGATCTCCAGGAGATAAACCACCGGCTGCAGCAGGGCTATGTTGGGAATGAACAGGCTGTGCACAAGCATGGCAAGGATCGGGACCGAACTGTATTTCGCTTCCTGCTCTAGCCAGTATTTGAAGCCGGCCGCGACCGGGAGCGGAAGCTTCCATATCGTGCCCTGGATCCACATACCAGCGGCGGTAATGCGCATCGCAGCTACCCAGAAATGATATGCAGTCCGTTGCTCGGGGTCACGCGACCAGTTCAGAAAGGCAATGTATAAGCCTCCGGCAAGCAAGCCAAGGTAGAAGATAACCGAGATGTATTTCGACGAACCGAAACGGTTGTAATCGCCCGTGTTCCCGATCAAAAAGTTAAATAGATCGAATATTGGGTCGCCGTGCATCGGAACGTCCTTCTTTATCGTCTGGGTATGCGGAAAATGTGCAGACCAATACGGTCAATCCCATGTTCTTGGCCTTACACCGGCACTGATCAATGCGACGGCTTGGCGAGCCCGATCCTGAGCACGGTATCGGCTGGCAGGGGCGTCGTGCCGGTACCGGTGAACGTCGGCAGGCGTCGCAGCTGTTCCGGCGTATAGGCGACGATTTCCATGACGGTTCCGAGCAGCACCGTCGCATCGATCGGAACCGCGATCGGACGACTGCCGATACCCAGAAAGCCGCCGTACGCCACCACCAGCTCGATCGTTCCGTCTTCATCGCGGACCACCTGCACGACGCGGCCGAGCACAGTCTGGCTTTCCACTGGTCGCAACACCAACCGGTGCAGCAGGCTTCCCACTTGGACCGGCTGCGGGAAGCGCATGGCGGTGGACTGAGTCAGGCTCATGCCGGGCGGCGGCGGCATGCCGCCAGGCGTGTGGCTCTGCGCCAGCGCCGATGCATTCAGCAGCAGGGCCGGAAGGAGGATGGCGAGGCGCATCATCGGTGCCGCTTTCAGAGGCCGGCAAACCACGAATAGCCAGGCTTGTCCCACATGTCGACCGGTCGGACGTTGTTCACCTCGATCGCGGTGATCCATTTCGGGTTCTTGTAGCCGAGCTTGGTCGACATGCGCAGGCGCAGCGGGTAGCCGAACGGGTCGGCCAGGACGTCGT
This sequence comes from Lichenicola cladoniae, assembly GCF_013201075.1. Lineage (NCBI taxonomy): Bacteria > Pseudomonadati > Pseudomonadota > Alphaproteobacteria > Acetobacterales > Acetobacteraceae > Lichenicola > Lichenicola cladoniae. The sequence continues at coordinate 918,948 of NZ_CP053708.1, read as the reverse complement.
CGCCATACCGGGTCGCGAGCAAGGTTTGAGGGTGCAGCGCGCTCGCCATGTCGATGCTGCTGGTATAACCGTCAGCGCAGTGGAAGCCGACATACCTCGCGCTCAGGTCGGCACCGACACGCTCCAGGAAGGCGCGGAACGGCACGCCGGACCATTGCCCGATGTAGTCCCATCCCTCGACGCAGACATGCTTGATGATCTCGGTGCGCTGCGGCAACGCTGTGACCCGCTCCACCGTCCAGGGCCGCTTATCGGCAATCAGTCCGGACAGTTCGAGGCGCCATTGAGCGCCGTCCACCGGCTTGACCTTCATCACGTCGTAGTAGGCGTTGAACCTGGGCGGGTTTAGGACCATCGAGGCCGGGTAGGTCGGTGCCAGCTTGTTAGGGTCGAACAGCAGCGCCTGCACGCTATCGTTCAGGTCACGGATTGCCAGGAGCGCCGCCTGCACGGACGCAGGGCGGCGGACGTCGCAGCCTGTCAGCATGGTAAGCGCACCCAATGAAAGCCCGCCCTGGATCAGCCGCCGCCGCTCCAGCGACCGGATGAGCGGCCGATGGTCGTTCAGGATGGCTGGGTCAGGCAGGGCGGCGGGCCGGAACGGAGACCTCATGGCAGCGGCGCCGGTTCGCCGTGTCCGGACGGTCCGACCCTCGGTCCGCCGGCCACCATCGCCCACAGGGTCTGCGGGACGAGCAGCGACAGCAGCACGTGCACGAGGAGGAAGCCGACAATCACGCTCATGCCAAGGAAGTGGACGATGCGGGCGCCCTGGAAGCCGCCGAGCAGCGATACCAGGCCGGAGAACTGCACCGGCTTCCAGATTGCGAGGCCGGTCACGACCTGCGAAGCGCCAGCCAGGATCACCACCACGTAGAGCACTTTCTGCACCGCGTTGTAGGTGGTCAGATCCTCGTGCGCGATCTTGAGGTGCAGCGTGTCGCGCACCGTCTTGATCAGGTCGGGAAAGCGGATCGGCAGCAGCCGCTCTCGAAGACGGCCGGTGATGACGCCGTAGCCAAGATAGGCCAGCCCGTTGAGAACGAGCAGCCACATGCCGGCGAAGTGCCAGTTCAGCGACGGCGCCGCCCATTCCCCCAGCCGGAGCGCCTGCGGGAAGTGCAGGCCCCGCACGACGACGTCGTCGTCGTAGATGCCCCAGCCAGAGGTAATCATGACCAGCATGGCGGCAGCATTCGTCCAGTGCATGATCCTGATCGGGATGGGATGCAGTCGCCGACCTCGACGCCTCAGGGCCGTCGATACTGTTCTACCCATCGGACCTTCCTCACATGTTGAATAGTCTTCGTCGGGATCGGCTGGAAGGTTACCGGGCAAAGTGGCCGTGCAGGCGGCAGGGAAACGCTTCAGTAGGCTCGTGACCCATCGCGGCCTGCTTCGATTTGATCGTCGAATGGTTGGCAACCTTCATATCATGGTCACATCGAGACCGGATCCTCGACTATTACGACGATCTTCATCATGAGTGGATCTGCCGATGTAAACGTCGCGGCACGACCGACTACGTGGATGTATACCTCGACAAAAGCTGACTCGCCCGGTGTGCGGTTTGCACGAATCGCACATTCGGTCTTGACTAGACACGTTCACGACAAGCCTATCTCGGTATATAGTCTCCAATGCAATCATTAGTCTTACAAAACATTATTGGCATCCTTCGATCGCGTTGATCGGTTCGAGATTTGTCATTTTCTGCCATCACCGATGGCAACATTTGTACGTACGGCTCCCAGCGCCCTCAAGGATCAGATGCTGCGATTGAGAAGGCCTCGCCTCTGCCCCGCCGAGGTCGGCCCTCGCTCTTGTAACCTTCCCCAATCTTGCAGCGAAGGAGGGAGCAGGCGAACGTGGGAGGCATGTCTGAGACATGTCGGGACAGGCTGCCGATAGTTCCGGGCACGGGGAGGATCGTCATGAAAATAGGACTTTCTGCTCATTATCGGACTTTAACGATCGTTGAACCCCTCATCTGAATGTAGGCTTGTGGGACAATGGCACACGCGAGCACATCTTTCGTTTCGGCCCGGCAGTGGCACGATAATCTGGCGGTTCCCGCATTGAGCGGCGAGACGCCGGCCAGCGGTGCGCGCCTCGTGCGCTTTCGTGGAATCGACGGTCGCATCAACCAGCCCGCGCTGCTCGAGAATGTGCTGTCGATTCACTTGGGCGGACCAAAACGCGTAACCCGCTTCCAAGGTCGGCACAGACTGGTGCGCGACGTGGAGGAAGGCTCGATCACGATCATGCCCGCGGCAGAGCCTGCCCGGTGGAGTACTGTCGGTCCAATCGATTTCGCGCATGTCACGCTGACACAAGGCGTCCTTGAGCAGGCGGCTCTCGAGGAACTGGATCGCGATCCGGGCCTGCTACGGCTGCAGGATCGAGTGGGTGTCGAAAGTCCGTTTGTCCGTGGCCTTTTCGAGGCCCTGCTCGCCGACGTGACCCGGCCGAATGCCGGAAGTCTCTACCGCGAAAGTCTGATCGTCGTAATCGTCCATGAACTGCTGACATCCCACTCGAATTTCGAAAATCATGCCGGCCCCCTATGCCCGCCAATCGACCGGCTCGGCGCCAAGGGCGGGCTTGCCGGATGGCAGCTGCAGCGGGTGATCGAGCTGATGCGCCACCGCCTCGCCGATGATGTTCTGCTCGGGGACCTGATCGCGGTGACGGGCCTCAGCCGGTCGCATTTCTTTCGCGCGTTTCGCTGCTCTACCGGGCGCACGCCATACGCCTTCCTGACCGATCTTCGCGTTCAACAAGCGGCGGAGGTACTGGCCACGACCAGACGCTCGGTCACCGACATCGCTGCTGCTGTCGGTCTGGATGCGACACAACTTTCGCACGCCTTCCGCAAGCGCCACGGCGTCTCCCCGGTTGCGTATCGCAGGCAGCGAGCATGTTGAGTTGCCAGTCAGGAAGTGCCCAGCGGCAGGTCGAGGCCGACTATGATCGGGGCCATGTGATGCACCGGTTTGATCCCGCCAACGTGCTGCCCGGTGATCCCGGCAGTAGCATCAGTCGCCCGGCAGGGGTCGCGCATGCAATCTATTCGACGTGCGAGTTCGCGATCGGCAAGCGAACCCGATTGCGACCGAGCTCGCCATGCTGCTGAACAGGACTGGCGGTCAGAGCTGCGCTATCGGCGTCATGGCGAAGGCGCCGCGACCCGGCCGGTCCAAGACACGCCTGTGCCCGCCGCTGGATCCTGACCAGGCGGCAACGCTGAGCGCCGCTTTTCTCCGCGATACCACCGAAAACCTGTTGGCGGCCGCACGCATGGCGGCGCCGGACCTGTCGATCATACCCTATGCCGCCTTTGCTCCGGCCGGATGCGAGGCTCTGGTGGCATCTGCCCTGGCGCCCGATATCCGTCTCACCCTGGCAGACGGAACGCCCACCATGCCGGCCGGGGTCGAGGGCTTTGGCCGGTGCCTCCTGCACGCGGTGCAGGCCATGCTGGCGGACGGGCACGGGTCGGCCTGCGTGCTGAGCTCCGACAGCCCCACCTTGCCCACCGAACTGCTGGTCATGGCGGCGCGTCATCTCGCGAAGCCCGGTGACCGCGCGGTCCTCGGCGCGTGCGACGACGGCGGCTACTACCTGCTCGGTCTGAAAGCAGCCTATGCCGCACCATTCAGCGACATCGTCTGGAGTACCGACACTGTTGCGGCAGCGACCCGCACGCGGATCGCCGGCATCGGTCTGGACCTGGTCGAGCTACCGTCATGGTACGATGTCGATGACGCGGCCTCGCTGCAAAAACTCCTCACCGAGCGGCACGGCTACCCGGCCCCCCACACCCGATCGACACTTGATCGCCTCGGACTTCGGATGCTGTTGCAGGAGCCTGTTCCGGCCACTGCGCTCCGGCACTCGGCGTGAGCGAGGTTCGGCCGGCCGGCCTGATGCGCCTCACGAGCCTGGGCTTGCTGCTGTTGGGGCTTACATTCGGAGCCCTATTCCTTGAGGAACCAGGCACCGTATCGATGCGGCCGCAGGTGGTGACCGAGCTCTTCGTCGCTCTGCTGGCCCTGGCAGTAGTGGTGTACCTGCTTGCGGTTCACCTGGTGCTAGGCAGCGCCCTGCCCTCTCGCGCCGTGTGGATCGTGCTGGCGATCGGCCTCCTGGCGCGCGGCATTCTGCTTCCGGCGCCGCCTTTCCTGTCCAGCGACATCTATCGCTATGTCTGGGACGGACGGGTGCAGCAGGCCGGCATCAACCCGTACCGCTACGTCCCGGCGGATCCGTCGCTATCGAGACTGCGCGACACCAGCATCTTTCCGCTGATCAACCGCGCCGCCTATGCGCGCACGATCTATCCGCCGGCGGCGCAGATGGTGTTCGCCCTGGTCGTCCGGATCTCCGGCACAGTCCAGGCCATGAAGGTTGCGATAGTCGGGCTGGAACTCGCCGGGCTGTATTGCATGATGCGCTTGCTGGTCATGGCGGGGCTGCCACGCGAGCGCATCCTGATCCAGGCGTGGAATCCGCTGGTGATCTGGTCGTTTGCCTGCGACGGGCATGTGGACGGCGTTGCCATCGGGCTGATCGGCCTGGCGCTGCTCGCCCGCAGCCAACGACGGGCCGGCCTGGCGGGAGGCCTTCTGGCGGCGGCGGCACTGGTCAAGTTCCTCCCCGTAGCGCTGGCGCCGGCTCTCGCCAGAGGTGTTCCGCTGTGGCGTCCGATCCTGACCGGCCTCGTCGTCGTCGTGATCGGCTATGCATGCTACGCGTCGGCCGGCCATTATGTCCTGGGCTTCCTGCCTGGCTACAGCAGCGAAGAAGGGCTCTCGGGCGGCAGCGGCTTTTGGCTGCTTGCCGGCCTGGCCCGTCTTGGCCGGCTGCCTCCCTGGTCGGGAACCGCCTACATCGTCGTGGTCGCGGCCGGACTGGCGCTGCTGGGGTTCTGGATCGCCCGTGGCACGCAGCGGCTGCGGGACGTGCCACGACCTGCAGACGATGTCGTGCTGCTTTGCCGGAATGCAGCGATTCTGGCGGCCGCGGTGACCGTCGCCATCAGCCCGCATTACTCCTGGTATTTTGCGTGGCTGGCACTGCCTTGTGTGGTGGCGCCGGTGCCGGCGGTGATCTGGCTCTCGAGCGCGCCTGTCCTGCTGACGCTCGATCCGTTCAACGAACGCTTCATTTGGCCGAGCCTCGTCTACGCCCCTGCTCTTATTCTCGCCGTCATCGCATTCCGCCGCCGCCGGTCGGCGCGATACGTGCTGGCCGCGACCTTAAAAGGAACATGCTGATGGTACTCTCTACGGTTCTGCGGGATCCGCGCCGCTATTTCGAGGAGATCGCCAGCGATCGCTCTGCAGAAGCAATCGGACCGCCGGTCTGCCTGTATCTGGAGGTCACCAACCGGTGCAACCTGTTATGCGAGACCTGCCCGCGCACGTTCGAGACTCTCGAGCCGCCGGCCGACATGGACTGGGCACTGTTCACCCGCATCGTCGACCAGGTGCCGAACGTTTCCAGGGCGGTACTGCATGGGGTCGGCGAGCCGATGCTGGTCGAGGCGCTGCCGCGCATGGTCCGCTACCTGAAGGATCGCGGGACCTATGTGCTGTTCAACACCAACGGCACGCTGATGCAGCCGAAGCGTTTTCAGGAGCTGATCGATACCGGGCTCGACGAGCTCCGCGTCTCGCTCGACGCAGCCGATCGTGCCTCATATCTCAAGGTCCGCGGCAAGGACTTCTTCGACCGGATCGTGCGGGACGTCGGCAAGTTCATCGCCTACCAGAAGGCCGTCGGCGCCACGACACCGCGCGTCTCGCTGTGGCTGACCGGCATGAAGGAGACCGTCGAGCAGCTCCCGGCCTTCGTGCAGCTTGCGGCCGCAATGGGGGTACAGGAGGTGCACCTGCAACGCCTGGTATTCGACGAGGGCGGCTACGGCATGGCGCGGGCTGACCTGTCGCTGTTCGAGAGCACGCAGGTCGACGAGGTGGCGGCAATCCAGGCAGCGCAGGCGCTTGGCCGGTCGCTCGGCGTCACGCTGGATGCGTCCGGTGCCACCGAGCCCGGGCTTAGCCTGAAACGACAGAGTGACGACCAGCCTTGGGCGACCTGCAGACGTCCGTGGTCGCTGATGTATTTCACCGCCCACGGCCGCGCGTTGCCGTGCTGCATCGCGCCGTTCTCGCTGCGTGGCTACGGCAACTACACTCTGGGCGACGCAACCCAGAGCACGCTTCGCGAGATCTGGAATGGCGATGCGTATCGCGATTTCCGGGAGTCGCTGCTCTCCGACGTGCCTCCAGCACCCTGCCGCAGCTGCGGGCTTCGATGGAGCCTGTAACCGTCGTCATCCCGACCCTGAACGAGGCCGAGACGATCGGTGCGGTGATCCGGGAAATTCCTCGGCAGTTCGCCGGCGACATCATCGTCGCCGATAGCGGCAGTCTCGACGGGACGCAGGCGGCGGCCCGCGCTGCCGGAGCACGTGTGCTGGATACCGGCCGAGGCTACGGGCGCGCCTGCGCATTGGGTGCGGAGGCTGCCGATCCTGCATGCAAGATCATCGTCTTCCTGGACGGCGACGGTGCCGATCGCGGCGACCTGCTGGAGCGGATCGTCGGTCCGGTACTTGGCGGGACCCACGATTTCGTCCTGGCCTCCCGTACCCGTGGCGAACGCGACGCAGGGTCCATGCTCTGGCATCAGGTTCTGGCAGGACGCCTCGCAGGCTTTGGGATCGGCGCACGCTACGGAGTCCGCTACAGCGACATGTGCGCCTTCCGCGCCATCAGCCGGTCGGCTCTGCAGCGGCTTCAGCTGCAGGAGATGACCTATGGCTGGAATATAGAGATGCAGATGCAGGCCGCCCGCGCGCGCCTGCGTATCCTCGAGGTGCCGATGCCGTATCGTCGGCGGGGCGGCGGGGCTTCCAAGGTCGCCGGATCATTGCGCGGTACCTTGCATGCAAGCAGCCGTATCGTCAGCACCTATCTGCGGATCGCGGCAACCAGCCGACCTGCCGCATGATCGGCGGCGCGACTGGCCGCTTTGCGCTCGGCGACTTTCTAACCCGCTGGGGACCGTTCGCCCGTCACGATCTGTCAGGCTCCGACTCCGAGACGCTCGGCCTCGAGGGTCTGCTGCAGATGGCGTCGGCCGAGAACGCAGCACGATGGAACGGTCACAGTTTTGCCTATACCGATCCTCGCGGTCATATTCGGCTTCGCACAGCGATCGCCGCACGGCACGATTCCCTGATTGCCGAGCATATCCTCTGCTGCTGCGGTGCGCAGGAGGCAGTATACTGCGTGTTGCAGGCGCTTCTTGGCGGGCAAAATCCTGTCCGTGACCAGCACGCTCTTCTGCTGCTGCCGATCTACCAGCCCTCCGAGCTCGCGCTTCGGCGGCTCTGCGCAGTGACCGGTGTCGCGCTGCAGGAGGCCGATGGTTGGCAGCCGGATATTGAATGCATCGAGGCGGCAATCCGTCCTGAGACCCGGCTGATCCTCATGAATTATCCGAACAGCCCGACCGGCGCGTCGCTCGATCCGCAGCGTCTGGACGCACTGGTGAACCTTTGCCGCAGACACGGGTTGTGGCTGATCAACGACGAGATCTACCGGCAGACCGAAATCGTGCAGCCCTTCGGCCGCGCACCGATGCTCGCCGATCGCTACGAACGGGGGGTATCGATCAATGGGCTTTCCAAAGGCTTCGGCTTGCCGGGCCTCCGCGTTGGATGGATCGCCTGTTGCGACCGGGCGCTGTTGCAACGTGCGCTCACAGTCAAAAGCTCGCTCTCGAGTTGTATTGCAGCTTCCAGCGAGATCCTGGCCGAGATCGCGCTGGATGCGGAGCCCCGCATCATGGCCACACAACGCGAAATCGCTCTTGCCAACCTGCATTATCTAAAAACGCTTTTGCCGGGTCTGACCGATCTGCTCGAGCTGGACCATCCGCAGAACCTGGCATTTCTCTCCTGCCAATATCGCGGTGGCGATAGCGCCGCGTCATTCGCAATTCGACTCGTCCTCGACACCGGCGTCTTCGTGTTGCCAACCGTTTTGTGGCAATCCTCTCTTGCGCCAGTCGAGCATGAGCGAATCAGGCTCGGCCTTGGTTATCGACGGTGCGGAGCAGCACTGGAAGAACTTGCAGGAGCGTTGCACGCAAGCAGGACTGCAGCCTGATATGCGAGCAGTCACACCAGGTTGAAGTTCGGCAGACTTTCGAAGGCTTCTGCGACTTCGCACCGCGCGCTGGATGAGGAGGCTGCTACACTTCCGTCCAACGCCGCCTTGAAGCCACCAGGCGAGGTCGTGGCGGCCGTTTGCGGTGCAGTGGGATTCAGAGAGTTCCAAACAGCCGTGTGTGTCCAGCGACTCGAGGAAACGGTCGATGCAGATTATAACATCCAAGCAGCGTGACAGCCACCTGAGCGTTTTCGGCGTCCTGACGATATCGCTCCTCGTTGCATTCGTTCTGCTGGTCGTGATCGTCGCCGTTTTCGGCATGGATGACATGATGGACGTCATGCACAGAATGATGACCCGGATCGGAATGTAGCTGACTATTGCCGACTTGGAGCTGAAGATCGAAAGCGCGCCCACAGGCGGGATCAGGAAGGAGTGATGGCGGTTGCCCGCAGAAATCCTGACGCGAGCGCTGATCGGTAGGACATCGGCCGACGTCGTTCCCGCCCGCACGCGCTGCATCAGCAGGTGGTGACCAAGGTGCCGGGGATGCGGATCATCAATGATGCCCTGTGGCAGGCGGCCCAGGCGCGGCAAGTGTTGCTTCGTCATGACCCTGGCGGCAGCGACCGGGCGTCTGCGATGCCGGCGACCCCTCGGCCCTTCTGGTCGGAGCAGCGGCCGCGCTACCTGTTTTCGGGCTTGATGCATTGCGGGGTGTGTGGCGGCGGCTTCTCCAAGATCAGCGCGACGCATTTCGGCTGCTCGACGGCCCGCAACAAGGGTCCGACCGCCTGCAGCAACCTGCGCACCATCCGGCGCGACACGCTCGAGAAACGGGCGTTGCGCACGCTACGGGATCGCCTGATGGAGCCGACGCTCTACAAGGCGTTTGCTGAGACGTTCGTGCTGGAGTGGAACCGCTCGCAGGGCAACGTCTCAGACGGATAGAGCTTGCGAAGCAGCGCGAGAGACATCTGTCTCCATTAGAGCCATGCCTCACCGAAGTACATAACACCCTTGTCTTATGACTTTTACTGTCGCTGCGTGCGATAAAGGACCGTTGCTACCGGGTGGCCGCCCGGAAGCAACGGGAAGGGGACGGGTCGGTAACACCCGGGCCATTATGGGCCGTTCTAGAGTATGACTGCCCCTTCTTTTCCTTATGCCCTGAACGGATACCTGAGGTCTGGCCTCGGACGACAAGCATAGGACATTTAAAAGATGAAGCCTATCACTCCGACTGCCAAGCCTGTCATTGTGGAAGCGCCGATCACGATCGCATCGATGTTTCCAAGGATCATCTCGATGCCGCGCGCCACCCAACCGGCGATACAACGCGTGTCCCCAATACGCGCAAGGGCCACGCAGTGCTGTTGCGTTGGATCAGCAAGAACCTGGTAACGCGTGTGGTATTCGAGGCTACCGGAACTTACCACAGAGGATTGCAACAGCGGCTCGATGCCGCCGGGTTGACCATCGCCAAGCTCAATCCGCGTCAGGCGAGACGTTTAGCCGAGGCCACAGGCAAGCTGGCGAAGACTGATCGTGTCGATGCCCTGATGCTGGCGCGGTTCGGTGCCCTGCTCGAACCTATCGCCCGTCCGGTTCGTAGCAAAACACAAAACCGACTCGCCGAACTTGTGGCCGATCGGCGAAGTCTGATGCGGGATCGTACGGCAACCCTCAACCGGCTTCAAATCCTGACAATCGATCTCCTCAGGCGTCATGCCCGGCATCGTCTGCGGTAAATCGAAGCCCAGATCACGTCCTCGGACGCCACCTTGGACACTATCATGGCGAATGATCCGATTCTGATCCGACGACGTGAAATTCTCTTGAGCATTCCAGGCCTGGGTTATGTCACAGCCCAGGCTCTTCTTGCCGATACGCCCGAACTTGGAACCATGGATGAGGGGCAGGCCGCATCGCTCGCAGGCCTAGCCCCAATCACGCGCCAATCCGGCAAATGGGAGGGTAAAAGCTTTATACGGGGTGGACGCGCTTGCCTTCGACAGGCGCTCTACATGCCCGCGCTCGTCGCCATGCGGTTCAATCCAGATCTGAAGCGGGTCTACAGTCGGCTCGTCGACAGCGGCAAGCATGCCAAGCTCGCCATTACCGCAGTCATGCGTAAGCTCGTCATCCTCGCGAACGCGCTTCTGCGCGATAATCGGATTTGGACGGCGGATTCAAGTTCCGGAGCGAACACCCACGCCGAAGACTTTGTTTACACCAGCCTGCCCGGCCAGCAACATGCTGAATTGCTCGCTTGGCGTCGCGTAGTCGAGCGTCTTTCGAGGACGGCTATTCAGGCTGTCGGCAACGATGTCGAGATCGTCCTGATCCAAGCCCGACAGAGCCGTGCCTTTCGGGAAATACTGGCGCAGCAGACCATTGGTGTTTTCGTTGGAGCCACGCTGCCAAGGTGAGTGAGGGTCGGCGAAGAAGATCCTCATGCCAGTGCTCAGCGCCACGCTTTCGTGCTGTGCCATTTCCTTGCCTTGGTCGTAGGTCAGCGTCTTGCGCAAAGATGCGGGAATGGCATTCAGCGCGCCGGAGAAAGCGCTCGCCACCACATCGGACTTGCGCGTAGGCATGTGCACCAGCACCACAAAGCGGCTTGTCCGCTCGACCAACGTGCCGATGGCACTCGCTCCGCCGGTGCCCAGAATAAGATCGCCTTCCCAATGGCCCGGGACCAGCCGGCCCTCGATTTCCTCAGGTCGTTCCTTGATGTTGGTCATGTTGCAAAGTTTGCCGCGGCGTTCGCTGCCCTTTGGCTTGCGGCCGCGCATTGGCTTGTCCTGTCGCAAATACGAGATCAGCTCACGGCGTAGTTCACCGCGCGGCAAGGCGTAAATCGCCGTGTAGATTGCCTCGTGCGATACCGACAGACCAGGTGGCTGCTCCGTTCCCGCCTCCATCCGCTTACGCCTGCCCGATATCTGCTCGGGGGACCAACCCAGACGCAAAAGCCCCGCCACACGGCCGAACAGCTCACCATCATGCGCCAGAACAGGCCTGCGTCCAGTCAGGCGACGATCTGCCTCGGCCTGCGTCGCCGCAGCCTGCGCCCGGTAGGAGGTCGCGCCGCCATGCCGATTGATCTCGTCCGAAATCATGCCCGCAGAGCGATCCAAGTCGCGTGCAATCGCCCGCACGCCCCAGCTATCACAAAGGCGAACCTCGATCATCGATCGATCAAACACCGTTAGCTTACGTCGTTGCCCTGCCATCCCACCACCCTACACCCGTTGGCCCGGCGTGGGTGTTCGCTCCGGAACTTGAATCCGCCGACCTAAAAAGGCGCTTGATCAAAAAGGATACTTCTAGACGTAACGTTTATAATCCCGGACTCATTCTGGATACGTAGCCTTTTTGCAGACTTCCGACCATCGTCAACACTTAAGAAGATCTCGAGAATGACGATATCGGCATATATCGACTGCCATGGTTTTGCATCTCTAAACCTTCAAGCAGATCTGTTAAAGCGGAACTGCAGTCAGCAGATCCCGCAAACGCGGAACAACGAAATCGACAAAGGCACGTGGCTTGCGCGGCAGACGGTTTCGCTTGTCGTACACCAGATGCACCGGTGGGGCATCGGCTCGTAGGCTTCGAGCAGCAACTGCAGCTGGTGGTCGCGCACATAGTCGGCGACCTGATAGGACAAGGCTCTGACCACCCCCGCGCCTGCCAGGCCGGCATTAATCGCAGCGTCGATGGTGTTAACGCTGAGACGTGGTCTGAAAATTACAGCGAGTTCGTTCCCGTCCGACCAGTAATGCCAAGTGGTGGGCGACGATACGCTCTCGAACGAGATCACATCGTGGTTGGCAAGGTCCTGCGGAACGACGGGCGCCGCACGCGAAGCGAGATATATTGGGCTTGCATACGTCACCCGGCGGACGGCGCCAACCGGGTCGCGATCAGGTCGCTATCGGGCAGGTCGCCGATGCGCAGGGCGACATCGACGTTATCTTCAAGGAAGTGGGTCACCTTGTCGGTTAGCATCAGTCCGACGGACACGTCGGGGTAGGCCGCGAGGAAGGCGGTGACAACCGGCAGGACATGCAGCCGGCCGAACATCGTCGGGGCGGTAACGACGAGGTCACCCTTAGGCGCGGTGTACTCGCCGGCTGCGGTGCGTTCGGCCTCGTTCAGCTGTTCCAGGATGGCCCTCGCCGACGTGACGTAGGTCTGGCCAGCAGGCGTCAGCTCCAGGCCTTTTGCCGAGCGGATCAGAAGGTCTGCCTTGAGGTAGCTTTCAAGCTCGGACACCTTGCGGCTCACGGTGGTGAGCGGCTGGCCGAGTTTGCGGCTGGCCCTGGAGAGGCTGCCGCACTCCGCCGCCATGAGCATCACCTTCATCGCCTTTAGATTGTCCATCAGCCTACCAAAATGTGGAATGTTTCCTCCATAGCTTAGTGGCTCCCCGGGGAAATTGGGAACCGCAAGCCAGGGCGCTGACAACCCGACGCGGGGCACAGCCTATTTCCAACGCAGGACAGGTTTGGGTATCCGCCGACATCCGGCCTCGGCAGATGGCCGAGCTGCATCGTCCTAACCTAGCACGATCTTAGCCTTCCACTGGGTGGGAGGCCGACTTCCGAACTTACCTGCTCTTCCTTCAGTCTGAAAGGGACGACGATACTAGTGTCAACAAAGTGGCTGAGGCCGCAAACCCAGGAATTCGAGCGATGACCGTCCGTTTCGAGACCATCGACGTCGATGGCCTAAAAGTGTTCTACCGGACTGCCGGGGATCCGGACGCACCGGTCGTACTGCTGTTGCACGGCTTCCCCAGCGCCAGCCACATGTTCCGCGACCTGATCCCTGAGCTGGCAGGCAGATACCACGTTGTCGCCCCGGATCTGCCCGGCTTCGGCATGACCGAGCAACCCGCCCGCGACGCCTTCGCCTACACCTTCGACAACATTGCCAGGGTGGTCGTCCGCTTCACTGAGGTGCTTGGCCTGGAACGGTTCGCCATCTACGTGTTCGACTACGGTGCCCCGGTCGGCTTCCGCCTGGCGCTCGCGCACCCCGACCGCGTCAGCGCGATCGTTTCCCAGAACGGCAATACCTACCTGGAAGGTCTGTCCGACGCTTGGGCGCCGATCAAGGCCTACTGGAATGAGCCGACGGAGGGCAACCGAGACGCCTTACGCGGCTTCCTGACCCCGCAGACCACCCTGTTCCAATACAACCACGGCGTGAGCGACCCGGCGTCGGTGTCACCCGATGGCCGCAACCTCGACGACTTCTACCTGGCGCGCCCGGGCAACGACGAGATCCAGCTGGACCTACTGGGCGACTACAAGACTAACATTGCCCTCTACGACGACATCCAAGCTTACCTGCGCGATACGCGGCCGCCGGTGCTGGCCATCTGGGGCAGGAACGACCCCTTCTTCATCCCAGCGGGCGCAGAGGCGTACAGGCGGGACGTTCCGGACGCTGAGGTTCGCTTCGTCGATAGCGGCCACTTCGCCCTAGAGACTCACGCCCGCGAGATTGGCACGGCCATGCGGGACTTCCTCGCCAAGCACCTGCACTGACCCCGACTGCAGCCGCACGCCCCTTGGGGCGTGCCCGGCTTCCTGCTCCTTTGAGGCCGCTGAGCGCGGGCTCCTCTGACTGAGGCTGACCATGACCGCTAACCCAACAGACGTCATCCGGGACTTCTACGACAAGCTTGCCACCGGCGATGCCCCTGGTGCCCTCGGCCTAATGGCCCCCGACATCGAATGGACCACCATGTGGCACTACACGGTCGAAGGCCGCGGCCCCGGTCCTGTCGCCGAAGGGCTGTTCAAGCCCTTGATGGCTGAGTGGACCAGCTTCTCGCTTGTGCCCACTGAGTTCGTCACCGAGGCCGAGACCGTGGTATCGCTTGGCGATTTCAAAGGCGTCCATGGCGCCACCGGCAAGACATCCGAGGCACGCTACGCCCATGTCTGGACTGTCAGCGGCGGCAGGATCACCACCTTTCGCCAATACATCGATACGCTGGCCATCGCCCAGGCTCGTATCTGATGGACCGCGTGGCCATCGTCACTGGCGCGAGCCGCGGCATCGGACGCGCCACCGCCATCCGCCTAGCCCGCGACTTCGGCGTCGTGGCGCTGGTCGCACGGACACAGGAAACCCTGGCCGGGACAGCCGATGCGGTCAGGGCGGCGGGAGCAGTACCGCTTATCTTCGCCCGGGATCTGCGCGAGCCTGGTGCCGCCGCAGCCATCGTAGCTGCGACGAGAGACTCCTTCGGCAGGATCGACGCCCTCGCCTGTATTGCCGGCGCCGTCCCCCAGGTCGACATGTTCGCGCTAACGGACGAGCAATGGGACGATGGCTTTGCGCTGAAGTTCCACTCCGCCCGGCGCCTCACGATTGCAGCCTGGGATGCGCTCAAGTCGTCTCGCGGCTCTGTTGCGATCACGTCGGGCACGTCGGCCTACACGCCCAAGGCGTCCCTTGCCGCTGTGGGCACGATCAACGCGGCAATCCTGGCGCTTGCCAAGGCCTTCGCCGATCGGGGGGTGAAGGACGGGGTACAGGTCAACACGGTCCTGCCCGGCTCGGTCATGACCGACCGTCGCAGGACGATGCTACAGGGCTATGCCGACACGCATGGCCTCCCGCTCGACGCGGCTATCGAACGGTTCGCGGCCGAGGTCGGCATCGCCCGCTACGGGCAGCCGGAGGACATCGCCAACGCGTTCGCCTTCCTGTTCACCCCTGACAGCCACTGGATTACAGGCACGACGCTTCGCGTCGACGGCGGCGAAACCAAGCTACTCTGACTTACGAAAGGATTGGTAGGAATGCCGACCCGAGTATTCGGGAGCACGTCCATAAACCATCTCCCGTTCTCTCCTTCACCGAAGAGACCGCAACCCCAGAAGGTGCGGGTCGCGGAGAACGCCTGGAACATGCGTGACCCGGCGCGGGCGTTTCTCACCCGGAAATGGGGAACTGGACTGCAGCCTAAGAAAGGAGCGCTAGACCTTGGCCTAGGACTGGACCGCGGTGCGGTTCGCCTTCGAGTATCACGACGACAGCGGACACTGGTTCCGCTCGGCCTCTTACGCCTCGCATGCTCATAACCGCCGATTTCTACCGCATTCAGCTAACGTTATTGGAAAGAGCAGAACGATGAACCCTAATACGGTCGGGACCGCGATCTTTAGTGCAGCGCTAGCAGGCTTTACGACGGCGGCGAGCCCCATCCCTTCGACCACGACGACGACTACGTATCACCGAGCCGAGGTCGACGGCATTGGAATTTTTTACCGGGAAGCGGGGTCTAGGAGAGCGCCCACCATAGTGCTGCTGCAAGGATTCCCCTCGTCATCACGGGGATATGCGACGTTGATTCCTTTGCTGGCAACGCACTATCACGTGGTCGCACCGGATTTCCCGGGTTTCGGACAGAGCGACGCCCCGTCGCCAGACGCGTATAGTTATACCTTCGATCATCTCGCCGGGACGATCGAAGCGCTGCTGGAGCAGCTGAAGGTGACCCGCTACACGCTTTACCTGTTCGACTACGGGGCGCCGGTCGGCTACCGCATCATCCTGGCCCAGCCCGATCGACTGCACGCGCTGATCGTCCAGAACGGCAACGCCTACAAGGAGGGGCTTGGGCCGAAGTGGGCGCAAATCGAGAAGTTCTGGGCTGATCCGAAGGCGCACCCGGAGGTCGTCGACGCCTTCATGTCCTATGAGGCGACGAAGCAACGGCACCTGGCCGGCACCTCCCATCCCGACGCCTATGACCCGGACAGCTGGAACGACGAGTTCGCCCATCTCTCGCGGCCCGGCCAACGTGAGATCCAGGCGGCCTTGCTCTACGATTATCGCACCAACGTTGCAGCCTACCCTGCCTGGCAGGCATGGCTCCGGGAACACAAGCCGCCGACGCTGGTCGTCTGGGGGGCGAACGACCCGTCCTTCATCGCCGCGGGTGCGACCGCCTATCGCGCCGACTTGCCTGATGCAGAGATCCACCAGCTGGACGCCGGTCACTTCGCGCTGGAGGAGAAGAATGACGAGATTGCGAGCCTCATTCTCGATTTCATGTCCAAGCAGAAGGGCACCTTGCCATGACGGGCGACCTGCCCACGGCCGTGATCCGGTCGGTGCAGGTCGGCCCTGTGGCGCCTCTAGGACCGAGTGGAGTCCCGAGCGGCTTCCGCAAGAGTGCGGCAACTGGCCGCGTCGCGGTCAGACGGCTCGGCCTGGACGGGGACACGCAGGCCGACCTCCACCCAGACTGTTAATTTTCACTGAGAGCTGACCCGGCGTTTTCATTGAGAAGTGACCCGGCCAAGGGTATTTCTGTCGCACTGCTGGTGCGGGTCAAGCCGATGTTTTGGTTCTCCTGGTTTTGGGTTCGGTCGAACTGCTTCTGAACCTGAAGCTGTCGTTCCCGGTTTCCAGGATGTGGCAGTGGTGGGTGAGCCGGTCGAGCAGCGCGGTCGTCATCTTGGTATCGCCGAACACCTGGCCCCACTCGCTAAAGCTCAGGTTGGTGGTAATGACGACGCTGGTCTGCTCGTAGAGCTTGCTGAGCAGGTGAAATAACAGCGCGCCGCCCGACGAACTGAACGGCAGGTAGCCAAGTTCGTCCAGGATGACGAGGTCGAGACGGATCAGATGGTCGGCGAGGTGTCCGGCCTTGTTGGCGGCTTTCTCCTGTTCCAGCGTGTTGACCAGGTCCACGGTGGAAAAGAACCTGACCTTCTTGCGGCTTTGTTCGATGGCCTGGACGCCCAGTGCCGTGGCGAGGTGGCTCTTTCCGGTGCCGGGCCCGCCGATGAGCACGACGTTGTCGGCCCGGTCGGTGAACTCGCCTCGGTGCAGTTGCCTCACCGTGGCCTCGTTGACCTCGCTGGCGGCGAAGTCGAAGCTGGCCAGGTCCTTGTAGGCCGGAAACCGTGCTGCCTTGGTGTGATAGGCGATGGAGCGTACCTCGCGCTCGGCCATCTCGGCCTTAAGCAGCTGCGACATGGTGGGGACGGCCGCCTCGAACGCAGGGCCGCCTTGCTCGGCCAGTTCTCCCACCGCCTGAGCCATGCCGAACATCTTGAGCCCGCGCAGCATGACCACGAGGGCGGCGCTGGCGGGATCATGACGCATGGCGCAGCTCCCGGTCCCGCAGCGCGTCGTAGCGCTCGATATCGGCCTTGGGCTCCTGTCGCAGCACGAGAGCCTGCGGTGCGTTGATGGCGGCAGTTGCGCCATGGCCGTCCGTCAGGCGGTGGAGGATGTTGAGGACATGGGTCTTAGTGGCGACACCGTCCTCGAGAGCCAGTTCCACCGCGCACAACACCGCCTGCTCATCGTGTTGCAGTACCAGGGCAAGGACGTCCACCATCTCCCGATCGCCCCCTGGCCGCCGCAGCAGTGCGGTCTGGAGTGTGCGAAACGCTTCCGGCATTTCGGCAAAGGGCGCGCCATTGCGCAGAGCCCCCGGCTTGCGCTGGATCACCGCCAGGTAATGCCGCCAGTCGTAGACGGTGCGGCGGGGGACATCGTGCGAGCGTTCGACGATGCGGACGTGCTCGCATAAGACCTGCCCCTCGGCTACCACGATCAGGCGATCGGGATAGACCCGCAGGCTGACCGGCCGGTTGGCAAACGAGGCGGGCACGCTGTAGCGGTTGGCCTCGAAATGCAGCAGGCAGGTCGGCGACACCCGTTTGGGGTGCTCGACAAAGCCATCGAACGCCCGGCCCACCGGCATCAGGCTCGCCCGCTCCTCGGCGTGAACGTCAGCGACGCTGCCCGGCAGCACCCCGTGCACGAGCTCGCCCCAGCGCTCGATGCAGCGCGTCTCGAGCCACGCGTTGAGTTCTGGCAGGTCGGCAAAGGACGGCACGGCCTGCCAGAGCTGCCGCCGCGCATCCTGTACGTTTTTCTCGACCTGACCTTTCTCCCAGCCCGAGGCTGGGCTGCAGAACGTGGGCTCGAACAGGTAATGGCTGGCCATGGCGGCAAAGCGTGCGTTGACCTGCCGCGCCTTGCCCACCCCGATCCGGTCCACGGCGGTTCGCATGTTGTCGAAGATGCCCCGGCGCGGAACCCCGCCCAGCACCCGGAACGCCTCGGCCAGGGCGTCGAACAGCATCTCGTGCGTCTGTAGCCTGTAGGCCCTGACCACGAAGGCCCGGCTATGCGCGAGCTTGGTGTGCGCGGCCTGCAGCTTGACCCGTTTGCCGGCGATCGTTGCCCAGTCCTCGCTCCAGTCGAACTGGAAAGCATCTCCCGGAGAGAAAACCAGCGGCACGAACACTCCGCGCCCGGTAGTGCGCTGCGCGACCATGCGCTCCGCTCGCCAATGCCGGGCAAAAGCGGCAACCCGTGCGTAGGAGCCGTCATAACCCAGCACGACGAGGTCCGCGTGCAACCGGCGAGCGGTCCGGCGCGACTTGCGCCCTTTGCCTGCCTCCACCGCCAGCCATCCCGACAGCTTGTCTGCGAACGGGTCCAGCCGGCTCGGGCGCTCCGGCACCTTGAACCTGACTTCGACCGCGTCCGAACGCAGGTATTTGCGGATCGTGTTCCGCGACAACCCCGTCCGCCTCTCAATGTCTCGGATCGAAATCTGATCCCTGTGACGCCAACGGCGGATCACACTCAACAACTCCATGTCGATCACTCCAATAACCCCAACCATTCGGCAAGGGATGTGAACAGACACGGGTCAAATCTCAGCGAAAACTCAGGCCCTACCCGGGGCAGATCTCAATGCAAATCAACACCCAGACGATGCCCCCACCGCGAGAAACCTCTTGTCTATCCCGTCACTATAAATCTGCCAGAGTAATGCTAGAGGCTCCACGCGAGCCGTTTCGCCGGCTTCTGATCCACTCCCAAAGGTGGCCATTCGCCTATTTGGATGCTGCTGATCCTAGTATTACGTTCTCTATATTGCGCTGGGATCTAACGCTGATATACCGCATCCTCCTGCCGGTAAGCCTTGAATTCGAGGGCATTACCTGAGGGATCACTTACAAAGAACGTTGCCTGTTCACCAGGCATGCCGACGAACCGAACCTGTGGTTCCAGGATGAACGGAACACCTGCGACCTTCAGCCGCTGATGAAGACGCTCCCAATCAGGCCAGCCGATAACCGCACCAAAATGGTTGAGCGGTACAGAGGTATCGTCGACCATCGTCTCGAGCACGCGTTCCGGACGTGGTCCTAGATGCGCTGAGATTTGGTTACCAAAGAAATCGAAATCGATCCATCTGACGGACTCCCGTCCCTGTCTGCATTGCAGCAAGTCTCCGTAGAACCGCCGCGTACTCTCAATCTCGTCAACCCGAAATGCCATATGGAATGCCGACATTTTGTATCCTTCTTTGATCATCCCGCTTAATCAAGACCGCCAGCGACGCCGCACCGTCGCGGGTCGGCCGCGGCTCCCAGTCGTCCCGCTTCATCACGAAAGCACATCTGGAATGAACCCATGTGCCAATCGTAGGCAGGCATTGCTGCCACTCCGACACCCATCCGTGCCAATCCCTGCACCGTGCCGGCGTTGACCCGGTCCTCAACGATCAGGCGGTTGTCTTCACCGAGCGGCAGGATGCGCGGCGCCTCGATTGCCGCCTGGACGGATAGATCAAAGTCGAGAAGGTTGCTGATGACTTGGGGGATCGTGCAATAGACGTTTCCCGGCGTGCCGAGACCGTAGACGGGCACGCCATCTTGAAGGATGAAGCTATGGCCCACGATGCTGCGCATTCGAGCGCCGGCCACCAGCTTGATGTCGAAATGTCCGCTTACACCGGCGAAGGTTGCGTGCGAGCCAATCATCGGAATGCCGCCAACAACCATGCCCGGAATGCCACCGGACTGCAGCGTGTTCATCATTTGCAGCCAATTGCCTTCAGCATCGACGATGCTGAGTTCGCAACTTCCCGAAGGCTGCCTGGACTGAATTTCGCTCGACGGGATGCCAGGTAGCCCGTGGCCGTCGCTGCGGAACGTTGCGCTGTCTGTCAGTCTTACATGATCAGTCAGATCGCGTGTGGGCCGTAGCCCGCTGATGAGACGGGCCAACGCCCGGTGGAAATCGCCGTCGAGAAGCTGCTCCGTATCGTATGGCCCGATGGTGGGATCGCCCAGGAAGCCGCAAAAGTAGAGACCGAGGCGCAGAGCATGACCCATGGAAAACAGATGTTCAGCCGAACCATGCGCCATGTTCCGCAAGCCGAGACTATCCAGAATTCCCAGGACCATCGATAGAAAAACACCTTGCTGTTCAGGCGCCGACAAGCCAACGATCTCGAACTTGCCATGCATGAAGCGGAGTGGCTCGATCCAGCGTGGTGGATTGGCGCTCATGTCGGATAGCGAGATGGGCCAGCCCATGCGGACGGCAGTCTCAACGAACGAGACCGCCCAGCCGCCGCTGATCATGTAGCCGGGACCTTCTTCGGCCACGCGGCGGAGGGTCTTGGCCATGGCTGGGTTAGGAAACAGCGTGCCGACGGTGGGCAGGTGGCCACCCGGCATGTAGAGGCTGCGCCCCTCGGGGAAGTAGGTTGTGAAGTCGAGTTCACCCAGGAGCGCGCCATACTCGAAGCTCGAAACTGGATGGCCCGTTTCCGCCCAGCGGATCGCATCCTGACATAGATCGGCCCAGGGCAGCGTTCCGAAACGCTGATGGATCGCCTGCAGCCCCGGCATGAAACCAGGGATACAGGCTGAAGGAGGCATGCGGCCAAGACCGCCATCGGTCTTTGGCGTCGGCCTGAAAGGCGGTAGGTGGGGCGGAAAGGTGCCGGTGCTATGCAACTGGTGATACTTGCCGGTCGCTGCTTCCCGGTAGAGAAGGCTGACCGTCCCGGCGTGATTTGTCATGAATGGTTCGACAGCGGCTTGCACCAGCGCTCCGGCAATCGCGGCGTCGGCCGCGTTGCCGCCGCGAGCGAGCGTCGCCAGCACCGTCTCGGTGACGATCGAATTGTCGGTACTGCAGACACAACGTTTGCCGGTGACCGTTTCTTTTGGCCCCGGGTTACGCAGATAGTGCGAAAGGTCAGGCATGCACACCCGCTCGATAAGGAGGCTCGTCGCCCGGGCTTCCGGACGATACCGGGTCTACGAACTCCCCGCCGGGCCGACAATGTCGAAAGTTGTATCGTGCGCATGAGTTTCCGGAATGATGCTGGCCCGGGAGTCGAGGTCGCGACGGGCCGGATACCGGTGATGGTCGATTGGCATACGTTTTTTGTTGTTGCACGTATGCAACCGTGTGCGAGCATCGATGGATGAAAACGATCCTCGTCATGCTCCGTGCGCACGCCGACGACTGGGTGCGGCTCCTCAAGCTCGGCCTGCCGAACCACGCGGTCGTCACGGATAGATCCGCGGCGCTCGGGCCGCTCTCCTACGCGGTTGTCGGAAAGCCGCCGGCCGGCGCTATCGCCGCCCTTGGCCGGCTTGACGCACTGTTCAGCGTCAATGCTGGTATCGAGGCGCTGATCGAAAGCAACGAGATCCCTGAGGGTCTGCCGCTCGTTCGCATGGTCGACGATGGGCTCGCTGCCGGCATGCTGGAGTGGGTCCTGGCGGAGACGCTGGCTTGGCATCGCAATCTCTTCTACTACCGGTCGGCGCAGCATGAAAATCGCTGGGCACCGTTGCAGGAGAAGATGGCGTCCGAGCGAACGGTCTCCGTGCTGGGTGCGGGGCATCTGGGACTGCCGGTGGCGAAGCATCTTGCGGCGCTTGGCTTCAATACCAGAACGTGGAGCCGCAGCGGCACCGCGATTCCGGGTGTCGATTCATATCGCGGCCCGGACGGGCTCTTCGCCTGCGTTGACGGCTCAGACATGCTGATCAATCTGCTACCGCTGACGCCTGAAACCGAGAACCTGCTCGATGCGGCACTGCTGCAGCGGCTGGCGCCAGCCGCTGTGCTCATCAATGGTGGCCGGGGCCGGCATCTGGTCGACGAAGCGGTGATCGCATTGCTCGACGATGGCCATCTCCGGGCAGCGGTGCTCGACGTGTTCCGCACCGAGCCGCTGCCGGAGGGGCACCCGTTCTGGAGCCATCCAGGCGTCTTTCTGTCGCCGCACGTCGCCGCGCCCACGCACCCCGACACAGCTGTCGCATCCATCGTCCGGAACATACGCGGCTTCGAGTCCGGGCTGCCCTTGCGGCATGTCGTGGACCGGAAGCGCGGCTACTAGCGCGCCGCGGCGCCGGCCGATGGCGTGCCGACCTAGGCAGTACCTCGCTTTGCTGTCGCTCCTGTCACTGCTGCCGGCGACACGTTGCCCGGCCCAACCATCGATGCCGGCGGCGACGCTGCCCGAGGTGCGACCGGGCGGCACGTTGACGGTCGGACTCTCCTATGACCTCGACACGCTGAACGTCTATGCCACCGGTTTTCTTGGCGATGTCGAGGCTGCGGTCGTGGAGGGGTTGGTGGCCCCCGATCAGCAGGCCAAATATCGGCCCGTGCTTGCGACGATGGTGCCGACGGTTGGCAATGGCGGCATCGCGCTCGACCCGGACGGCCGCATGCATGTTACCTACCACCTCCGTTCCGGTGTGCGTTGGCAGGACGGCATGCCATTCACCGCGGCCGACGTGAAATACACGTGGGAGGCGGTGCGAGACCCGGCGTTCCTCGCGGAGTCCAAAGACGGAAGCGAAGACATCGAGTCGATCGATACGCCCGACGATCTGACCGTGGTCGTGAACTACCGGCACAATAACGCCGCCTTTGCGTCGACGCTGTTCACCTTCGGCATCCTGCCGCGTCACCTGCTGCAGGGACACGATCTCAACCACGATCCCTACAACACGCGGCCGATCGGTACAGGCCCTTTCAAGGTGCGCGAGTTCCGGCGCGGCGAATATGTGGTGCTGGACCGGAACCCGGATTACTGGCAGCACGACGCCGAGGGTCGGCGGCTGCCATATCTCGATCGCATCGTGTTCCGGATCGTGCCCGACTCCAACACCCTTGGCACGCTGATCCGCGCCGGCGAGATTGGACTGGCGCCGTTAATCCCGTACATGCTTGCGAAGCAGTTGCAGGGCGCGCACGGCATCGAGATCGTGCGCGGGCCGTCGCTAGGGTGGGAACATCTCGATTTCAGCTTCAAGGGAGCGCCGGCGCTCCGCGACCTTGTCGTGCGCCGCGCTATCGCCCAGGCAATCGACCGCCGGATCCTGGTGCGTGCGGCGGGGGGCTTCCCGTTGCCGATCCGCTCGGTCGTGGTGCCGACGCTGACTGGTCTCTACGATCCGACAGTCGCGGTCCTCGCCTATGACCCGGTGCAGGCCAACCGTCTGCTCGACGACGCTGGCTACGCTCGCGGCTCGGATGGCATACGCTCCTGGCATGGTCATCGACTCTCTTTCGGCATTACCGCCCAGACTGGTCAGATCGACGACGAGATCGCGGAGCAGATCATCATCGCCGAGCTGCGGGTAATCGGAATCCAGCTGTCTGCCGACAACAAAACCGGCATCAGCTTTCGCCAGGCGCGCTACCGCGGCACCTACGACCTGCTATATGGCCGGTGGGTCACTGCGGCCGATCCTGTCTACAGCGTGTTCTATGGCACGCGTGGGCCGAACAATGGCCAGGGTTACGCGAGCGCGGAACTCGATGAAGCGATGCGGCGCCTCGAGACCGAAATGCATCCCGAGCAGCGGCGGCGGGATGCGGCTTCCATGCAGGCGATCCTGGCACGCGACCTACCGACGATCCCGCTGCTCAGTACCGTCTCGGTCAACGCAAAATCCAATCGCCTGCGCGGCTACGTGCCAAATCCGACCAACATGACCGATTTTGTCGGTGTCGCGACCTGGTGGCTGTGGCCTGTCACGATACCTGTCGCAGCCCTCCGCGGCGGCGCGCCTTGAGCCCGGCTTATCTGTTGCGCCAACTGCTCGGTGTGATCCCGCTGCTGCTTGCCATTTCGCTGATCCTATTTACGGTCGTCCACCTGGCGCCGGGTGGTCCGCTCGACGTGTATGCTGACAATCCGTCGGTGACCCCGGCGGCCCTTGATCACATCCGACGTGCCTATGGCCTGGATCAACCGGTACCACTCCAATATCTGATGTGGTTGCGGTCGATGGTAGTCGGCGACTGGGGTTTCTCTATCCGTACCGGGCGGCCGGTGCTGGCTGAGATCGGCGATCGACTGCCGGCGACGCTGCTGCTCGGTGGTTCTGCTATGCTGCTGGCGCTCCTGTTGGCCCTCCCGGTCGGTGTGTTGACGGCGCTGCACCGGTCCAGCCGGCTCGACCACGTGCTGACGCTGTTGTCGTTTTCAGGCATCTCCGTGCCGGTGTTTTGGCTGGCGCTGATGATGCAGCTGCTGTTCAGCATCCTGCTGGGGTGGCTGCCAGCAGCCGGGTATACGACGTTCGGCGACGCTTCGCTGGTCGACCGGATGGAGCACCTCGCCATGCCGGCCATCGTTCTGTCGCTGGCAACCGCCGCGGGTTGGAGCCGCTTTCTGCGCTCCAGCCTGCTGGACGTGCTGCGACAGGACTACATCAGGACAGCCTTCGCCAAGGGACAAACCGTTCGCGGCATGCTGCTGCACCACGCGCTTCGCAACGCGCTGGTGCCTTTGGTTACGGTGATCTCGCTGGACCTCGCAAGCATCATTTCAGGTGCCGTGATCACCGAGACAATATTTGCTTGGCCCGGGATCGGCCGGCTGTTCATCGAAAGCATGGATGGGAGGGACTATCCCGTGCTCATGGGGCTGATGATGACCGGTTCGCTGGCCCTGGTCCTGGCCAATCTCGCAGCTGACATCGCCTACGCTGTCATCGATCCACGAATCAGGTTCGGCTGATTGCCGTGAATTCCACCTCTGAAACAACTCGGTCATCGAACGGCCGCATGATCGAAAGCTCCCTGCGCATGCTGCGACGTCTGCGCGAGCATCGTCCAGCTGGTCTCGCGTTGTTATTTATCTGCGTTCTGACGGTCCTGGTCGTCGTCGGGCCGCTGCTGTCGCCATACGCGTTCGACGGCCAGGACTTGACCCTGATCGGTCAGCCGGCGGCGCCCAGCCGGGCGCACTGGCTTGGTACCGACGAGCTGGGAAGGGATCTGTTGATGCGTCTACTCTACGGCGGGCGCATCTCGCTTGCCGTTGGAATAGCGAGTGCGCTGGTATCGACCTGTCTTGGCACCTTGGTCGGAGCGCTCGCCGGCTTCCATGGTCGGTACGTCGACCAGCTGCTGATGCGTCTTACCGACGTGGTGCTGTCGATCCCGCTCCTGCCGCTGGTGTTGTTGCTGTCCGGCATGTTCAGGCCGAATGTGCCGTCGCTGGTGCTCGTGATCGGCGGCCTTACCTGGATGGGTGCGGCGCGCCTGGTGAGGAGCCAGTTCCTCTCGCTCCGGACGCTCGACTACGTGGATGCCGCCCGCGCGCTCGGCGCGACACCGCTTCGCCTGATGATGCGCCATATTCTGCCAAATGCCTCCGGGCCGATCATCGTCTCGGCGACCCTGGCGGTCGGCAACGCGATCATGCTGGAATCGGCTCTTTCATTCCTGGGCTTCGGCGTGCAACCGCCGATCCCGACCTGGGGCAATATGCTCAATGCTGCGACGCCGTGGATCGGCACCGCGGCTTGGATGGCGCTGCCGCCGGGGATTCTGATCTTCGCGACCGTCCTCTCCGTCAATTTCCTGGGCGACGGGCTGCGCGACGCGCTGGACAGCCGAAGCCGGTAACTGGGCCGCTGCCAATAGGGCGTCATCGGAAGGTAGGCGCGCGACCTCATCGAGCAGCCATCGGCGAAACAGCCGTACCCGCGCAACATCCTGTTTTGCCTTCGGGGTGACCAGGTAATAGGCGCCTGGCCCGGCGACGCGGTAGGCAAGAGGAGCCACCAATACGCCGCGCGCCAGTTCCTCCTCGATCAGGATACGGGGCAGTAAAGCGATCCCGAGCCCGGACTGCGCAGCCTGGATCAGCATGAAGAAGTGCTCAAAGCTGGCGCCCCAACGCGCATGTTCCTCCGCAAAGCCGACTGCGTGGAACCAGTGCGACCAGGCATGTGGTCGCGTCGTGTGTTGCAGCAGCGGGTAGGCGGTGAGGTCGTCGACGGACTGCAGCGGCGATTCCGCCCGTAGCAGTCCGGGCGCGCAGGCGATCAGGATCTCCTCCGCCAGGAGCGGCTCGGCGACAGTATCGGGCCAACTGCCGCTGCCGAACTGAATTGCCACGTCGAGCCTGGGGATGTCGACCGCGAGCTTGCCGTCCGTGCTGATGATGTTGATCAGGATTTCGGGGTGCTGCGCGCGGAAGAGGCCAAGGCGCGGGATCAGCCAACGGGTGCCGAAGGTCGGCAAGACGCCGATCGTCAGCGTGCCCCCGCCCTTGCGGGTGGCAATCAGCTCGTTCGTGCCCGCCTCGATCCGGTCCAGCGCTTCACGGATCAGATTGAAGTAATAACGACCGCTTGTTGTCAGCTCGCTCCGCCGGCTGGTCCGATTGAACAGGGCCAGCTCGAGATAATCCTCGAGTGCCCGCACCTGTCGGCTGGCGGCACTTTGGGTCACGTTCAACTCCGCACCGGCGAGCGTGAAGCTTTCGTATCTTGCGACTGCCTCGAAGGTTCGCAGGGCACTGAGTGACGGCAGCAAGCGTCGGCGCATCCGATACATTCCTTTGTCGCATGAGAGCAGGATCAAAGTGCGCTTGCACGCCGCGTTCGAACCTATAGCCTTGAGCAGGCGAGGACTTGCAAGAACCGCACCGTATCACTCCCGGAACGCTCGTGCCCGCCACCGGAGATAGTCTTTCCATGATCAGTTCTGTAACAACGCCGATTTCGTCCTTCGGCGCTGACCTGACCGCGATCACCATGGGGATCGATGCTTTTGAGCGACGGGTGAATCGCGAGGCCGGCCTTCTGGACACCGAGGGGCTTGTGCCCATCTACCTCGGCGGCGACATCATCAGCCCGCGGCACTATGATAACTGGTGGGTGGTCGAAGACGACCTGAACGAAATGCAGCAGCGTCTGCCTTCGATCGCGCCGGAGCATCGTCAGGTATTCGCTGCTGCAATGATCCGGTCCCTGAAGATCGCTTTGCGGCTGTTCGCCGGATCAAGCCCCTCGTTCGAGGTCAAGGTTCGTGATCTCGTCGGCGCGCAGACCGGACCGGTCGAACCAGCGATCATCGAAGGCTTGCGCGACATCCTCGACACGTTGCTGAAACGGCGTGGGATCGTCCGTGGCGATCTGTCGCAGCGGATTTCGGAGTGGGAATCCTCGCATTTTCTAGAGCCGGTCCGGATTGAGCCGACGTTCGCCGAGCTGATGGGACAGGCAAGAAGGTTGACCGCGGAACGGATATTCGACTGCGGCGACTTTACGATGGCCCTGAATCCTATGCGCGACGTGCCGTTCACGGCCCGATGCAGCTTCGCTGATGGTCTCATGGACCTGAACATTGATAATGGTTTCACGCGCGCCTCATTGAAACATCTGGTGGCTCACGAGGTCTTTCCCGGGCATGCAACACAGCTGCTCTACACGCGTGCGCAGGTCGATAAGGGATTGGCGCAACCGGAGGTGCTGCTCTGTACGGCCAATACCGTGCTCGGCTGCATCCAAGAAGGTATCGCCGACGACGGCGTTGCGCTGCTCGACTGGCTGGAGGACGAGGATGATATGATCCACATCGAGCTGCGCCGGCTTCGCAGCGCGGTGCAGACCAGCGCCGCTTGGTACATGATGGCGGATGGCTGGGAGCCGGATGCCGTTGCCGATTACCTGCGCGAATTCGCAGCCGGCCAAGAGCCGTGGGTCCAAGGGCGGCTGCGTATGGCCGCCCATCCGTTCCGCGGCCCGTTCATCTCGTCGTATTGGACCGGCGCGGTAGCGGTCAGGCAGGTTCGTGAGCGTACACCAGCCTCTGCGATGCCGGAGTTCATAAAGTATCTCTATACCAATGCGCATTCACCGCAGAGCCTCGCGATGTTCCAGGCGAGGGTTGCCTGATGATCGAGTCCGTCGCCTTCCCATCCAGCCGGCTGGTGGTGCTGGGGGCCGGCGCGATCGGTGGGCTTGCCGGGGCGTTCATGGCGCAGGCGGGGCACGACGTCTTGCTCGTCGATCGCTGGGCCGAGCATGTCGAGGCGATCAACCGGAATGGGTTGGTCATCGACGGTGTGCGCGGACCGATGACGATTCCGGTCCGCGCTAGCACCCCGGAAGCCCTCGAAGGCCCGCTAGGGGGTGTGCTCGTAGCAACGAAGTCGCAGCACACGATCGAGGCCGTCAGGCAGATTTTGCCATTGCTGGACCAGGACAGCTTCATCGTTCCGTTCCAGAACGGCTTCAACGAGCCCGATATCGCTGAACTGCTCGAAGGTCACGGGTTGGGCGGTATGACGCAGGTGATCGGCTCGATCCCGAACTATGGCGGTGCGCTGCTCGATCCCGGCCGGATCGAGTTCGTGCATGAAGGCGCGATTCAGCTCGGCGAGATGGATGGCTCGATGAGCGAGCGAGTGCGGTCTCTTGCCGGGCAACTTTCGGCGCTGACCGAGGTGCAGCTTTCCACAAATATCTGGGGCCAGATCTGGGCAAAGGAGGTCTATTCGGCTCAGGTGGTCTTTTCCGCCCTGGTCGATGCGCCGATCCACGAAACGCTCGGGGTCGAGCGCTATGCACGCATTGCCGGCGCTATCGTTCGCGAGGCACTGGAGATTGCCGAGGCCAACCGCATCGTTGTCGAACCATTCAACTTCTTCGACCCGGCGAACTATCGACCTCAGATCCCGGAAGACACGCACCGGCTACTCGACAACATCAAGCATGCGATCTGGCTTTTAAAGAAGGACCAGAACACCGGCTACGTCTTCAAGAAGAAGGGTTCGGGAATTTGGTGGGACATCGTCTATCGCAATCGCCCGTCCGAGGTCCGGGCGTCCAACGGCAAACTTGTCGAGTATGGGCGCCGCGTCGGCGCCGACACGCGCCTGAACGACAGGATGTGCAGCATGATCTATGAAATCGAGAGCGGCAGTCGCTCTCTCGGCTTGCAGAACTACGACGAGCTCGAGGCATATGCCGCCGAAATCGGCAGGGCCCTGCCATGACCACGTCACAGCGTCTCGGCGTCGGCGTGATCGGCGCACACGACTGGGCGGAGAAGGCGCATCTGCCGGCCTATGCGGCGCATGAGCGGGTGCATCTGGCGGCGATCTGCGATGTCGTACCGGAACGCGCCGAGGCAATGGCCGCACGATTCGGTATCGCGCGTGTCTATTGCGATTATCGCGAGATGCTGGCCGATCCTGCGGTGCAGGCGGTCGATGTCTGCACGCCGACCCATACCCACTTGCCGCTCAGTCTCGATGCGATCGCCGCCGGTCGCCACGTGCTATCGGAAAAGCCGCTCGCCACATCGGCTGCGCCCGCGTTCGAGGCAGCCGCCGCCGCGGCCCGACGCGGCGTGCGCACGAAGCTCGGCTTCACCTTTCGGTACTCGCCTGCAATCCGCCAGATCAAGCGCTGGATCGACGACGGGACGCTCGGAACGATCTTCCATATTCATGGATTTGAACAGAACTCGCAGTTTCTCGATCCGGACTATCCGCTGCGGCAGGTGTCGCCGGACGTGCCGCGTGACCGGCTGATCCCGTCCTCGATCGTCGGCTATGGGTCGCATCTGGTCGATCTCATGCGTTGGCTCGGCGGCGAGTTCGGCTCGGTGGCGGCCAGCATGCGCAATTTCGTACCAGAGCGACTGGTCCGCGGCATGGTCGGGCGTCAGTTGATACCGGTCGAGGACGGCACGGTGGCATTGGTCGACTATGCCAACGGCACCCAGGGATTGCTACAATCGAGCTATATCGCCGTCGGCAACTATCCTGGTGTGGAGATCCGCGTCTACGGCTCCAAGGGTGCTGCAGTGGCTCGGCTGATCTCCGAGTTCGGCATCGCCGAGACCCTGCATGCCGCGACTGCGGACGAGGTCGAGTTCAGGCCGATCGCGCTTGGTCCGGAGCACCTGCCGCCGGGCGCCGACCTTCATACGCCATGGCCGGAGCTGTATTACCGCAACTTGATCCGGCACTTCGTTGACGAGATCCTCGATGATCGCCCCGAGGAATGCACGTTCTTCGACGGAGCAAAGAGCCAGGAGATCGTCGATGCCATCGTAACGGCGCACTTCGAGCGGCGCTGGGTTGACGTGCCGGCGACGGCGCGATGAACGCGGCATCAGGCGTTGGCCAAGCCTTTCTCGACCATCATCTCGCTTTTCATCCGGTCGATGCCAGCTTCATGGGAGTGGCTGGCTATGACCATCTGCTACCACGCGCCGACAGCGCTGTCGCCGCCGACGAGCGGCGCGGCATCGCCGCAATGCGCACCCGTCTTCTGAACGCGCCTGAAGACAACGCTGGCCAGCGGATCGACAAGCGCATCGTCGCCGGCGAGCTTGTCTGCGCGGCCGCAGCCTTGGACGCCAGATCGCGCTTGCATAATCCTGCCTGGTTCACCGGCGAAGCAGCGTTTGCGCTGATCGGGCTCCTACTGCCGCAAGCGGAGCCGCTCGATCCTATGGCGTTTCTAGCCCGGCTTCGCAGTGTACCCGACTTTCTCGCCGATGGACGTGAACGCCTGCGTGAGGCAGGTGCCGCACCGGCCGGCTGGCGCGAGCGTGCAGCCGGGGAGTGCCGCGCGATGGGCCGCTTCCTGACCGCCGAACTCGCCCTGCATCCGGCGTGGCAACCCGAATGGCTGCTGCCGGCAACGGTGGCCGCCGCGTCGTTCCAGGATTTCGCCGACCTGCTGCCGGAGCTTGAGGACGCTGAGCCTGCCGCCGGACGCGACCGGCTGGCGCAGATCATGGCCAACCTGCACGGGCTGGAGCAGGGACCGGAAGCCTTGGCAGCTGCGGCACAAGCGGCGTTCGATCGGCTCGGTGATGAGCTTGAGGCGGATGCGGCGCAGTTCCCTGGTGGTCGACATGCCCAGGACGTGCTCGATGAACTGGCTTCGTTACACCCCACAGCCGATGGCGTGCTGCCCCGCTACAGATACTGGAACGGCGCAGCAACTGCTGCTGCAACGAAGCTGGTGACGCCGGCGGCCCAGTATGGCCTCGAGTATCGTCCGCTTCCCGTCGCGCTGCTAGGCGTCGCAGCCGATCTCTATTTCCTGTCCTACCGATCGCCGCCGGCGATGCGCCCCGGAAGCGGCAGCGTTTATTGGGTGATGCCCCCCGGACCTGACCTGGGCGCGTATCTCCGCCAGCAAAACGATGCCACTATCAAGCTGATCCACGCGGTGCATCACGGCAGCATAGGCCATCACACGCATAACGTCCGAGCCAGGTGCGCCGATAGTATACTCGCCCGCGTTGCCGGGACTGACTGTGCCAGCGGCATCGCGTTGCTGTCCGGCGGCATGGCTGTCGAAGGCTGGGCCTGTTACGCCGAAGATCTGCTTATGGAGGCGGACGGCTTTTACAGTGATGCTGAACGGCTGCTGCTGAAACACTATGAGCGCCGCAACGCGGCGAGCGTCCTGGTCGACGTGCGGCTGCATTGCGGTCTGTGGAGTTCGCAGGAGGCAGAACGTTTCTACCGCGACGAGGCGGGATTTGCGCCGCAACGAGTGCATGGCGAAGTCGTCCGGAATTCGATGTTCCCGGGCAGTCGGTTGATGTATTCGGCTGGGGTCGAGGCGATCCGGGCCTTACGTGCAGGCTGGACCGGGAGCACGCTGGAGTTCCACGACACGCTGCTTGGATACGGCCACGCCCCGATCAGCGCGATCGCCGCTGAGATGGCACAGGCTGGCGCCGTCGCGTGACGGATGCGGACGAGCCGGTCCTGGCGGTCCGCGATCTGGTAACCGTGTTCCACACCGCGCGGGGTACATTCCGCGCCCTCGACGGAGTGAACCTGACGGTTCCGCGCGGCCGGACCGTCGCCCTGGTGGGCGAGAGCGGATCTGGCAAATCGGTCACCAGCATGTCGATCATGCGGTTGCTGAATAGGCCGTCAGCCGAAATCATCTCTGGCCAGATCCTGTTCCGCGGCAGGAGCGGCCGGGAGCGTGATCTCGTCCAGCTCGATGAACGCTCGATGCGGTCACTGCGTGGCAACGAGATCGCCATGATCTTCCAGGAGCCGATGACGAGCCTCAATCCGACCGGGACCATCGGTGAGCAGATTTCCGAGGCTCTGCGCCTACATCGCCGCATCTCGCGCCGGCTCGCGGCCGCGGAGGCGGTCCGGCTTCTGGGGCTGGTCGAGATTTCTGACCCGGCACGTCGGGTCGATAGCTACCCGCACCACCTGTCGGGCGGCATGCGCCAGCGTGTGATGATCGCCATGGCGCTGGCCTGCGGACCATCATTGCTGCTTGCCGACGAGCCGACCACGGCGCTGGACGTCACCGTCCAGGCGCAGATCCTGCAGCTGCTCCGGACACTGCAAGCTGAGCTTGGCATGGGAGTACTGTTCATTACCCACAACATGGGCGTGGTCGCGGAGATCGCGGACCGGGTCTCGGTGATGTATGGCGGGCAGGTCATCGAGTCTGCGCCGTCTCAATCGCTGTTCGATGCACCGGGCCACCCCTACACGCGAGCCCTGATGGCTAGCCTTCCGCGAATGGACGAGGTCCTTGCGCCGCACCGCCGCCTGCCAACGATCCGCGGCAATGTCGTCGACCCGCGCAGCCCGCCGCCCGGATGCCGCTTTGCACCGCGATGCGACCTGACGCTTCCCGCTTGCGAGGCGGCGGTACCGGAGGAGCGCCGCATCGACATCGGGCACCAGTCGCGCTGCCTTCGATGGCAGGAACTGACTTGAAGGAGTCGCTGGTTCTCGACGTCGCCGACCTCTGCGTTTCCTACGCCCAGTCGGCCCGACTGCCCTGGAAGCGACCGATCACCGTTCCGGTCGTGAGCGAAGTATCATTCGCCATACGACCGAACGAGATCATGGGGCTGGTCGGGGAATCCGGGTCCGGCAAGACCACCCTGTCGCGGGCTTTGCTACGGCTGCTGCCAGCGACATCGGGCTCGGTTCGCTTTCAGGGTATCGATCTGCTGGCGCTACCTGCAGCCAAGCTGCGGCAAGTTCGGGCCCGCATGCAGGTCATTTTCCAGGATCCTTATACCAGCCTCAATCCCCGCATGACGGCGGCAGACAACATCGCGGAAGGGATCAGGCTCCAGCATACATGCGACCGTCGCGAGATCCCGTCGCGTGTTGCGGCGGTGCTGGCGCAGGTGGGACTTCCATTGGACGCCGGCTCGCGTTATCCGCACGAATTCTCCGGCGGCCAGCGGCAACGGATTGGTATCGCCCGGGCGCTCGTGGTGGAGCCGACGTTTCTGATCGCAGACGAACCGGTCTCTGCACTCGACATGTCGATCCAGGCCCAGATCCTGAACCTGCTGATGGAGCAGCAGGAGCGCCGTAACCTTTCCATGCTGTTCATCGGCCACGACCTGTCGGTCATCCGCCACATCTGTGACCGTGTGATCGTCATGTACCTGGGAAGGATTGTCGAAGCCGGCCCTGCCGCGACGCTATTCCGTCATCCGGCGCATCCCTACACGCAGGCGCTCGTTGACGCGGCGCCGGTCTCGCATCCGGCTATGCGGCGTCCGAAACCGCTATCTGTCCTCGAACCCGTCGATCGGCCCTTGAAGTCGCAAGGCTGTCCCTTCAGCCCGCGCTGTGTGCACCGCATCCAGGAATGCGACGATACGCCGCCATTACTGCGTCGTGTCGGTCGCGATCATGATGTCGCATGCATCAGAAGCGAGGTCGCCCGTTAGCGGCACATGCGCTCAGATCATGTGAACAGGATGTAGAGGGGCCTTGCGTCGGTGGTTACTGACCGTCTCAATTACGTAATCAAATGAGAAGCTGAATCGCCTGGCTCCGCCATTCCGCTGTCTGAATTTCTTTTCGATACCGGGCGTCCGGTAGGGCTGCAAGCTTGTTTTAGGCACAAAGGATAGTCCTTGATGCGTATCCGCCCGATTGTTGCCTCGAGAATGACCGCCGCGGGACTGGCGCTGGCCGCAAGCAGGTTGATCCTGCCGATGACTACGGCACTAGCTCAGACGCCCGTCTCGTCCGGGCAGATCGGAGAACCGACCGAACAGGTCACGGTGACCGGCTCACAAATCCGGCAGGACACGTCAAGCAACACGCCAATCACGGTCATAACCTCAAAGCAACTACAAGATTCGAACACAGTCACCCTGGAGCAGTATCTGCAGAAGATCCCTGAGTTTGGGCAGCAGGGGGTGAACTCCAACCAGAATGGCGGCGGCGAGGGTGTCTCATTCGTCGAATTACGGAATCTCGGCGTAACACGGACGCTTGTCCTGATTGACGGACACAGGATGGTCTCAAGCGGTACCGACACCGTCAACGCCGTTGACCTGAACAATATTCCGGTATCCTTAGTTGATCATATTGAAATCTTGCGCGACGGCGCCTCGGCAATCTACGGTTCGGATGCGATCGCCGGAGTTGTCAACATCATATTGAAGAAGCATTTCAGCGGGGTGATGATAAATGCTCAGGAGGGAATCAGTGATCGGCACGACGCACAATCCTACGACTTCAGCGGGACTGCAGGCTACAACTTCGACAAGGGCAACCTGCTTTTCAACTTCGAATACAGCGACCGCAATCCGCTGCCACAGAACAATCGGGCTTGGTCACAGAACAAGTCGCTCCCGGACGGCTCGCAAAGCCTAGGCAGTACGCGCACGCTGGGCGGCCTCGTGCAGAACCCGACAGCTTTTGACGTTGTCACCGGACGATCATCTATCAACGATCGGGCGTTCGGCAACGGAGTCTTTCGCCGCTTTAACCCCGTGACAGACGACCTGTTGCTGAACGACTACGGTTATTCAAGCACGCAACTTGACCGACGCAGCTTTAACGCTCTTGGCCATTACGAGATCCTGCCCAACGTCAATCTCAACATTGATGAGCTGTTTACGGACCATCATGCCCAGCAGCAACTTGGCCCTGACGCCGAAGGTGGCGATATCGTCACTAATCGTTACCCCAATGGCTTCATCATCCCAGCCTCTAACCCCTACAATCCCTATGGCGTAGATGTCGTCGATCGTACCCGGCGAGCGGAGGTCGGCAACCGGCAATATAACGAAAGCGGTTCAACGTACCGGCTGGGTATCGGCCTCTCCGGCACGATCCTGAATCGTTTTGATTGGGAAGCTGGATACAAGTACGGAGCATCCAACGACAAGTTTACGTTCACCAACCAATACAACCAGACGCACATCCTGCAGGTAAGCGGGTATCTGCCTTGCAGTGCCGCCGATGCCATGCAAGGTTGCAGCGTGGGTAACTTTTTCGGTCGGCGGATTCAAGTTCCGGAGCGAACACCCACGCCGAAGACTTTGTTTACACCAGCCTGCCCGGCCAGCAACATGCTGAATTGCTCGCTTGGCGTCGCGTAGTCGAGCGTCTTTCGAGGACGGCTATTCAGGCTGTCGGCAACGATGTCGAGATCGTCCTGATCCAAGCCCGACAGAGCCGTGCCTTTCGGGAAATACTGGCGCAGCAGACCATTGGTGTTTTCGTTGGAGCCACGCTGCCAAGGTGAGTGAGGGTCGGCGAAGAAGATCCTCATGCCAGTGCTCAGCGCCACGCTTTCGTGCTGTGCCATTTCCTTGCCTTGGTCGTAGGTCAGCGTCTTGCGCAAAGATGCGGGAATGGCATTCAGCGCGCCGGAGAAAGCGCTCGCCACCACATCGGACTTGCGCGTAGGCATGTGCACCAGCACCACAAAGCGGCTTGTCCGCTCGACCAACGTGCCGATGGCACTCGCTCCGCCGGTGCCCAGAATAAGATCGCCTTCCCAATGGCCCGGGACCAGCCGGCCCTCGATTTCCTCAGGTCGTTCCTTGATGTTGGTCATGTTGCAAAGTTTGCCGCGGCGTTCGCTGCCCTTTGGCTTGCGGCCGCGCATTGGCTTGTCCTGTCGCAAATACGAGATCAGCTCACGGCGTAGTTCACCGCGCGGCAAGGCGTAAATCGCCGTGTAGATTGCCTCGTGCGATACCGACAGACCAGGTGGCTGCTCCGTTCCCGCCTCCATCCGCTTACGCCTGCCCGATATCTGCTCGGGGGACCAACCCAGACGCAAAAGCCCCGCCACACGGCCGAACAGCTCACCATCATGCGCCAGAACAGGCCTGCGTCCAGTCAGGCGACGATCTGCCTCGGCCTGCGTCGCCGCAGCCTGCGCCCGGTAGGAGGTCGCGCCGCCATGCCGATTGATCTCGTCCGAAATCATGCCCGCAGAGCGATCCAAGTCGCGTGCAATCGCCCGCACGCCCCAGCTATCACAAAGGCGAACCTCGATCATCGATCGATCAAACACCGTTAGCTTACGTCGTTGCCCTGCCATCCCACCACCCTACACCCGTTGGCCCGGCGTGGGTGTTCGCTCCGGAACTTGAATCCGCCGTCCTAATACACTGACCCCCGCGCAGGCTCGCTATATTGGCTTCACCCAGACGAACAAGGTGAATGTCGGCCAACACTACTGGTATGGTAAAGTGACCGGACCAATCGTGCAGCTTCCGGCAGGACCGTTCAGCTTCGCCATTGGTGGCGAGCTGCGTCATGAGTCCGGAAAATACGCTCCAGACAGCGTCATCACCAGTGGAGACGGTGATTTCGATCAGGCACCGACAGCGGGAAGCTTTAACGTTAAAGAGGGTTATCTCGAGTTCAAGGTGCCGGTGCTCAAGGACATGTTCCTTGCCAAGGATCTTTCGGTAGACGGTGCTGCGCGCTACTCCGACTACAGCAACTTCGGCAGCGCTACCACTTGGAACGTTTCCGTCGCCTATGCGCCGACGCGTGATATCCGGTTCCGCTTCAACACCGGGATTGGCTTCCGTGCTCCCAGCATTACCGATCTCTACGCAGGCGAGTACGAGGCGGCTAATACCGTCAACGATCCCTGCGACGTCAACGTTGGGTTGCGTCGTAGCAACGCGAATGCCGCGGCGAACTGCAACAGAGTGCTGTCAACTGCAGGCTTGACGCCGGCAAACTTCGTGCAGCAGCAAACCCAACTTTACACCTATGTCGGTGGTAATCCGAGGCTGCAACCAGAAACCTCCAGGCAGCTCGATTTGGGAACCATCATCACGCCACGCTGGATCCCGGACCTCTCCATGACGGTCGACTACTACCGGATCAAGATCGCCAATCACATTACCGCGCCGGATGCTCAGACCATCCTCAACAGCTGCTACTCCTCCTCCGGCTTGTCGAGCTCTCAGTGCTTACTGGTTGGGCCACGTGGTGGCGGCCAGCTGTCAACTGTCAGCGCAGTTAATGCTAATTCCGGCTTCGTTAATACCGACGGTCTCGATTTTGGGTTGAACTACAACCTTAAGCTCAGCCGGCTCGGACTGCCGAACTGGGCCGGGCGGCTCGAGTTCAGCAACCTGGATACGTTGCTTCTCAACTATACGGAACAGCTGCCCGATGGCGAGATTCGCCAGGATGCCGGGGCCATTATCTCGACAACCACGCCGCAGGCCTTTACCCGCTTCAAGTCGACAAGCAGTATTGCCTATGTCCAGCCAAAATGGTCCTTCCAATGGACCGTCCGCTATATTGGTCCGTCGAGCAACTACGTGTCGCCGGGCCAGCCGGCCGATACGAGCTATGGCGGCAGCGTCGGCGCAATAGTCTACCACGATATTGTAGGCAGCTACGCTTTGAAGGTAGCTGGAAAGCACACGGTCACCCTCGTTGCCGGTATCGACAACATGTTCGATCGTGATCCGCCATTCTATTATGATGGTTCAACGAACTCTTTGACAAACAGCTACGATTATCTGGGCCGCTACTACTACTTCAAAGCTGGTATTCGGTTTTAAAGGCCAGGTCCTATACTATTTGCGGAACTTGATCTTTCCTGAAAGGCAGGTGATTACTATCGTTCACCTGCGGCGGAGCTTGGCAAAGCTCGAATCGACTAGCGGAAAAGGAACTCGCTCCAGCTCCGTAGCATTCTTGAGGAGTTCTGAGCAGCCTGTCGGTGCGGTCAGTTGAAGGAGTTCGTAGGGCAACCCCAACTCCAGTTGCCCGAATCCAGTCCGCAATCGCTTGCGGCTCCGAGATTAAGACCGCTTCCGGATAAGAGCCGCAGACATTGCCAGCCGAACTCTTGGGCCACGAGATCGACAAATGATCTCAGCTTCGATGTGAGCGGTCGCGCCGCAGGGAACAAGAGATGCATCGGCCTAACCTCCCCGTCCCGATCTGGGAGGACGCGCACCAGCCGGCCGGACGCCAAGTCCCCGGCGACGAGGCGCTCGCCTTGGATGATGATGCCCCAGCCGGTGATGGCTGCGTCGCGCAGCACTCGTGCGTCGTTCACATGATACCGCCCACCAACCTTAACCGTCCGTGTCTCGCCATCGTGCGTAAACCACGGCGGATTCAAGTTCCGGAGCGAACACCCACGCCGGGCCAACGGGTGTAGGGTGGTGGGATGGCAGGGCAACGACGTAAGCTAACGGTGTTTGATCGATCGATGATCGAGGTTCGCCTTTGTGATAGCTGGGGCGTGCGGGCGATTGCACGCGACTTGGATCGCTCTGCGGGCATGATTTCGGACGAGATCAATCGGCATGGCGGCGCGACCTCCTACCGGGCGCAGGCTGCGGCGACGCAGGCCGAGGCAGATCGTCGCCTGACTGGACGCAGGCCTGTTCTGGCGCATGATGGTGAGCTGTTCGGCCGTGTGGCGGGGCTTTTGCGTCTGGGTTGGTCCCCCGAGCAGATATCGGGCAGGCGTAAGCGGATGGAGGCGGGAACGGAGCAGCCACCTGGTCTGTCGGTATCGCACGAGGCAATCTACACGGCGATTTACGCCTTGCCGCGCGGTGAACTACGCCGTGAGCTGATCTCGTATTTGCGACAGGACAAGCCAATGCGCGGCCGCAAGCCAAAGGGCAGCGAACGCCGCGGCAAACTTTGCAACATGACCAACATCAAGGAACGACCTGAGGAAATCGAGGGCCGGCTGGTCCCGGGCCATTGGGAAGGCGATCTTATTCTGGGCACCGGCGGAGCGAGTGCCATCGGCACGTTGGTCGAGCGGACAAGCCGCTTTGTGGTGCTGGTGCACATGCCTACGCGCAAGTCCGATGTGGTGGCGAGCGCTTTCTCCGGCGCGCTGAATGCCATTCCCGCATCTTTGCGCAAGACGCTGACCTACGACCAAGGCAAGGAAATGGCACAGCACGAAAGCGTGGCGCTGAGCACTGGCATGAGGATCTTCTTCGCCGACCCTCACTCACCTTGGCAGCGTGGCTCCAACGAAAACACCAATGGTCTGCTGCGCCAGTATTTCCCGAAAGGCACGGCTCTGTCGGGCTTGGATCAGGACGATCTCGACATCGTTGCCGACAGCCTGAATAGCCGTCCTCGAAAGACGCTCGACTACGCGACGCCAAGCGAGCAATTCAGCATGTTGCTGGCCGGGCAGGCTGGTGTAAACAAAGTCTTCGGCGTGGGTGTTCGCTCCGGAACTTGAATCCGCCCACTATTTGGTCTCCGCCAGGCCTGAGGAGGCCACGAAGCCGAGACAATCCTGAGCGGTAAGGTCTTTCGGCTGCTTCGGTATACCGCGACGCCTGAGGTAATCGGAGGCCGCGCAGGCAATGGCGCGGTGGGGAGCAATCGAACGAGCGCCCAGCGTCGTGTCCTGAAAGGCCCCCAACCGCAGAACGATGTCGAAGTCTTCTCCGACGGTGTCGATGAAACGGTGGGACAGAATCAGTTCCACTTCGATCTCGGGAAATTTGTCGAGGTAGCGGCCCACGAGGGGTGCTAGGCAAAAGGTGCCAAACGTCACAGGAGCATTGACGCGCGAGCGGCCACGCGGAGCCTTGTTGAGCGCTTGCATCGCTTCATCGACTGCAAACCCCAAACTGCAGGTGAAATACTTCCCGCCCCATGTTAGCCATCGCCACTACTTTTAATATACGAAGATCCAACAATCGAGAGGTCTTTCCCACGCGTGTTTGGCGGGTCGATGAATTCCGGGGCCTAGAGGGTCTACGCCTCCACGAAGAGCCGACTCACTCACCGCAATGGGGCGAAGTGCTTCTGCGAGTGTGGGCGGTTTCGCTCAATTATCGCGACATCGCGATGCCGTTCGGCATCTACCCTTCGCCGTCGGAGGTCGGATACATTCCGACAAGCGATGCTGCCGCCGAAATGGTCGCCATTGGAGAGAGCGTGCGGATCTTCCAGCCAGGGGATCGCGTGATCAGCAGTTTTCACCGCCGCCGCTTTGGCGGCCCGCAGCCGGCGGGGTCCGAGATGGACGGCCATGGCGCACTCGAGGCTTGCCCTTGGAGGTCTTCATATGATCCAGCCCGGCCGGTCCATCTTGACATTGGGAAACGGCGGCATGTCGATCTCCGCAGTGCGGCTTGACAAGTTCGTGCGACCGGGCGTTTCTCGGCTGGACAAGGACGTCGATATAGATCTGGGCGATGGCGTCGGGATCGAGCGTGCTGTCGGGCTGATCTCTCGGGTTGGGTCACCGCAAGGAGCGGACGCATCCGTCGATGTTGAAGTGGGCGACGTCTATCCCCTTCGGGCCCACTTCTCGTGCCGCGCTCTGAGCGAGTGCGCGCATTCCGAGCTTGCCGATGGCGAATTCCGCTGATTGTGCGAAGCCTTTTGTGCCGGCACTCGCGTCGGTAAAGAATATCGCGTCGGGCCCGTTTGGCTCCATGCGTTCGGCAGCCTGCTGGGCAGCAAAAAAGGCCCCAAATGCACTAACCATGATTGCTTGCTCGACCGCGGCGGGATCGACGCTCGCCAGCGGGCCGGGTACGCGCGCTGGCGTTATAAATCACAACATCGGGTGCCGCGACCTGTCGATCGATATTGAGGAACAGCCGGGCCAACTGATCAGGTTTCGAGGCGTCTACTGCAAAGGCAGCGGCTCCCGTCTTCTGCGCCGGCAGCTAGGCAGCATTGCGAGGCGCCAGGCCGATTTGCACGCCAAGCTGCGAGAAGCGCAACGTAAGCGATGCGCTGATCCCCGGCCCGGCACCGATGATTAGGGCATAGCGATGAGGCAATCCGGCCGTCATAATCTCCAAGCTGATCCGAAATCGGCGAGTGCCGAGTCCAGGATAAGTCCCGCTAACAGGCAACTCCTGAACTCTGCCATGCTCTTGAGTAAGAGCCGACGTCAGGTAATTCCCCGCAGCCGACGGACAAAAGCGGCCACGCCTGGAGCGACGGTTTCGGGATCGTCTTCGGGGATAAAATGGGCGCCCTGCACTTGAATTTCTTCCTGATTGGCAAAGGTCCGGCAAAACGCGACCTGGTTCGGATTCTGGTCGATGATTCCGGGAGTCGCGTGGAAGTAGAGCTTTGGCACGAGGGTCGTCGCCAACCATTGCGAGTATGCGTTTACGGCTTCGACCACATCGGCCGGCTCGCCCGCGATAGGAAGCTGGCGCGGCCAGCTCAATGTGGGCCGCCGATCTTCGCCCGGGTTCAGGAACGGACGGCGATATTCGGCCTTCACGGCATCGGAAAGCGGGCGGCCCATTCCCAAAAGCAACTGCTCCACGAAGATATTGTCCTGCAGGACCATGGTGTCGCCGGCGGGTGAACGCAGTGCCTGGAACGCCGGACGGACGTTTTCGCC
The DNA here is from genome assembly GCF_013201075.1 of Lichenicola cladoniae. NCBI lineage: Bacteria > Pseudomonadati > Pseudomonadota > Alphaproteobacteria > Acetobacterales > Acetobacteraceae > Lichenicola > Lichenicola cladoniae. Next base: position 876,998 of record NZ_CP053708.1, on the reverse strand, counting down.
GAAGTCGGCCCATTCGAGCGGCATCACGATCGATTCCATGTAGGCAATGCCCTGGACCCGATCGGAGTGCTTGCTCATGTAGTCGAAGGCGAGCGCCGAGCCCCAATCGTGGATGACGAAGATGATATTGTCGCCCAGATCGAGCTTGTCCCACAACGCATGGATGTAGCTCCTCTGTTCGGCAAAGCTATAGCTGTCAGGCCCCGAATTCGGGAGCTTGTCCGAATCCCCCTGGCCAATCAGATCGGCGGCGATCAACCGTCCCATGCCCTTAACCGCCGGCATAATGTTGCGCCAGAGATAGGACGAGGTTGGATTGCCGTGCGAAAAGACAATGGCGTCGCCTTCGCCCTCGTCGATATAGGCCATGCGTTGACCATTGACGGTCATGAACTTCTTCTCAGCGAAGGGTGCATCAGTCAGGTGCATCGTGCTCTCCTTTAGACTTGAGAGGTTTTCGGTGTTGCTTTAGTCAAGCCGAACGACAATCTTTCCGAAGGTCGCTGAGTCCTGGAGCTTAGCCAAAGCATCCTTTGCCTGCTCGAACCCGAATACCTCGGCAATTACAGGCTTGAGCTTTATTGCACTGATCGTGCGTGCCATCGCTTCTGCCATTTGGACCGGCCCGACCCCCGATCCTTGAAGCCGGATCTTATTGAAGAGGATCGGCGAGGTATCGATCGGTTCGTTGAACCCGGTGAGAAGTCCGATCAGGTTTACAAGCCCCCCGGATCGGACGGACTTGAGAGACTTCGGCAGCGTTCCGGTTCCACCAACCTCGATAACCTGATCGACGCCCTGGCCGTTTGTCAGTCGCAGGACTTCCTGCTCCCAGTCCGGAGTCTCGTTATAGTTGATGACGTCCCAGACGCCCAAAGACCGAAGACGCTCTGCTTTGGCAGGGCTTGAGGTCGTCGCGATCACTTGGAGCCCGCTGGCTAATGCGAACTGAATTGCAAACAGCGATACGCCGCCGGTTCCCAGTGTCAGCACTATCGCCCCGGGGGTCGTGCGGGGCATGGACTCCATCACGGCGTTCCAGGCTGTCAGTGCAGCAACAGGAAGTGTCGATGCCTCTTCGTAGCTGAGGTGATCCGGAACGCGAATGACCCCGGACTCGGGAAGCGTCACGAGTTCAGCCAGCATGCCTTCAAGCGGGCCGCCCAAGCCATGAAGCTCCGCATCGGCTGGAAATTGCCCGTTCTGCCAATGCTGATAGTAGGAACCAAAAACGCGGTCGCCGACGTTCCAACGCGTTACACCCGCACCCACTGCAACTATCTCTCCCGCTCCATCAGAAACCGGAATCGCATTCTCTTTTGGAGGGATGGGAAAGTATCCACTGATCACCATCAGGTCTCGAGTGTTCAATGACACGGCTTTGACCCGAATCAAGACCTGGCCGGGACCGGGCGTGGGATCGGGAAGATCAACCCGGCTCCAGCTGTCCAGACCTTTACCAGTTTCGATTATATTGAACGCTTTCATCTTATGAGTCCCTTTTGCTTTGGCGTCTTTCGCACTGAGGTCGAACGCCCAATCGAGTGGAGTGGGTTCGATTTGGTAAGTGTCGCGTCAGAATTGCGACTGACCGCCGTCGACCGGAAGCTCGGCGCCGGTCGTGTAGGTCGCGTCGAACGCGAGGAAGAGGACCGCCCTGGCGACTTCCTCCGACGTGCCCAAGCGTTTCATCGGATTGGCTTCGCTCATCTGCACTGTCACCTGGGCCGCCATTTCCTTGTCGGGAAACGACTTGCTCCAGCTTGGCGTGTCGATCGGGCCAGGTGACACCGCATTGACGCGGACGCCCTGAGGAGCGAGTTCGCCGGCAAACGCCCGAGCGAAGGATCGTAGCGCTGCCTTGCTCGCTCCAGAGGCGGCCAGCATCGGCATTCCCTTGACGTTGGAGATCGCGGTTGTGAGGACGACCGAACCGCCCCGGTTGATCAACGGCGCCGGCTTTTGGACCGCGAAGAACGATCCCTTTGTGTTCAAGTCGAACACTTCGTCATACATAGCCTCACTGGTATGCGCGAAAGGCGCGAAGACCCCGACTCCAGGGTTGACGAAGAGCAGGTCGATTGTTTCGAACTCGGCCCTAACGCGAGCGGCGAGGGTGTCGATATCTGCCAATAATCCGGCATCGCTCGAAAGTGCCACTGCGCCGTCACCCAGCTCTTTCTGCGCCTTCTCAAGGCTGCTTGGTGAGCGCCCCGTCAAAAGAACGCGGGCGCCTCCGTCAACGAGCATCTTTGCCGTGGTGAGCCCTATGCCGCTGGTGCCCCCAATGATGACAACCTTTTTACCTTGGTAGCGCTTCATCCGAATTCTCCTTAGCAGCGCCAGCGGCGTCTATCTGGTTTAGAACTACTTCATATGTAAATCAGCAGCTGGACCCGGTCAAGACGTTTTCGAACTATCCATTCAGTTATCCTCGGACAGCACTCGAACGATCAAGTTGATCCGCCATCGAGTGCTGCTTCAAGCCGCGGCGGTCAATTCGCCGCTCTCCGCCGGCCTCCTCGAAATTGGGCTCAGGCACGGAATATCGTCGCCTGACATGTCTGTGGTAAGTGCGATCGAATATGCCTTTGGCCTCACAGGCTGAGGGGACGGTCGAGCCGAGACGCCTTCGTTTTAACGTAGGCTTGCTAATTGCGAACGATATGGTTAGATAATGCTGAGATAGCGTTGATCAAGGATATGTGAACCCAATGGTACAGAACACCGCTAGATTGCGCGGTCGGCCACGCAGCTTCGATGAGAGGCAGGCTTTGGAAAAGGCGATCCAGATCTTCCGGTCGAAGGGCTATGACGGCGTGACGATCGACGATCTCGTCGCCGGGATGGGCGTAGGACGGCCGAGCCTCTATTCGATCTTCGGGGACAAGCGGACGATATTTCTGCGCGCCATTCGGGCGTACGCCGAGGAGTACGGTGCTCTTGCCGCGAAAGCACTCTTCTCGCCGCAGACTCTTCGCGCCTCGCTCGCCGGCTTCCTGCGACACGTGGTAGACAGTGCGACTGTGGAGGGATCAGCGCCGGGTTGTCTGGTTGTGTGCGTTGCGCCGCTCGTGAACGATGCAGAGGTCCGACAGTTCGTGCAGGACGTCGCGGCTGCCGGCGCGGCGCAAGTGGAACGCCGCTTTCGTGACGGAGTCAGCGCGGGAGAAGTGCCACCTGATTTTCCCGCATCCGCTCGCGCGATCCAGGTCATGGACCTTGCCCGCGGTCTGACCATGCGTGCGCAGATGGGCGCGCCGCGCAAGACGCTTCTTAGAGATGCCGAGGACGCGGTAGACTTTGTCCTTTTGCCGCGTGAAACGGCCGCGCTAGAAAGTTGATGCTGGATGTCGAGGCTGTCGAACCGACTGCTGGCGGCATTTGGCACGCGGTGACCTCCCGCTCCAATCAAAGCTTCGGCGCTTAGAAGCGCGGAAGGTTCGAGCGTCTCGGTTCCGGAGGAAGTACAATGGCCGCTTGGGGCGCTAGGCGGCCATGGGACGAATCCAGTCCGACGGGAAAACATAGCCTTGCTAAAACTAGCCGCGATGAAAGGTGGAAATCCATGTCTGATCACCATTTAGCCCAAGCGTCAGCGTTGATCTGCGGCGTCCGAGCGGGCCGGGGGACTGCGCCGATCGTCGAAAGCTTCTTCGACGAGGCCACCAACACAGCGTCTTACGTCATCCATGACCCTGCGACTCGGTCTGCCGTCATCATTGATAGCGTGCTGGATTTCGACGTGGCGTCAGGACGGATCTCCCGTAAATCCGCCGACAAGATCATCTCCTACGTAAAGACTGAAGGCCTGACCGTGGGCTGGGTTTTGGAGACGCACGCTCACGCGGATCACCTTAGCGCCGCCCCCTACCTGAAGGCGGAACTTGGCGGACAGTTGGCGATTGGCCGCGAAATCATCCACGTCCAAAATGTCTTCGGCAAAATCTTCAACGCCGGAACAGAGTTCGCGCGCGACGGGTCAGAGTTTGATCGGCTGTTTGACGATGGTGACCACTTCATGGTCGGCGATATGCAGGCGATGGCCCTCCACGTTCCCGGGCACACCCCTGCCGATCTGGCCTATGTCATCGGCGACGCGGTATTCACCGGCGACACTTTATTCATGCCGGACTACGGCACGGCGCGGGCCGATTTTCCTGGCGGAGATTCCCGCCAGCTCTTCCGTTCCATCCGACGGCTTTTGAGCCTGCCACCCGAGACGCGGCTCTTTCTCTGTCACGACTACAAGGCTGTCGGGCGTGAGCAGTTTGTCTGGGAGACAACGGTCGGCGCGCAACGGTCCAGCAATGTCCAGGTCCATGAGGGCGTCCTTGAGGATGACTTTGTGGCGATGCGTAACGCGCGCGACGCGACCTTGAGCATGCCAAAGCTGATCATTCCGTCGATCCAGGTGAATATGCGCGGCGGCCATCTACCGGACCCCGAGTCGAACGGGGCCCGCTTCCTGAAAATCCCGCTGGACGCGCTGTGATGACCGGTGTCGGCCCAACAGCGATGCCCTTGCAGGGGCTAATTGGTGGCGCAATGATCGGCCTGGCGTCAGCACTGATGCTATTAGGGCTCGGTCGTATCGCTGGCGTTAGTGGCATGGCCGCGCGGGCGTCTGGACTAGCCGCCGATGGCGCGCCGTGGTCCTGGGCGATGGCCTTCGTGGTGGGATTGCCGCTTGGCGCGGCGCTCATCGCAGCGATTGTCGGACCGGTCGAGACGCACCTCCCCGGTAGTCCCGCCATCCTGGCTGTCGGCGGCCTTGTGGTCGGCTTTGGCACGCGCCTCGGCAACGGATGCACCAGCGGCCACGGGGTGTGCGGGGTATCCCGACGGTCCCTCCGCTCGATTGTGGCGACAGCGGTCTTTATGATCGCCGGAATAGCCACCGTTGCTCTCATGCATCTGCTGGGCGTAGCGGCATGATCCGCAATGTTCTCATCGCTCTGTTGTCGGGTACGCTCTTCGGCGCCGGCCTTGCCGTTTCGGGCATGGTCGATCCCGCGCGCATTCGCGGCTTCCTTGATGTCTTCGGTCACTGGGATCCGACCCTGGCTTTCGTCATGGGTGGAGCGGTGGGTGTCATGGCGGTGGCTTGGATGCTCGAGTCCAAGATGCAAAAACCCATCTACGCCGAGGCCTTCGTACTTCCGTCGACACGACTGGTCGACTTCCGCCTGATTGCAGGCGCGGCGATCTTCGGCATCGGCTGGGGCCTGTCCGGTCTATGTCCCGGCCCGGCGATCGCCGATTTCGCAATCAAACCACGCTCAGCCCTGATCTTCGTCGCCCCGATGCTGCTTGGAATGGCAATTCAGCGACTCGACTCATGGCGCGCGGCCCACCGCCTTTTGCCGACCAATGCTCGGACGACCTAGGAGACTGCCATGACCTTCAAGCGCCTTTCGGCTTCGTTTTCGGCCTCGCCGCAACTCTCCGCAGCCGATGTCGCCGCGGCAGCCGATGCGGGGTTCCGCACGATCATCGACAGTCGGCCCGACGCGGAAGACGCCGACCAGCCTAGCGCCGAGGATATGGAGGCCATCGCCCAAAGCCACGGTCTGGACTTCGCCCACATCCCCGTCACTACCGCCATCGGCATCGATGAGAGCGATATCGCGCAGATGCGCGCTGCAATTTCGAAATCGCCGGGTCCGGTTCTTGGTTATTGCAGGACCGGAACGCGGGCGGCGATGATGTGGGCCCTTTCTCAAGTTGGCGAGACGTCGCCCGAAATGCTCATGAAAGCGAGCGCTGACGCTGGCTTTGACCTCAGCGCCATCAAATCGCGGCTGGTCGCTTAACCTACATTAATGATTGGCCAGGAGGCCCGCGACGGCGAACTCTACGCCCAGCTGGGCCGGCTGGTTTCTCGAGGCGACGATGCTGCCGTCCGTTGATTGGGACGGGAGGCCTGTGCGCCGCGACGGGTTGGCCTAGCCGCGCCAAGCGGACCTCCGTGCGGCGTGACTCTAGAGGGTGTTATGCACTTTTCATAAGGTCTGCGGCCTGCTTGAACATGTATCCGACGAAAGCGATCACGTGGAAGCCGGCGAGGGTTGTGGCATAGCGTTCGTAATCCTTGACTAGCCGACGGCAGCGTGTGGCCCAGGCAAAGGATCTTTCGACGACCCAGCGTCGGGGCAACAAGACGAAACCACGCTTTGCCTCTGGCAGTTTGACGACATGCAACTGGATGCCTTCGGCGGCCGCCGCCTTCGCCGCGACCTTGCCAGTATAACCCTGGTCGACATAGGCAAGACTGACGCTGTCGCCAGTCGCGTCCTGGATCTCGGCGGCAAGACGCGTGACCGCAGCCCGGTCACCGACATCGGCCGGTGTGACGTGCAACGCCAGCAGGTGGCCGAGCGTGTCCACCGCCAGATGCACCTTCGACCCGCGTTTGCGCTTGGCCCCATCGTAGCCAGCGCGGGTGCCGCTTTCCGGTGTCGAACGCAGGGTGCGGCTGTCGATGATCGCAGCACTCGGCTCTTCCCGCCGGCCGCAAGCCCGCCGCAGCAGTGCCCGCAAGTCCTGCGCCAGCATCTCGAAACATCCCGCTGCCAGCCAACGCTGGGACTGCTGATACACCGCCGCCCACGGCGGGAAATCATTCGGCATGGCGCGCCAGGCGATGCCGTAGCGAATCACGTAGCGCAGGGCGTTGAACAGTTCCTGCAGGGAGTGCTCAGGCTGCGGGGCCGCCTCCGTCATCAGCGTCAGATTCGGGACAACCAGTGACCATTCCTGGTCGCTGACGTCAGCTGGTAGGGCTTGCGAGGCAGCACGGGAGACATCCATCTCCATTAGACCGCAGCCTCGCAGAAGTACGTAACACCCTCTAGGGCTGCGATGACTGAAAATCGTGTTTCTAAATAAAGCACGATCATCGCATATGCAATAATACATAAACAAACGCTCGTAATAGTAGTGTCTCAACGCCTAAGCAACACGGAAAAGTTGCAAAAAATGTGTTCACCCTGAACGACTTACCTAACTTTGATTATATGTTACTCACAAGTCGGTGACATAGGCTACAATCCCTTGTACTAGTATCTGCCATTTGATACGGTCAGGCATGAAGAGAGATGGCCGAACTTTTGATCATGGGACGCTGGAAGCCATACGGCTGATGGCAGTTGAACGCGTTCGCGACGGTGAACGGCCGTCCTCTGTCGTAGCGTCGTATGGCTTCTGCCGGACCACGATCTACAAATGGCTCAGAGCAGCGTCAACGCCTGAACTGGGAGATGAGGCGCTGCATTCGACAAAGTCTCTGGGCCCGCCGCGCAGTCTGACGCCAAGTCAGGAGCAGCAGGTGTTCCTTTGGGTCAATGGGAAAGATCCTCGTCAGTATGGTCTGGATTTCGGTCTTTGGACGCGCTCCATGATCTCCGCTTTGATCGAGGAGAAGTTCGGCATCAAAATTGGCTTGACGGCAGTCGGCACCCTACTGGCGAGGCTGGAGCTCACGCCGCAGAAGCCGTTGCAGAGGGCTTATCAACGCGACCCTGAAGCCATCCAGACGTGGCAGCGTGATACGTTTCCTTCTATTGCCAGTAGAGCAAAAAGCGAGGGCGGCGAGATCTACTTCTGGGACGAATCGGGGTTCCGTGCCGATACGGTGCATGGGAAGACCTGGGGCAAGAAGGGACAAACACCGGTTGTCGAGCGCCCGGGTCAACGGCAGTCGATCAGCGCGGCATCAGCCGTCAACGCTCGCGGTGCGTTCTGGTATTGCACCTACCAGGGCGGCCTCAACGCGGAGCTGTTTATCGTCCTACTGAAGATGATGATGCGTAACCGCCGCAAGCCCGTTCATCTCGTAGTCGATGGTCTTCCAGCCCACAAGACAAAGCTCGTGAACGCCTACATCCAATCAACCAACGGGATGCTGACGCTTCACTTTCTTCCCGGCTACGCTCCCGATCTTAACCCGGACGAGCTCGTGTGGAGCCACATCAAGCGTACCGGTGTAGCCAGAACACCATTGCGGAAGGGCGATAGCTTGGGCGAGAAGATCGAGGGTCAGCTTGCCAAACTCAAACGTATGCCCAAGCTGGTGCGCTCATTCTTCAGAGTGGCAAGTGTAGCTTATATCACCGACTGCTGAGTAATACGCAGACTTCGATGACATGCCTTAGGATAATAAATGAGAAACTTCCCGGTCGGTGAGATGGTTTGTTGCAAGTCGGGAGGGCGGCGCATGAGGTTTGGTGGCGTCATAGCAGATACCGACAAAGCCTATCTGACTTGGATGAACGGTCAGCGCACTGAGGCGACGACGATTGAGGAAGGTCGCCTCGTGTCAGCATCAGACAGTGCTAAACCAGTCGACATAGCGGCCTGGAATAAGCCGGCCATATAGAAACCATCCTATAACCGATCCAAATCATATGCTCAGTAACCGGCAGCTGCCTGGTATCAAGAATTAGAGTTACCGATCCATTTTTTATTTGTTTGTTTTTAAATCAGGGCGGATTCAAGTTCCGGAGCGAACACCCACGCCGGGCCAACGGGTGTAGGGTGGTGGGATGGCAGGGCAACGACGTAAGCTAACGGTGTTTGATCGATCGATGATCGAGGTTCGCCTTTGTGATAGCTGGGGCGTGCGGGCGATTGCACGCGACTTGGATCGCTCTGCGGGCATGATTTCGGACGAGATCAATCGGCATGGCGGCGCGACCTCCTACCGGGCGCAGGCTGCGGCGACGCAGGCCGAGGCAGATCGTCGCCTGACTGGACGCAGGCCTGTTCTGGCGCATGATGGTGAGCTGTTCGGCCGTGTGGCGAGGCTTTTGCGTCTGGGTTGGTCCCCCGAGCAGATATCGGGCAGGCGTAAGCGGATGGAGGCGGGAACGGAGCAGCCACCTGGTCTGTCGGTATCGCACGAGGCAATCTACACGGCGATTTACGCCTTGCCGCGCGGTGAACTACGCCGTGAGCTGATCTCGTATTTGCGACAGGACAAGCCAATGCGCGGCCGCAAGCCAAAGGGCAGCGAACGCCGCGGCAAACTTTGCAACATGACCAACATCAAGGAACGACCTGAGGAAATCGAGGGCCGGCTGGTCCCGGGCCATTGGGAAGGCGATCTTATTCTGGGCACCGGCGGAGCGAGTGCCATCGGCACGTTGGTCGAGCGGACAAGCCGCTTTGTGGTGCTGGTGCACATGCCTACGCGCAAGTCCGATGTGGTGGCGAGCGCTTTCTCCGGCGCGCTGAATGCCATTCCCGCATCTTTGCGCAAGACGCTGACCTACGACCAAGGCAAGGAAATGGCACAGCACGAAAGCGTGGCGCTGAGCACTGGCATGAGGATCTTCTTCGCCGACCCTCACTCACCTTGGCAGCGTGGCTCCAACGAAAACACCAATGGTCTGCTGCGCCAGTATTTCCCGAAAGGCACGGCTCTGTCGGGCTTGGATCAGGACGATCTCGACATCGTTGCCGACAGCCTGAATAGCCGTCCTCGAAAGACGCTCGACTACGCGACGCCAAGCGAGCAATTCAGCATGTTGCTGGCCGGGCAGGCTGGTGTAAACAAAGTCTTCGGCGTGGGTGTTCGCTCCGGAACTTGAATCCGCCCAGGGTTTTATGGAGGGTGCTACATTGCCAAACTATTACGTATACACAAAAGTCAAGCTAGATCTGCCTTACACACGTGTTGAAGACGTCGTCTGCCCTAATGATGCTGAAGCCATTCGCTTCGGTCAGCTAGTCACAGGTGCCGGAGCTTACATCGAGATTTGGCAAGGCGCAGAGAGAATTTTTCCCCACGGACTCGATATAGAAGCGAACAGTGTATTAAGTGAGGCTATCCATTAGATGCCATAAATGAAGAATGATCCGCGTTCCAACCACCACTGCGTCGGGCTGGAACGCGCACATCATCAGTTTGATATGATCGCTCCATCCTTTCAGGAGCCCCGCGCCACGACAACCGGCGCGTCATCCAGCAAGGGCCGCTGCAGCTCCAGAACTCCACGTGTTGACGCTATCAGCCGTGTCTCGATCTCATCTTAGGTCATTAGGATCATAGGCATTGCCTTCGTGTGATACGTTCGAACTGGCTTGCCTGGCTCGGTTGTGTCGAACAAGGCGCGGATTAGGCCGGGCGGGCGATCGGAGGCAAAGCGGCCGTCACCACCAGCTAACGTGACAATGGCGTAGTTTGTTTATCTGCTCAGCTTGCCATTCTATTTGAAAGCGGCATGGCCATCAACAATCGTTATACGAGCTACCTTATTTCGCATCCACGCCGCCCCGGGACGCGCAATAGACAGCACGCTGCAAGATGCCCAGAAGCATGTTGAGGACTTACCTTTCAGTAAACCGGTTCATCCTTATAACCGCACTTCGCCTCTCTTTGTTTTGCTGTCAGGCAATGTCGACAACGAGTTTGCCGTCGGTCTTGCGTCCTTCGAGTGCTGCGTAAGCCTCGCCAACCGTCGCGAGCGTGAAACGCCGCGGATCGACCTTGGGCGCGAGCCGCCCCGCCTCGGCCAGCCGGGTCGCCTCGCGCAAGATTTCGCCATGGCGGGTCCGACCATCACCCGTCAGCAGCGGGAGGAGAGTAAAGACGCCGGAATAGCTTGCAGCTCGGAATGAGAGTGGCGCCAAGGCATGAGTTCCCCAGCCGAGCGCGCTGACCACATGACCAAAACGGCAGACAGCGTTAAACGAAGCGTCCAGGACTGCGCCACCAACCGTGTCGTAGACGATATCGAAGCCGCGTCCGTCCGTGTGCTCCGACACGTAGTCCTTGGCCTCGGAGTTGCGGTCGATCCAAGTTGCACCCAGCCGTTCAATCAAGACCTGGTCTCTCGTAGACCCGGTTGCATAGGCGCGGGCGCCGGTCGCCAAGACGATCTGGATGGCGATATGTCCGACACCGCCAGCCCCCCCCTGGATGAGAACGGTTTGATCAGGCTGAATGCCGACACGATCCACCAGACCCTCCCAAGCCGTGATGAAGGCCAGCGGGAGGGAGGCTGCCTCGCGCATCGACAGCTTTGCTGGCTTGATTGCCAGCAGCCGTTCGTCGACCGCAGCATACTCGGCCAGAGAGCCTTGTATGCCTCCGACACCCCCGGTCATGCCATAGACCTCGTCGCCGCGGCAAAACCCGGTGACACCGGGACCTACTGCTTCGACGGTCCCTGCCATGTCGAGGCCAAGGATGGCCGGCAGCAGCTGGCGTGCATGGGCAGCCCCGCCAGCACGGATCTTCAGGTCGAGTGGATTAACTGCGCTCGCTGCAATGCGCACCAGCACCTGGCCGGCCAGCGGTGACGGCCGCGCCACGGTGGCGATTCGGAACGGGCTTCCGATTTTTTCCAGTATTGCCGCTTGCATCAACATGTTGGCCATGAACAGCTCTCCTCTTCTGCACGGGAAGCTGAGCGCAACGTGCTCGTTTAGACATCGACAAGCGTGCACGGTGTCCATTCGAAAATGAATGGCAGGATCACGAGACGTCGGTCGAATGGAGCGGGCTCCGCATCTGCCATTCGCGCCACCCGCTGGATCAGCCGGTGAGGGACGGCCGATTGTTCCTCAAAGCAAGATGTCGAGCAAAGGCTGCTCCAGCGGACAAAGAAGCTCAGTTGACTGAATTGACAGCTGCGGAGCCTGTATTCGCTGTGAGCTGGAGACAGAAATCGATCAGCGCTCTGGTCCGGGCTGGCGGTTGGTGGCGTGACGGGTGATAGGCATGCAGCGGAAAGGTCTCGCCAGGCCACTCGGGGAAGAGCTCGACTAGTGCACCGCTTGTGATCATGGTCTCGCTGCCCAGCGCCATTACCTGTGCGACGCCTAGACCGGCAACGCAGGCAGCAAGCATCGTGCCGACGTCGGTCACGGTGACCGCGCCAGTAACCTCGACCGGCAGGATCTTTCTCTGGCGATGAAATTCCCAGGCGAATGGCTTGTTGCTGGCAGGATCGCGATAGTGGATGCAGTGATGCCCCTTTAGCTCCTCCGGCCTCGAAGGACGGCCATGACGTTTGAGGTAGAGAGGCGAGGCAACGGTCAGGATGCGCGTGTCGAGCAGTTTCCGCGTGATCAGACCTGCCACCGCCGGTGGCCCAAAACGGATCGCCAGATCGAAGCCATGTGCCACAAGATCGCCGGGCACTTCGGTCGTCACCAGTTCAAGCGACAATTCGGGATATCGACCCAAAAAGGCCCCGAGACGCGGCGCAAGCACAAGCCGCGAGAAAAAGGGGTCGACTTCCACGCGCAATCGTCCGCGCACCGTGTGACGTGCTTCAGTCAGCGCCATCGCAGCATCTGAGAGCTGCACGAGCAGCGGCGCCGCCTCGGCATGGAACCGCGCCCCCTCTTCCGTAAGACGCAGTGAGCGGGTCGTGCGATCCAGCAGGCGGACACCGAGCCGCGCCTCTAGCCGCGTGATCGCCCGGCTGACGCCCGAATCCGACAGTCCGAGCGCATCCGCTGCGCGAATAAAGCTGCCGGTCTCGACCACGGCGGCGAGCACACTGACGCCAGAGAGAAGCCGCGCATCGTACATCAGGACATCCTTGCCAATTAGTCAGGAGTGAGCTGACCAGAGCGCACTTAATGCAGGAAAGGCGTCGTGCGACAAGTTTCTCCATCGAACAGGAGACGATCATGTATGCGATCACAGGGATAACGGGACAGGTTGGCAGCGTGGTGGCCGACCGCCTGTTGGCGGCCGGCCTGCCAGTGCGCGCCGTGGCACGTGATCCCAGTAAAGCCGCAGCCTGGACTGCGCGCGGCTGTCAACTGGCAATCGCGGATATGAGCGACCCCAATGCACTTACACGCGCTTTCACGGACGTGGAGGGAGTATTCATCCTGATCCCGCCGATCTTTGATCCTGCGCCTGGCTTCCCCGAAGTACGTGCGGTCGTAGCCGCCGTTAAGGTGGCGCTGGCCGCCGCACGCCCCACCCGTGTTGTCTGCCTGTCGACGGTCGGCGCGCAGGCGAGTAATCCAAACCTCCTAGGCCAACTTAGCCTGATGGAGCGCGAACTGAGCACGCTCGATCTGTCGATTGCCTTCGTGCGGGCCGCCTGGTTTATGGAGAATGCCAGCTGGGACATCGCCTCGGCAAAGGCAAATGGTATTGTGGCGAGCTTTCTCCAGCCGCTCGATCGCGCCATCCCAATGATCGCCACCGCTGATATCGGCGCCACCGCAGCCAGGCTGCTCGGCGAAACGTGGAGCGGCCGGCGGATCGTCGAACTACAAGGCCCGGCACCGGTATCACCCAATCAACTGGCACGCACCCTTGGCGACGTGCTCGGTCTGCCAGTTTCAGCGCAGGTTGTGCCGAAGTCGGACTGGCATGACATTTTTCGCGATCAGGGCATGAGCAACCCAGAGCCGAGGATGCAGATGATCGACGGGTTCAACCAGGGATGGCTGTCCTTCGAAGGGGGAGGAGGCGTCGAAACCGAGCGAGGCACGAGCTCTCTCGAAACAGTGCTGCGCTTTCTCGCCGACCGTGCCCCTTGACCTGCTGCGTTTAGATATCGAGGGGATCTGCAATGGCACGCATTTTCATCAGCGGATCATCCGATGGACTTGGTCTGATGGCCGCACAGCTCCTGGTCGAGCAAGGGCACGACGTTGTCATCCACGCCCGCACAGATGCACGGGCACAGCAGGCGAAAATAGCCTTGCCCGCAGCGCAGGCAGTGGTCATCGGCGATCTATCGAGCATTGCCACGATCCAAGTGGTCGCTGAACAGGCTAACAAATTCGGTCGGTTCAACGCGATCATCCATAATGTCGGCATCGGTTATCGCGAACCTCACCGGGTCGAGACCGAGGACGGCCTTTCGCAGATCTTCGCCGTTAATGTATTGGCGCCCTATCTGCTGACGGCACTGATCGATCGACCTGACAGGCTGATATATTTAAGCTCGGGTATGCATAGCAGCGGTGATACGAGCCTCGACGACTTGCAATGGACGCACCGGCGCTGGAACGGATCCCAAGCCTACGCCGATACAAAGTTGCACGACGTTCTCCTTGCCTTTGCAGTCGCGCGGCGTTGGCCAGGCGTTCTTTCCAATGCGCTTGAACCCGGTTGGGTACCCACCAAAATGGGCGGCCCAGACGCCCCTGACGACCTCGCATTGGGGCATGTCACGCAGGCTTGGCTTGCAGGAAGCGAGGACGCGGCAGCGCGTGTCACTGGCGGCTATCTATATCATCAGAAGCAACGGCGCGTGAGCGCTACAATAATGCGCTTCGACCTACAGGATCGGCTACTTCAAATCTGTCGTGACCTCACTGGCGTAGAGATCTGTTAACCCTATCACCGTCTGGCCGGCGTATGGCATCTGGCGTCGAATACATAGAGGACTTCAAATAATGATAAACAAGACAAGAGTGTCTGCGCTTGCGTTCGCCCTTACGACTGCAACAATTGCTGCGTCTAGCGCAGCCGTCTTACACACCGGGACCAGGGGCAAGGTGCTGATCGTGCTTTCGAGCGAAAGCATACTCCCGTTGAAAGACGGCCATACCTTCAAGACTGGTTACTATCTCAACGAGCTAATCGTGCTGGCTCGAAGATTCTCAGCTGCCGGATACGAACTGGTCTTCGCTGATCCGACCGGAAACATTCCGCCGGAGGATCAAGCATCCGTTAGTCCGGATTACTTTAACGGAAGCAAGGTTAAGCTTGATCAAGCACTAAAATATCAATCTTCTCTCGATGGCTTGAAACATCCTACCACACTGCGTTGGGCGGCTGACCATGATCTCAATCAATATGCAGCAGTGTTTGTGCCGGGTGGTCCCGCGCCGATGATCGACCTGATGGCCGATCGGAACCTAGGACGGATTCTTACCTACTTCCACACACATGCCAAGACAACTGCTCTCCTCTGCCACGCAACGATCGCTCTCCTGTCAACCACCCGTAATCCTGAATTGGAACAGGCTGCGTTACGCGTTGGCGACCTGGCTAAAGCTCGAATGCTGGCTTCCAACTGGCCTTATCGTAATTATCGTCTAACTGTTTTCAGTGATGACGAAGAGGAACAGGCAGCAAAAAACGTCTTTCATGCTAAGCCCCAGTTTCTGCCCGCCATGGCGTTAAAGAACGCTGGAGGGCAAGTCTCAACCATTGCAGCATGGCATTCGAAGGTGGTGCGGGATCGGGAATTGGTCACTGGTCAAAACCCATTCTCCGACACCGCTTTGATGGACGTTGTGCTTCCAATAATGCAAGGCAAGCAGTAAGGCCTCTGAGGTTGCGAGCGACGTCGCCTTTCGAGCTGGTGATGGTTATCGGCGGGTAAAGTATCATCACGCAGACCTTGCCAAGCGGATTTCTAGGTGTCGCAGTTGTGGCATCGGGTTTATCCAGCGGCGGGCCTTGGATCATACATCGAGAATAAGCAAATGGATACTGACCCAGAGCTACTGTTCAGGCGTCGGATTCCTAGAACCTTGAACTATCGCCTGTTTAATGACGGGACGATTATCTAAGCTTTCCGGTTTTGGCTCGGCCGAACACCAAACTTGCGGAGAAACGCGCGACTAAACGCAGCGGGCGATTGATAGCCTACTTCTGCTGCAATTCGATCAACCGAGACCGTGCTGCTCCCCAGACGGTGCCGTGCAAGCCCAAGGCGTAAGTCAGCCAAAAACGCCAGTGGCGCGATTCCAGCAGCCTTGCGAAATGCGCGTACTAGCGTCGCCCGCGAGGCTCCCGCGTCATGTGCGAGATCATCCAGCGTCCAGGCGCGTACGGGCTCGCGTATCATCGCCAGGACTGCTTGAGACGTCACCTTTTGGTTGAACAACTGCAGCAGGCCGGTGACAGCTGTTGACTTCTCGATCTGCGCCCGAATCATCATCATAAATAAAGCGCTAGCAAGATTTATTGCGATTGAGGCAGCGCCGGGGCGACCGTCACTCAACTCCTCCCGGATACCCTCGACCAGCGGTTTGAAGCGACTGGCAAGGGGCAGTTCGTCTATATGCAGGATCACAACGCTCGGAAGGGCTGCCATGACCAAGGTTTGCGGCGCCGCCTGAAAGTGCAGCCGGCCACAGATCAACTCCGTATCCAACTCAACACCGACGCTGGTTCGTATCCGGAGCGCGCCGCGGAGCTGAGTCACGACCGGCGAATGCAGATGCTCAGCGAACCCAAGCCCATGTACTGTGTGGGCATCCCCGTTTGGCAGTAGCAGAATGTCGCCCGCTACGAGATTCAGGCGATCAAAACCGGGCCGGTCGAGTTGCACATGACCCCGGGTGACGAGGTGAAAATACGCCCAACCGGCTGGTCCGGCGACGTGGGTGGATATCCACGGCCCACCAAACCGGCAAACGTCATCTAACTCGGGGCGAACGCGGAGCAGCTGAGCAAGCTCACTCAAAACGTCATCTGTCAGCGGCATGGTCGCGACATCTCCAGGGTGGCGCGGCTTTTGATCCGGGCGGCCATCTGATTGAGCCGTGTTGGTATCGAACGTCTGTCGATTGCTGCCTACTTTAGTCATCATCATCAAGGAGGTCGCTATGCATATGTTCGATTGGAATACTTATCGCCAGCAGGTCATCACCGGGGTTGGAAGTTTTGCCAAACTCAGTCCGGAAACAGTTAAAGGCTATGGCGCCACGGGCGTCGCCGGACAGAAGACCGGTCATCTTGACGCCAAAACCCGTGAACTGATTGCCGTCGCCGTCGCAATCACCTTGCGCTGCGACGGCTGTATCACCGTCCATACCGATGCGGCGCGCAAGCTTGGAGCCAGCCGGGAAGAGCTTGCAGAAGCATTGGGCGTCGCAACGAGTATCAACGCGGGTGCGGCCATCGTCTATTCGGTTCGTGCGCTGGACGCCTTTGCCGCCGCTGGCGAAGTGTAGAAATCTAACTATAGGAGCTCAGTTATGAACATACAAATCCACCGTATCCTTGGTGTGATTTCCGGTTCTAGATCGGAATGGATCGGCCTGCACGGCATGCGCATAGCCATGGCCATCGTCTTCTTGTGGATTGGTGGCTTGAAGTTCGTCCCCTACGAAGCCGATAGCATCACGCCTTTCGTCGCCAACAATCCGGTATTGTCCCTCTTCTACGAGCATCCCGATCAATATGCCCACCACTTGACTCATGAAGGAGAACTGAAGCCCATCGAGCGGACCTGGCAGACTGGTAACGACACTTATGCCTTCTCCCAGGGTTTGGGAGCGGTGGAATTGATGATCGGTTTCCTAATCCTTGCCGGACTGATATCACGCCGGTGGGGCCTCGTCGGAGCGACACTTGGCTTCCTGACGTCGTTCGTGACCCTTTCGTTCCTGGTCACGACGCCGGAAGCCTGGGTAGCCGCCCTTGGCGACGCTCAACACGGGTTCCCTTACCTGTCAGGCGGTGGGCGACTGGTGTTGAAGGACGTCATGTTGATGGCTGGCGGATGGCTCGTACTCGTCGACAGCGCACGGGCAGTACTAGCCGGTGGTCCTGCGATGCGGCAAGCTTCGACCCGTAGCTCGCTCGCGGTTTCTCCGGTGCAATCATGAGTGCCGAAGCTCCAATCCATTACGGCCAGCCCGGTGGAATGACTGGCGCGTTCCAGTGTAGCAAATCGAGCGACTTGACCTTCACCGACATCATCGCGTCACTACGAAGGGAGGTAGAGGCTGCCGGTTTACGGATGCTGCATGAGATCGATCCGCAGAAGGTGCTACAGCGCGGCGGTCATGCTATTGGTGCTGCACGGCAGATCCTGTTCTTCCACCCAGACCTGATGGTCCGTCTTTTGACGGCGGACGCCTCGGCTCTGTTAGAAGCTCCGCTGAAACTGGCTGTGATTGAGCTCCCTGACAGCAGAATAACGATCCGGTGGATTGACCCGGCAGTTGCCTTCGCTCGGTATGATAACCAGGCCTTGACGATTCTCGGCCAGGAACTCGCCGTCTTATGCGAGCACATCGTCTCGGAAAGCCTTGCACCGCGTTTCGGGGCGCTGGGCTAAGGGTCGAAGAAAGGACCAGACAGCCTCCGTCACGCTACTGACGCATCAAAGCAGGAGACTCTTATGCCGCTCGCACGCATCGACATGGTACAAGGCAAAACCCCGGAGTTCCGGCAGACCGTGGGAGAAGTCGTCTATCAAGCGATGCACGACGTCCTCAACGCACCCAAGGATGACCGCTTCCAGGTGATCGCCGAGCATGCGCCTGGAGACTTTGTCTTCGATCCCGGTTTTCTTGGCATTCAACGCTCACGAGGCTGCATCTTCATCCAGCTGACGTTGGTCGCGGGTCGCACGGTCGAGCAGAAGCAGGCGTTTTACAAACAGGTGGCTGATGAACTGCATCGGCAACTCGACGTACGACGCGAGGATGTCCTCATCAGTCTTGTACCTGTTAACGCTGACGACTGGTCGTTCGGAAACGGCGAAGCATCCCTCGTCAACTAGCGGCGGATCGATAGAGGAGAACAAGTCATGGCCGTTACTTATGGTGTTAAAGAAATCGACGATATCAAGGTCTTCTATCGTGAAGCGGGGCCAGCAGATGCGCCTGTTTTGCTTCTACTGCACGGCTTCCCGACGTCTGGGCATATGTTTAGCAATCTTATTCCTGAGATCTCGAACCACTATAGGGTGATTGCACCCGACCTGCCGGGGTTCGGCAACACAGTAACCCCACCTCGGGACGCGTTCAGCTACAGCTTCGATCGCTACATTTTCTATTACGGCGCGCCGATCGGGCTGAGACTAGCGATGAAGCATCCGGAGCGGGTAAAAGCTATCTTCACGCAGAATGGTAATGCTTATCTGGAAGGCCTCAGCCAGGAGTGGGGACCGTGGCAGGCCTATTGGCGCGAACCGACACCCGAGCGTCGGAAGGTCTGCCGTGCTTCGCTGACCGATGAAGCAATACGCTTTCAATACCAGCATGGCGCGCCGGCGGAGCTTGTCTCCCCCGACGGTTACACACTCGACATCGCCTACATGCACCGGCCGGAAGCGATGGAGATCCAGCTAGACCTTGTTCTCAGCGACCGCACGAACGTGACGCTCTACCCGGACTTCCAGGCCTACTTTCGCAAGCATCAACCGCCACTGCTGGCCGTCTGGGGTCGCAATGACCCATTCTTCATTCCGGCAGGCGCCGAAACCTATCGATGCGACCTTCCCAGTGCAGAAGTCCATTTCCTGGACACGGGCCACTTCGCTCTCGAAGCCCACCGCAGCGAAATTTCAGCGCTGATATGTCGCTTCCTCAGTCCGTCAGGCTGTGGATCATGAGGTCGACCGCTCCGGAACTGGCTGTTCGTCCTCGACCGAACCCCATGCAGGTCGTCGCCTATGGGGCCTTCGCGCTGCTCGGGGTGATATGGGGAAGCAACTTCATTTTTATGAAATGGGCCGCTGTCTCGATTACGCCGGAGCAGATTGTTCTATTGCGTCTCGTCTTCGGTTTCGTGCCACTATTTGTGTTCGCCCTCGCAACACGGGCGCTGCGTTGGCGCGACTTGCGTTATCTTCACCACTTCACAGTGATGGCATTGTTGGCGACAGCGGTATATTACCTGGCATTTGCCAAGGGCACCGTGCTGCTTCTGTCGAGTGTCGCGGGAATGCTCAGCGGTGCTATTCCCCTTTTCACCTTTCTGACGGCTTGGCTTTTCCTGCGGGATGAACCGGTCAACGGGCGGACGGTCTGTGGGACGTTGCTCGGATTTGCTGGCGTACTTGTCATAGCGCGTCCGTGGAATGGGAGTAGTCAGGTAAGCTCCCTGGGCGTCCTTTGGATGATCGGCGGATCCCTGAGCGTTGGTTGCTCCTTCGTCTACGCGCGCAAATTCATCAGTCCGCTCGGACTGTCGCCACTGGCATTGACTACCTATCAAATTGGATTGGCGTTGCTTCTGCTGCTTGTGACCGTCGATCGGCACGGGATCATGGCCGTATTCATGGACCGCCGCGCCACCCTCGGGCTGGTGCTCGGACTAGGCCTGTGCGGAACAGGACTTGCTTATATCCTGTATTACATTCTCGTCGCGCGACTTGGCGCCATTGCGGCATCGGGTGTCACTTATGTCCCGCCGGTGGTAGCGCTCCTGATCGGCATTCTTTCAGTTGGTGAACCAGTTAGGCTTCTCGATGTCGGCGCCATGGTGGCGATACTCGCCGGCGTGGGCTTGCTCCAGGCCGGACGGCTCGCTCATGCAATGAAAGTTAAACCAGCACTGCGCTGACTTGAAGCCCGAGGGGTGACTTCCCGCAGCGACACCTGCAACAACCCTTGGACTCAGCACTAGAGGTATCTGGCATCCTGCAGATGAACTCGGCAGTGATGTAAGTGCAACGATGGGAACGCCATGGCTCTGTTTGAACTCGTCATCGCACTCCTTTTGATAGGGGCGCTGCTTGCGGCCTGGTCCAGCCGGGTCGGCCTGCCCTACCCGGCGCTGCTGGCGCTGGCAGGATCTGCGGCGGCCTTTATCCCGGGCATACCAATCATGGCGCTCGACCCGCGACTTGCACTCGTTCTATTTGTCGCACCGACGCTGCTCGACTCGGCCTATGACGCCTCGCCCCGGGACATACGCGCGAACTGGCTGCCGATAAGCGCCTTGGCCGTAATTGTCGTGCTGCTTACGGTCATCGCCGTCGCCTGGGTCGGGCATGCCATGGTGCCGGGAATGCCCTGGGCGGCTGCGGTAGCGCTGGGGGCCATCGTTGCACCGTCCGACGCTTCCGCAGCGACGGCCATCCTGCGCTACTTGCGGCCGCCGCATCGGTTGCTGGTAATCATACAAGGTGAAAGCCTGCTAAACGATGCTGTGTCGCTAATTATCTATCGCATCGCAGTCACTGCCGCCGTAACCGGCGGCAGCGTCGGATGGACGGTCATGCCACAATTTCTTTTCACGGTAGGTGGCGGCGGCCTGCTAGGCTGGACACTCGCCCGACTGCTGCTCATGACCCCTACCCACCGGTTGGAGATACCGATTGCGGTGCTTGTGCAGTTCCTAAGCACCTTCGCAGTCTGGTTGCTAGCGGACCGGCTCGGCGTATCGGCGATCATCACTGTGGTTGTTTATGCCGTTGTCATCGCGCGCCATGTTCCGCTGCGCGATGGCGCACGGCGTCGTATAGCATCCTACGCAGTATGGGACGTGGCAGTATTTGTTCTGAACGTATTGGCCTTTCTCCTGATCGGGCTGCAACTCAGGGCGATTGTCAGCCGCATGAGTGGGCAAATAGCGCTCTACGTCGAGGTTGCCGGCGTTGTACTGCTGGTTGTGATCCTCGTCCGACTTGTTTGGGTGATGGGGTACAACGCTATCCTGCGCTGGGCATTGCATCGGCTTGGCCCCCGTAGCGGGCGCCAGCCGGCACGGCCGACTGCGGGCGGCGGTCTCATTATCGCCTGGTGCGGGATGCGCGGCATTGTGACGCTGGCCACGGCGCTGGCCTTGCCGGATACCTTCATTGACCGGGACATCATCATCTTCTGCGCTCTCAGCGTGGTCCTTGGGACACTCATGCTTCAAGGGATGACCCTGCGACCGCTCATGCAACGTCTGCGGCTTCCGGAAGATAATTTAGTTCAAGAGGAAACGGTGCTCGCACGCCGTGAGACCGCACAGGCAGCGGTGGCGTTCCTGCGCAACGTCACCGTCTCGGATAATGCAGCGCTGCTGCTGGATGAGTATGCGACACGTGCAGAAGGTGTAGCCCAACTGGACGGCAGAGAGGACACCCTTGCGGGGTTACAGGGTAAAGCCGTGGTTGTGCAGCGGCAAAGGCTTGCTGTCCTAAGACGGGATGGTGTGATTGGCGACGATGCTTTCCATGCCATCGAGGAAGAACTCGACATCATCGAGCTGACGGCAGATCCACGTATTCGCGCTACAGCGGCGCCCTTGCCACACGTCGACTAGGTATAGGTTATCCCGGACTTTGAGTGCTGTCTTCGTGTACCGGTATGATGATTGAGTGATGATGCGCATAACTCAGCATAAACGGGGGCCTCCAGCACCCGGTCCTTCATCGAGAAATCGGGATGCTCTCGTCGTTGCGCAACCTACCAGCGGCATGACGTAATGCCTGGTAAGGCCGAATGCAGCTCAATGCTCTCGGATCTCGAGTTAACGAATGGTGGGACGGCCACGTTGATTGCAAGTCTCGGAAAAGACGGACTTACGTGATGAACGCTGAATAGTAAAGAGACATTGGCATTGTGTACTTGTGTTAATACCCCATGCACAGCGGCCGATGGAGGCTATCGCAGGGCTCAAGCATGGATCAAAGATGATCTCATAATAAAATGGGGCGGCCTTACCGCCTATCAGTCCGCAGACAGAAAGTCCAAGCCAGCCAGAGCGTGTACGATGGCGACCGTATGTAGTTCATCCACCAGGGCGTATTCGTCGGTCCCAGCCCATGTTAAACGGCGTCGGTCCCTAGACAACGGTGGGGATGTTTGCCAATCGGTACAACCGCGAATCTGATCCGCCTGCCCGCATATTGATGGCCAGGTATTGACCCAGCTCCTGTCTCGCGGCAGCCGCAACTGTTCGCACAATAGTGGCATCTTGTGCCGTGTAACTGGCCTCATAACGTCGCATTAAGAAATGTGTCGCGGGTGGATGCACCAGAATTTGCCGAGATGATTTTCTAAGGTTGGGAGCCTGAGTCAGCCAGCGGTAGATCAGAATGGATGACGGGCATAAGGGTAGGGACGGGGGCGGATGACACATCGACTTAGCCGGAAGAAATTCGCGACTTACGGCAGAAGAGTTGTGCGCAGCATTGTGCTCACGACGATTTTTCCGATAACAGCGCAGCTTTTATGGGGAGCGTTCCAAAATGACGAACTACGGCACGGCTAGCACGAAGTCTCGAAGCGCGGTCTCTAGCGTGATGTGGCCTCGCATTGCCCTGCCGCTTTACCTTCAAGTTAGATACGTCCGCCATTGAGCCTGAACCGGACCTACACGCGATATAGTGCGCATACCTAGCTGCATCAATGATTGAGCTCGATGCCATGATTAGCCGCAATAACGAGGAATGGCTATTGCAGCGGTTATGGCCGCTTCAGGAAATCAGATTGAACGCGGTTAGGCCGCCAGCTTTTCAATCACCAGGTCAAGGAGCGCACGCAGGCGTGCAAGGTGCCGTAAATCGCGATGATAGCCGACAAACGTATCACGACCAGGCGGCTTTTGTCCGATACCGATTGCCGCGATGCCAGGGATGCACTGACCCAAAGGGCACGGCAACACGGCCAGCCCTGCGCCTTCCGCGCAGAGTCGTGCCTGGACCTCCCGATTGTTGCTGCGAAAAGCTACGACCGCCTTCGGAAGCACTCGTTTGAGCCACAATGCATCGGGCATGTCTGCGAAGGCGGTATCCATTGTAACCACTCGGACGCCGCTCCCGTCGCCCATGCGCGGGCTGCTACTTCCAGCGGGACCATAAAGTGCATAAGGGATGTGGAGCAGCCGCCGTGAAATCACTTCCGGTTCTTCAAAGGGCTTGATACGAAAAACCATGTCGGCCTCTCGCCGTGGAAGACTATACAGTCGAGCATCTGTCAGAAGTTCGATACAAACTGCCGGGTGGCTCTGACCGAAGGTCGCGAGAATCGGGGCCAAGATTGTCGTGCCGAACCATTCGGAGGATGAGACCCGCAGCGGGCCTTCGAGCTGCCCTCCGCTACCGGCTAATGCACGCTGAAAGCCGAGGGCCTCCTCCTCCATGCGCTCGGCATGCCCCAACACTGCGGCGCCCTCGTCGGTTAGGATAAAGCCATCCGCCGTCCGCTGGAACAGGATCTGGCCCGTGACAGCTTCCAAGGCGCGTAGCCGTCGACCCATGGTCGGCTGGGTCTGCCCCAGCGTCCGAGCGGCAGCTCCGAGCGTGCCGACACGCGCAATAGCAAGGAAGATGCGGAGGTCACCCCAGTCCATGTTCGAATGCCAAAATAAAATTGTATGGGAGACTGTGCAGAAGCGATCAGGTCCCTTCAACTGCGTCAATCGATTGTTGCGGTCGCCCACGCACGAGGTAACCATGACCAGACTCAACACGATGCCGGCTGCTAGCGTCGGTACCGTGACGGCGCGGCTCCGCGTTGCGTCAACTCTCCGCCAGCGTCTGGATTAGATCACGTACTGGTGTGGATTGATACGCCTGCTTCAGTCCGTTTGACGCGAGTACCGTGGGGCGTGGAGGCTTGTGCAAGGCGCATGATGCCGGCCATCCTCAAGATAACTTGGCGGCTCGGTCGAGGCTGCTGGCGAGAGGATGACGCCTTTCGGCAGGTGACGACTTGCGTGGTTTCGCTGGTTGCATCGGTGGCCGTTACGTGCCCGGCAGCCAGTTCGCCACCGCGGCCTCTCCCATGGGCACAAGCCGGTAGACACCGGGTTCGACCCTCTCAAACCAGCCGTAGACGTTGCGCGACAGTATGGTCCCTGCATCACTGGCAACAGGGCGCAGGTCACGCGGCCGGAGCGGCCCCGCTTGCAAGGCAGCGGCACACGCCAGCGCCCGCTGCCGGTATGCCGTCATGATCGGCTGACGGGTCGAACCGCCTGGAGCAGGGTGCGGATTCCGACGATGCCGCTCGGGTATTCCGAGCATGTATTGCGCACCGTTCCGATTTGATGCCGCCCATCATTCCGATCTGATGGTGCCCAGGATGGTGTTGTCTCGCGGGTCGATTTCGCTCATGTCATAGGGGTGCGGGTGGGGTCAAGCAGTTGCTCGTTTCTTGCGCATGCTTTCGCCCTTGAGCTCGATCCGGTGCGCGTTGTGCACGATGCGGTCCAGGATCGCATCAGCCAGCGTCGGATTGCCGACGATCTCGTACCAGCGGTCGATCGGCACCTGGCTGGTGATGATGACCGAACCGGCGTCGTAGCGGTCCTCGAGGATTTCCAGCAGATCGCGTTGCTGCTCCGGTGTCAGCGGTTCTGGTCCCCAGTCGTCGAGGATTAGCAGGTCGACCCTGGCGAGTTGGTGCAGCAGTTTGGCGTAGCGGCCGTCGTTGCGTGCCAGCGCCAGGGCGGCAAACAGCCGTGGCACGCGCTGGTAGAGCACTGACAGGTTCTCCCGACAGGCCTTCTGGCCGAGCGCGCAGGCCAGCCACGACTTGCCGATACCCGCTGGGCCCGTCAGCAGGCAATGGCGGCGCTGCCGGATCCAGTCGCACCCGGCGAGTGCCAGGAACATCGTGCGGTCGAGCCCGCGCGGGGTCCGGTAGTCGACATCCTCGATCGCAGCCTGGTGGCGCAGCTTGGCGTTCTTGGCCCGGCTCTCGAACCGTTTCTGCTGGCGCAGCGTGACCTCACGCTCCAGCAGGATGGCGAGCCACTCCGCCTGATTGAGTGCGGCTGCCTCCGGATTGTCCGCCATGTCGCGGAATCCCTTGGCCATGCCATGCAGTCCAAGATCAGTGAGCAGGTCGAGCGTTGGGTGATTCAGCAAGATCGATCTCCTAATGGTAGTAGCTGGAGCCACGGATGTTGTCGTGCAGCAGTGGCGTCTCGTCCGTGGCTTGCGGCGACGTGGGTCGGTCGAGGCGATGCTTGAGGATCGAGGCGACAGAGGCATAGGCCAGGGCGCCGATCTCCACGGCGCGCAGGCTGGCCGCCTCGACCCGGACTGCATCCAGGCCGCGAAACAGTCGCAGGACACCCAGGCAGGTCCGAAACCCCTGCTCGGGATGCGGTCGGCGGGCGAGCACGGCGATGATCAGCGCCTCGGTGTTCGGCCCGATGCCGCGGGCCTGGCGCTGCAGACGTTCGGGCGTCCACTCGGCGTAGCGCCGATGTGCGCTTGGCATGTGCTCGGGTTGGGTGCCGTGCCGCGGTCCGCCATAACGCCGGACGTGCGCTGCGACCCGCTTGCCGCGATGGAACACCTCGATCGTGCGGGCCGTGGCACGGGTGTCGACCTGCTCGCGGATCAGCGCATGCGGCACCGAGTAGAAAAAGCTCTGCACCTCGACGTGGTAGTCGATGCCGACGCGGGCGAGGTGCCAGTCGGCATACTCGTAATCGTCTTGCGGCAGGGGCTGCATGGCGTGCCGCTCGATCGTCTCGAACAGCTGGCGGCGGCTGACGCCCAGGCGTCGCATCTCTCGATTGTTCATCCGCTCGAGGGCGACAGCGATCGCAGCATTGCACTCGCCCAGGGAAAAGAACGTGACGTTACGCAAGCGGCCGACGATGTAGGACTGCGCGAACCGCACGCCCGCCTCGACGGCGGCCTTGTCGCGTGGGCGCCGCGGCCGTGCTGGCAGGACGCCGACCCCGTAGTGCGCCGCCATCGCGGCATAGCTGCGGTTGATCTCGGGATCGTAGAACGAGGCCTTGTTGACGCCGCTCTTGAGGTTGTCCGGCACCAGCAGGCGCGGAACCGCACCGAAGTAGCGGAACATCCGCACGTGCGCGCCTACCCAATCAGGTAGTGCCTGCGACCAGGTTGCTTCGGCATAGGTCAGACTGGAGGCGCCAAGCACGGCGACGAAAATCTCCGCCATTCGCACTTCGCCGGTTACCGGATCGGCGATCGGCACCCGCTTGCCAGAGTAGTCGACAAACGCCTTGTGCCCGGCCACGTGCTGCTGGCGCATTGTCGGCGACAAACGCCTTTCAAAATCCCGGAACAGCTCGCAGAACCGACTGTAGGCATAACCCTCAGGATGGGTTGCTCTGTATTCCTCCCAAAGGATCACCAGGTTGACGCCCGGGCGCTTGAACTCGCGTACCAGCACCGCCCAGTCGGGTTCAGCGTGGTAGCGTGCTCCAAGCCGGACACCACCGTTGACGAACAGGCGCGCCATCAGGATCTCGTCCGTCGCGTCCACATCCAATGGCCAGGTGATCCCGGCCGCGATGGCTCGGCCGAGGTACTCGCGCACCGTGCTGGGCGAGATGCCCAGCTCGCGTGCGATCAAACGGGCGCTGGCGCCGGCTCCAAAATGCATCGTTAGTAAATGTCGTATCCGCCGCATGGACAGCCTCTGTGTCGGCATCCATCCCTCCATCGATTGCGATGGCGGCACTGGAGACCAGGTCATTGCTGACCCGCGAGACAATCCATCTCCGCTTGCCCACTCCTACCCTCATGGTGGGCGGGATCATCGGAATGGTGGGCGGCTTGAGATCGGAACGGTGGGCGACATCAAATCGGAATGCCGAGCGCCATCAGATCGGAATGGGTGGGCGGCTTACGTCGGAATCCGCAGCAGGGTCTCCGCGCCGTCCACCGTGCTCCTTGAGGATGCGACGCCGCTTCCTGACATTTATCCGCGGGCGATAAGGCTCCGGCTCTGCGACAACGCTGACCCGGCCATCCAAGACATCGACTGTAAGCAGCCCCAACCCCAACAGCCGGCAAAGGCGGTGAACCCGCCGATCACCGTCACGTCCGCGGCGAGTGGCGGTGACGGCAACCCAAACCTCGTCCGCAGCCGCCATGCGATCCACCGCCTGGAGCAGCAGCTCGAGCGTGAAGGAGAGTTTCATCTCCACGATCACCAGCAAGGGCGGTTCCTCACCCCGCACCGCGACAATGTCGCAGCTGCAGATCTCGCCCTTCACGACGAAGCCTTGAACCTCGAGAAATGCCTTCAGTAGAGGATAAAGCGCCGTCTCGACCGGACTGGATGCCAGAACGGAAGCGGGCTTGTCGGCCACGATCGCTACTCCACACCCTTCGCCATTTTTAGGGCTTCAGTCATGATCTCCTGGATCGTCATCCCGGTCTCGGCTGATCGGCGATGCAGCCAGCGGTGCATCGGCACCGTCGCCCGGTAGGTCAGCGCCACGGTTGGCTCTGGCCTGATGAAGGCAAAGCTGTCCTGCTTCGGCTTGCGGACGATGCTGGCCTCGGTGTCGAGTGCCGGGGCAAACAGCAGGCTCTGCCCGGCGACCTCTGCCTGGGACGCCCGTTCGCGGTCCCGCTCCATGCTGACCATGCTGCGGTCGAGCGCCGTCTGGATGATGTTCTGCCCGGTGGTCGAAAAGCGTCGCACCAGCCGCTTCAGCCGATCATGGCGGAACGAGTCCAGCCGGACGGTGACCGGGATGGTGCCAGGCTTATGGTGCAGCCGCGGCGCCATCGGTGCCGGCGTCACGCTTGCTGAAAGCTCCGTGCTGTCGGAAACCTGCATATCGACTCCTCGAGCGAAAGACCCTGAAGAGTCTAGAACCAAGCCATGCTCGGACGCGAACTCTGAGCCTGGCGGATCAGCTTTTGTCTCGGCGCTCCCTCGGCGGCCTCAGCCTGCTGAGCTTTTTGGAATGCCGCCTGGGGTAGGCAGATCCGGATCGGGTCGAACAGGATGTCCTGGTCGGCATCGATCTCGCCCTGCTTGGCCATCTCCAGACACGCCATGAAGGTCCCCGCCAGCGCAACACGCACCTGCTTGGTCCAAGTACGGCCCTCCCCCATCTCTAGCTCCGGCTCCGGCTCCGGCTCCGGCTCCGGCAGGAAGATCCCCAATTCACCCTCTAACCGATCTGCCGCCAGCAGCATGCGGATCCGCGCCAGTGCCTGCTCGACCCGACAGAACGGCACCAGCATTGTGCGGTAGACCGGCGCGGTGTCAGGGCGGCTGCGCGGTCCCCGCAGCACCACGGGTCAGGCCTCGAGCAACGCCATCGTGGTCTTGGTGCGGCTGTCCTGTTGTTACCGTGGCCGGGCGAACACCTCCTGTCCCAGCTGTGGCTATGCCTCCAGCCAAGCCGCAGTTCTTCCGCGGCGGCGTCCTGCTCGGCGGTGGCGGCCTCGGCCGCGCTGGCCGGGAACAGCAGCCGTGACCGCAGCAGCAGCAGCCGGGCGGCCCATGCTCGACGTCTTCAGAAGCACGGCTAACGTCATCACGTCCACGCAAGCACGGACTGACGACAGAACCCTGTTTTGCTGGCGTGACCGAAGCCGCTTCTAGGCCCGTGATTTTCGCATCAAGTCGTCGCCACGAGAAGCGAAGCCAACCCTGGCGTGTACAGGTTCTCATCAAGTGAACGTCGCACTTGGTATCATCAAGGTAGTGATCACCAACATCTATTGGGTAAATCAGTCCCAGGGACGTACTCTGTTCCCTCGCCTACGGTGGCAAGCTTGCTCACGCTACCGGTTCCATGCCAGCTGGGGAAATCGGTGATTTACACCAGGTCACGAAATTCCTCTCTAGTTATGCTGTAACCGTGTCGCCAAGCTATCCGAAAGAGTGTCTTGCTCAGGAGGATAAGACGTGACACTGCACAAAAATCGAGTTCAATTTTGTCATCGCTTGGCATTGGTGTCGGCGGCTGTGGTGGGCTTGAATGCCAGTCAAAGCTTCGGCGCCGATGCGATATCTGTAGCGAACGAGAGTAGGCAGCCGGTTACACGGCACGTGCTTTACGTTGAGTCGAATGACGCTCGACCGAACAGTAACAGCATCTTTGCATATGGTATTGCGGATGATGGAAGTCTCCGTCAGATTTCAGGCTCGCCCTTTGCAACGGGGGGTACTGGCTTTGTTGACCCTTCCTTCGCCCTCGGGCCGTTTGACAACGACCAGCAGTTGGTAATGAGCCGGAACCTGGACACGTTGTTCGCGGTCAATCCGGGTTCAAATACGCTGACAGCGTTCCATGTCTCGCCGAACGGCCGCCTCTCGCTTTCGCTCGGCTGGCCAACGCATAGCGGCGGTAGTACGCCAATCTCGATCGGCCGGGTAGGCAATCGACTAATCGTTCTGAACAGCAGCGAAGATCCGGCTCAGGCGGCGACAGCCGGAGCACCAAATGCCCAGACTATCGACATTCTGCCGGGCGGCTTTCCGCTACGGCGTCCGCTCCAGGTAGTGGACTTGCCAAAGGAATCGGATCCCACACAAGCGCTCACGACCAATACCGGCCGCTTCATCTTTGGTACCGGGTTCCCGGCCGGCGGCAGCATTGCGGCCTTCGAGCGTAATCCCGATGGTTCGATCATTCCTACGGACACTGTAGAACCGCCGACATTCAATGGAACCCAAGCGCTTGCTCTTGGTCTCTGGGCGCATCCGAAGCTACCCTACCTCTATGCCGGCTTAGTCAATGTCAACCGTCTCGGCGTCTACCGCTACAACAAAGCCGGGAAGCTGAGCCTCGTCACCACCGTTGCGGATACCGGGCAGGGTTTGTGCTGGCTTAGAGTGACACCGGATGGAAAATGGTTGTTTGCTTCAAACACCGGTGACAATTCGGTCTCGGTTTTCGACCTGCGTGATCCTGCTAAGCCAGTCGAGGTTTCCCGCGCCGTCGGTGGTGGTGCCGGCGGCTACTACCAGATCGGCTTGTCGCCGGATCAGCGACACCTCTACGCGCTTGAGGAGGAGACCTCAACCGCGGCAGAGGGTAAAAGCAACAAGATCCACGTCTTTGATTTTGACCAGATTAAAGGCCGGCTCAGTAACGACCCCGACAAGACAATCTCTTTGCCAGTTGCTGCCAATACGCGGCCCTTCGGCCTGATCATCCGCTGAAAAGTGCATGCCGTGGCCGCTGGATCAGGGCGGCGACGGCATGCTGATCTTCAGACAGCGGAAGGCCTCCAGTCGTACGAAGATTGCGCAACTTGCTGCTGTGGATGTCAAAGGCGGCACAGGTTATCCGAACGGCCGCCGCGTAAAACAGACGCGCAGAGCAGCCGCCCTTAAGCCCATGAGCCTGACGGCACTCGATCTCTAGCTTCGGTAACTCGTGCCGTTATCAAAGGTCGACCGCGTTCCCTTGCTCGACGGATACTTGACAGAATCGCAATTGGTTTTATCCGGCCTGACGGATATTTCACCGACCCACTTAAGGTCAAAGGGAATACCAGCTCCGCGCATAGCTTATATCGCGCCGCATCATGGGCATAGTTAAGCGGTTCAACACGCTTGGTGAGACGCTGTCTCAAGTTTCCGGCAAGCATGTATCAATACTCAAGAGAACTACGACGGCACCGTCATAGCCGCCCCGCGGTGCATGGAATTTCTCTCGCCGATCGGCCTACGGCTCGCCCCAACTACCGTGCAAGCGCCGAGGCACGGCTCTGCCAAACCAGATGCGGTTCGTAGGTGCTTACCCGTGCAGCAACAGACCACTACCAACGGGTCAAAGTCGGCACTACCAGCCGCGATACGATCGTGACGATTCCGCATCCGACGCTGTACCAGACCGCCGTATAGAGCGGATCGTCGAACGGGCAGGCGAACACGAACACGAACGCACCCCAGGCGGCGGCGGCGATCCCGACCATCCAGGCGGTGCCCTTCCGGTCGGTCGGAGCGCCGCGCTGCATGAGCACCCCGAGGCCCATGACCGGCGGTATCGCCAGCAACATCATCTTATAAACGCACCAGATTCCGTTGCGCCAGTCGAGGCGGCCGACCACTGCGCCCCAGCCGCCGCGCCCGGCATCGATCATCCACCCGGCACCCAGGCAGATCGCCACCAGCGCCACCACCGCGATCAGCCCGCGGCGTGGGGAGCGGACCGGGTCGAACGACATGACCGCTGCCGCGCCGCTGAACAGGGCGATCAGGCCGAGCCCGGTCAGCTTCCACCAGAAGGACGGCTGCACCATGGCAAGCGGCATGTTGGGACGCGTCGCACCCATGCCCAGGAACAGGATCAATTCGATCAGGCAGATGCCGCCGATGATGACCCCGTCGATGACCGGGTTGCGCGGCCGCACAGGCTTGAGACCGACCGTCAGCCGATCGATCAGGAATTCATTCGACATCGGCGCGCTTCCGTACCAATGAGCTCAGCCGGCCGAGGCCACGGTGGATATTGACCTTCACCAGCGACATCGTCTGTCCGGTGCGCGACGATGCTTCCTGGATACTCAGGCCCTGCAGCTTGACCAGGCGAATGACATCGGCTTGCGCGGGCTTCAATTCATCGAGCAGTCGTTCCAGCGACCTGGCGCTGGTGACTGCATCTTCATGATCGGGAATGGCAATGTCAGTCGTCAGTTCCTCGGTCCGGGAAGATTTCATCGCGCGCAGCCGGTCGATCCATTTGTAGCGGGCGATCGCGCCGAGCCACGGTTCGAACGGCCTCGATGGCTCATAGGTATGGCGCTTCTCGTGCACTGCAAGCAGCGTGTCCTGCACGGCATCGTCGACCATCGCCGGTGGCAGGCGCCGCACGAAGTAACGATGCAGCCACGGGTCGATCTCGCCGAGCAGGCGCCGATAGACGGCGGCGTTGCCGGATTGCGCCGCCGCCATCATCTCGGTCCAGCCGCGATCGCTCACACCATGTCCTGCTGATCCCTCGGATCCGGATTTGCCCGATAATGACCAGGACGATTCGGGTACGATAGGACCGTCGAACTGACGCCGCAACATGGCCGGTCCGGGACTATCGCTCGGCTCGCCGGCGTCCGGGGTCATGCATCGGCCTGGAACTCCAGGGCGATGCCGTTCATGCAGTAGCGAAGACCGGTCGGCTTCGGGCCATCATCGAACACATGGCCGAGATGCCCGCCGCAGGTCGCGCAATGCACCTCCGACCGGTCCATGCCGAAGCTCGTGTCGGTGGCCACGAGAACCTCTCCGCCGATCGGCTGCCAGAAGCTCGGCCAACCGGTCCCGCTCTCGAACTTCGTGGCCTCGTCGAATTTGGGCTGCCTGCAGCCGGCGCACAGGAAGCGGCCGTGGCGCTTCTCCTTCAGCAAGGCGCTGGACCAGGGAACCTCGGTGCCAGCCTGCCGGAGCACCTCGAACTGACCCGGGCTGAGCAGGCGGCGCCACTCGGCCTCGGTGTGGACCACGGCGTATGGATGGGCGTCCGAACCGCCGACGGTCGCGGCCGTGGCCATCGGCGGCGCGGCCAGTGCACCGCGTGCCGCGGCCACGACGCCCAGGAAAGCCACGCCCTTGATCAAGATGTCCCGTCGATCGTGTCGCATCATCCGTCCCGCCGCTATCCAGCTTCCACATGGTATTCGCGGCGGCACCCCGGCGGTTACAGCACGGTGCGCTGATATTGCGCAGCATGATCACCGGCGGCCGGGTCGCGGAACCTACCGACTGGGAGACCGCATCATGAACCCGTTCAGGCGGGCCGGCCCGACCTATGACGAGGTTTGTCCCGTTCTGGTCAAGATCGAACGCCGGCTGATGCTGCGCAGTGCGCTGTCGCTCGGCGCCTTGTCGATACTGACGGAATGCAACTTGGACGATGGCGAGCCGTGGATCGGGCGTTGAAAAATCATGTCGCGGTTCGACGACGAGGTCCAGGCCGCCGCTTGGACACCCAAACGAGTATGCTGCGGCTGGTGAGCTAAACCCTGATGATCTTGTCGCCTGCCTGGTCCGGATCGGAACGCATGCCAACCAGCTGCACTTACAATCAACTTGTTCACCTAAGCTTTTGCGGTAACGATGCATTTGCAGCCGTCGGAATGAGAGCAACTCGAGCCGTTGTCCGTGCATCCGTCTAAACATCGTTCCTAGACGAGCCTGCCGGTGTCAGACTGCAGGATATTGCTGGAAATGGTGCTTTCTCACGCTTTAATGCGCTTATATGGCTCTCCCTCAACGCGTGGGGGTCTGTCGCAAGCGTGTGACGCTGCGACTTGGTTCCAGGATGGCATTTGGCCACATTGTGGTGACACCGCGTTGATATCGCATGAGAACAGACAGCGAGTGGTCGCATGGTCCGGGCATTAAGGTTTCCGCAGCTATCAAGCTCGGAGACGGCTGGCTCGTCTCTGCGGTGATGTCCGGTGTCGCGGGTGCCCAGCATGTAGCACTCGCTCCAGTCACCGCCACGGCTTATGTGTGCGGCGTCTGCAGGACCTGCCGACTCAAGGGGCTGCCGTGAAGCTGACGCTCAAAGTGGCACGATGGCTATGCCTTAATCGCGAGTGCGCTCAGCGGACGTTCGCCGATCGCGGGCAGCAGATCGTGGCCCCATACGGCCGTCGGACGCTTCGTATCGTCGACCTTGCAGGCCCGATGATCTACCACGGGGCGCACGAAATCACAGGAGATGCCGTGTCTCGTCATGAACCACGTCGCCAAGCAGTATACGGTTTTTGACAGAATCTCTAATCCCGAGCGCATTACATCACGGATCGTGCCGAAGTCTAAAAGACTGGAACACTTAATACTTCAACCTCAATAGTGATATCAAGGTTTCAAATGTTCAGGACAGATTCGCAAACTTGCGACGAACTACCATTCCGCACTGGATCCAAAATCGATTCTATTTATATATTAACCTTGCTCAACGATTGTAAAACCAAGTATAGAAGGACAGGCGGTGTTGGAGTGGCCCGTGAAATCGAAGCTTCGCCAGAAAGTCCGCTTCATTTTTCGCGCACTTGTTAAGCTGCATCCTAGCTCAATGCTTGTCGCCTTCGGCCTTATTAGCCTGGTGATCATGTCATTGATGTCTCTGGCGGTCACCAGAGTCGTCCTGGGAGACGGCGTCGACAATCGGGCGATGGATCGTCTTGGTCGAAATATTGCCATCATCCAGCAAGACCTGCATTACTATGGTGCGGTCCGACTTAAAGATCAATACTTGGTGGCCGGAGATGTCGTGCTGGATGCCAATGAGGCATTTGTGGATAAGATGTCGTCAATGCTAGGCGGGGATATCGCAATATTTCGCGGGAATGTCCAAATTGCGACCACGATTCGCCGAAATGGACAGCGGGCTGTCGGCACCTCCCTGGCGCCCGGACCAATTCACGACGCAATATTCAAACACAATCAAGCCTATCGCGGGCGGGAAAATGTGGCCGGAACAGACTATTACGTTGCTTATGATCCATTACGGGCGCCGGATGGACGGGTGATCGGCGCTGTCTTTAGCGGCTTATCTCGATTTGCCTTTCGCGATCTCGTAGTTAAACTTCAACGTAATATTGCTTTCGCGTCAGTCGCTCTCCTGATCCTCACAACCTTCGCCTTCATTAGTATCGCACGACCATTGAAGCGCGAGATCGATGATCGCGAGAGTAGTCTCAAGCGGCTTGCGGATCGATTTGATGTCGCGCTTGAGAATATATCCGATGGCCTTTGCCTGTATTCCTCTGATCACCGGCTTATCGTTTCCAATGCGCGATACGCTACAATGTATGGCATTGAGTCAACGCATATAGTCCCGGGAATGACGCTGGCCGAGGTATTTGCACTCCGTGAAAGCGCCGGATCACTCGCAATCGGTTATGATGCCGAGGCTGCTTTGACGTCCCATCGGCATCTATTTGCAGGTAATCGATCAAGCAAATTTGTTGTCCGGACCGAACAGGGAAGGATTCTCGCTGTTCATCATCAATGCCTCGCCAGCGGCGGGTGGGTCGCCACTCACAGCGATGTCACATTACAGATGCGCGATCAGGAAAGGATGCGATTTCTAGCTCTGCATGATCCACTGACCGGGCTTGCGAACCGCACCGCATTCAATAGCGCGATGTTGGCCTGTCTAGAGAGATTAGGCCAAGTGTCTTCCTTTGCGCTTTTCCTGATCGATCTGGATCGTTTCAAGGAGATCAACGACGCGTTTGGCCACTCTGCGGGCGATGCCGTGTTACGTGAAGTCAGCGTTCGGTTGCGCCATTTGGCGCCAGACGCAGGCGTGATTGCTCGCCTGGCCGGAGACGAGTTCACCTTGCTGATGGAGAGCGCTTCGGAATTGGGTTCTCCACCGTTGATAGCGCAACATATTGTTGCTGCTCTTACTTCACCGTTTATCTTTGAAAGTACTACGATCCTTATTGGAGCCTCGATCGGCATCACCGTGGTCGTCAACGCGTTACTCACGCCGGATGAAATCTTCAGGCAGGCGGATCTTGCACTATACAAAGCCAAGGCACGCGGACGTGGCGTCTTTGAGGTGTTTCGTCCGGAACTTGCGGTCGCTGAGCAACGTCATAAAGAGCTGAAAGCCGAGTTGCTAGTTGCGCTGGATAATGATGAATTCATTCTATATTACCAGCCGCAATATGAAGTAGCCAGTGGCGCGCTGCTCGGCTTCGAGGCTTTGATACGGTGGCAGCATCCTAGCCGCGGCCTTCTCGATCCAGGATACTTCATTGCCGTTGCTGAAGAAACCGGCCTGATCGTACGTCTGGGTGCTTGGGTAATTGGCGAGGCCTGCCGCGCGGCTAATAGCTGGGGCGGAGATATCCGGGTTGCGGTCAATGTCTCGGCTGTACAGCTTTGTCAGAAAAGCTTCGTAGCCGACACGATCGTGGCCCTGGAGGAAATCGGATTTAGGCCCGACCTCCTCGAGGTGGAGGTGACCGAGACAGTGTTGCTTGAAGACACACCTGAGATCGTCAATGCACTCACTGCACTCAGGCGAGCTGGCGTAAGAGTCGCGCTGGACGACTTCGGAACCGGTTATTCTTCACTGCTCTACCTTCGGCGGCTACCATTCGACTCCATCAAAATCGATCAGGCTTTCGTGGGAGATCTCGAGACATCTCCCGACGCAGCATCGATTGTAGCAACCATTATTCAACTGGCACGTAGCTTCCGCGCGACAACGATCGCCGAGGGTGTCGAGGAGCCGGGCCAGCTTGCTCAGCTTCGGTCACTGGGCTGTGACATTGCGCAGGGCTTCCACTTCAGCCGGCCGCTACCGCTGGAGGCTGCTTTGCAACTCATTGCTGCTGGATCGTGCCACGCTAAGGGGGAACTCGTCCGTAAGACGCCACTTCACCTCAGATTGATCTAGAGGTAAAACGACTACGAGCTTCATGAAGATGTCCCGCAGGGCAATGCAACGCATTGTCCCGAGACGACGATTGGCCTGTCAGCAACGGCGATAGTCATAGGCTTTTTGGCGTCAAGCTTTTCCGGTTGATGAACGAGGACTTGTCTTGTCAACGATCGACGGTATGCGATCCAGCAGGTCCCCGAACGGTGTGCTGTCATTACTGTCACCTCCGGTCAGAACGAAGACGAGCGGGATGCCTTGCCGGATAGGTCACAAGATGGCGTTTCGTGTCGCACGGTGCCTTCCTTGATCGGTCCAATTCGGCTCTGTCTTATTACTATGTTCCTAGCAGCGAACGACGCGCCGTCTGGACAGGTCCAGCTCCAGTTGATCCGGTCGGCCGCCCACTGCCGCAGCAGCAGCTCTCGATGCCAGATGCCCCATACGCCTGTCTCCTACCAGTATTGCAAGCGGCGTCAGCACGGATGCCCGGGTCAAATTCCATCTCGAGCGGTAGCATCTTCCAATAGATTTTAGTGCGCAGCACAAACAGGATCCCGGTCAGCGCCGCCCGATCCGACATGCGCGGTCTACCGCCGCGTGAGATGGAAGCAATCACGCCACGCACTCATTGCGCGCCGGCCTACTGCAAGACCCAGCGTCCAGGCAGTTCTCCGCAAAGGGAAATATGTCATCTAGCCATTTTACGTTTTCTTCGAGCTGTCGCCAAACAAGGCATGTGGCCAGCCACCGCTACTCGTCTATTAGGAATACCGAGCTGATCCGAAGTCGATACCTTGTTTAACGCGGGTTAGGATACCAGACAGATGAGCAAGGCCTTTATCGTAGAGACATTGCAGGACTCGACCGGCTGCACCGGCGTCGCCGCCAACCTGGCAGCCGCCGAGCTGATCGCGGCCATTGTCTCAGAAATGAAGAAGGCGGCTTCACCCTGTCCTCGTTTGGCACCTTCACCGTCAAGAAGACCAAGGCGCGCAAGGCGCTGAACCCGCGCACCGGCGAGCCCGTCAAGGTCAAGGCCGGCAAGACCGTCCGCTTCAAAGCCAGCCCGAACCTCAAGAAATCCGTCTAGCCGTCCTACGTCGGCCGCTGCCTGTCTTGATCCGGTAAGACAAGCGGCGCTGTCGATCTGAACACGAGGCGGGCCAATGCTGGAGAAGAACTGCCGGGCTGGCCTATAGCCCCGGATGGTATGTCCGCTCGGTATGGCCCTTGAGCTGGTCCGGATAGAAATAGACCTCCCGCAAATGGCCGGTGGCATAGCGATCGGCCTCGTCCTCGAAGTGCGGTGATCCGGGATGGCCGCTCTCGCCACCGGCGGTCACCGCGACTGCCCGGATGCGTGGCCCAAACTCCACCGCGGCAACAAAGCTGTTGCCCAGCGTGCCATACCATTTCCGCGTGTTCGGGTAAGCATGCGCGCCGAACGAGGCGAGCGAGCCCCAGCGGCTCGAGGTAAACGGTACCGGTATGCTCGGCTGCGCATCGCTGAAATGCGAGTCGATCTGGTCATCGAGCCGCTGGAAGCGATTGATCCGGCCCCATGGCGTCCGCCAGTCGCCGAAATCGTGCGCGATCCGGTCGGACGCTTCCGCGAGCGCCTGAAGCTTCTCGCGCGGCGGGATGCGGTCTTCCATCCAGTCATAGGGCGATATCCCGGCGGTCTTTGCGCCTGCCGCGGCGCGTGCCCACATGTCTTCTCCCCAGAATACCGCCAGCGAAGTCGGTATCGACCCGGCACTCCAGCGGTCGTCCCACCCCCGAAGCATCATGACCTGGTCCCGGAGCTTCACCTTCAACGGATCCGAACCGGGCATCCCGTCATAGGACTGCAGCAGAGGCGGGATGAGTTTTGCGAAAGCCGGCAGGTAGGGGTCGAATGCTGCGCGGTTCAACCCCTCCAGTGTCCAGCCCTTGGTGCCGGTGAGGAGCCGTGTCGCATGCATGCCGCGTGGGTTCTCGCCGAAGCTGTCCATGTAGCGAGGAAAGTCGAGTTCTTTTGGGCTGAACGGACCAGCTGCCGAATACGGCCAGTCATTGGTGTTCATGACCCAACCATTCGGCGGATCGACCACATGCGGCGTCCGCTCGAACGGCACCAGCCCCTTCCAGTCGCTTGCGGGATCGGCCCCGTTCACTGGGCGTGTGTAGTCGAAGCGATCGTCGCGAGAGGGGATGAACTGCGGATGCAGATATGCAATCTCGCCCTTGTCATCGGCAAAGATGGTATTGTTGGAAGAGTTCGCGTTGAACTGTACAGCGATCTTCAGGAACGACGCGTAATCGAAGGACTTCGTCCGCAGCCAGGACTGGCTGAGCGCGGCGACCGGCGTATTCATCAGCGCAATGCTGATCCACTTGCTGCCGGCTGCACGGATGACAGGGCCATGGTGCGTGCCATACACCGCGAAGCTCCGGGACGCCATGCTCCCGGACGGGGTGCGATACCGCACCTGCAGCTTCGTGACGGTGACCGGCCGCTCCTCGTTCCCATAGCGATACAACAGCCGGTTTCCGTGGCGCGTGACCGTCTCAGTGAATTCGTCTACCGCATCCACGCCGCTCGACGTGTGCATCCACCCGATATGCTGGTTGAAGCCCTGGTAGACGAAGAACTGCCCCCAGGTAACCGCGCCATACGCGTCGAGACCCTCGTCGCTGGTCATCTGCAATTCGGAGCGGAAGAAGAACGAGGTGTGCGGATTGATCAGCAGCAGCGCGTGCCCATCGCGCGTGTTGGCGGGCGCTATGGCGATCCCGTTCGACCCGCCAGGCTCCTTCGGCGCGACGAGCCCGGATCGCGTTGCAGTCGCGGGGACCACAGGCGTCGCCGTGGTGCCCGGCGTTCCGTAGAAGTCCTGCAACTCTTTCAGCGGCACGCGCTCGGTATCGCCACCGATGCTGCCTTCGGTGAAGCTCAGCGCCATCCACGGCTCGAAGTGCCGGATCACGAGCGGCCTGACGTCGGGATGAGTCGCGAGATACCAGTTCAGCCCGTCCGCCCATCCGTCCATCAGCAACCGCAGCGAGGCGGGGCTTGCGGCGTAGTCAGCCTTCAGCACCGTCGGATCGATGAACAGTCTCTGGCGCAGGTCCTGCCAGATCGCCGCTTCGCCGCTTGCCTCCGCCGTGCGGCCGAGAGCGGTGAGATAGTTGGTCTCGACTCGGTTGAAGTCGTCCTCCGCCTGCGTGTAGGCCATGCCGAACACGGCATCGCGGTCGGTATGGCCGTGGACATGCGCGATGCCCCAATCGTCCCTGACGATCGTGACCTGCGACGCTTCCTGCCGTAGCGCCGATAGATCATCGCCGCTCCGAGCGTCGGCACGCGGCACGCTCGCGATGTACAGCGCTGCTGCCAGAGCGGAAAAGAACAGGCCGGGCCGTCCCGGGTGATTATCAACGCCGCTCATGCTTTTCACCAGACTGTTCCTCATCCCCCAACCCGGGAGGATGATACATGCACGACGTCCAGGTAAAAGCCGGAGCATGCGGCAGCCGCGCGCCAACGCGCTGGCCGGCCGACGGCTAACCGGGTCCGGTCTGCAGTCATAGGACGACATGCACGGGCTTGCCGCAGGGTTGAGCAAATCATCGACGTCGATTTCGCACCGCAGCGGGCCGGCAACGCATCAACGCCGGGGCTCCCAAGTGCCCCACCTCGAGGCCGGTATCCTCCCGCACAATACGATCGGCGATCACGAGGTGCGGCTGAACCGTTCGAGCCAGTTCGGAGCCCTCGGGGTGATCAGTCATGATTGGGCAAACGGCATCACACGGGAGCGTGCAATCCGCTTTGTTGAGGCCGTTCGTCACCCTGGGACTTGAACGGTAGCAGGGTCTTTCTTCTTCGCTGCCGTCTGACGGCACCGCGTTTCTGGATCTGTCTTCAGTCCGGGGTCTGGCGTTTCTGCCGCCCCACGATGGGTTTCGAGGAGCTGGGTCGTCCAATCTGACAATGCGCGGTCGCTTGTAACAGGCGCTTGCAGGGATCGTAACGGACTGACCCGCCCCTTCGTCAAGGATGCGGTCGGCGGAGGGTAGTGGCGCGGGTC
Organism: Lichenicola cladoniae; assembly: GCF_013201075.1. Taxonomy (NCBI): domain Bacteria; kingdom Pseudomonadati; phylum Pseudomonadota; class Alphaproteobacteria; order Acetobacterales; family Acetobacteraceae; genus Lichenicola; species Lichenicola cladoniae. The sequence continues at coordinate 836,213 of NZ_CP053708.1, read as the reverse complement.
GCGTGTTACGCGGCGGCCGCTACCGACACCTTCCCTCCGAACGCGAACCCCGTCCCAAACACCCACATGCGGTGCATGATCACCGCGAGGTTGCGCGCCACCCCACTGAGGCTGACGACCTCAAGGCTCGAATTCGGGCTGAAAGCTATCGAGATCTTCCTCTGCATAACGGGTCCTCCGGCCGGGGTGAGCGTTCGTTGCCAACGCTTGGAGGCAGCAAATGCTGAGGGCGGCACGGCTTAACGGCGAATTCAGACCAGCGGGGCACGTCATCACCGCCGCGTGAGCACGGGATGTGCGACCGAGCCGAATCACGCGCAACCTGACAGACCGGTCGATTTCGACGTGGCGCCGACGGAGGCGGCCGTGCCGCCCGCATGATCCGTTCCGGCTTTCGTTGCGTTAGGTCGGCAGGGGAGCCTGCCGACGCGACCGGTGAACAACCTTAACCACCCCGTTCTGGATACCGCACGACATGATCGCACGCCTGCGTAAGTTCTTCAGCGACCTTGGCGAGAGGTTCTGGGTGCTCCCTGCGCTGATGGTCCTCTGTGGGATCCTGGGGGCCGTCGGCGTGGTGCATCTCGACCGAAGCGGCGTCGTGCCGGAATGGCTGATCGCCGGCCCCTGGCTCTACAATGGTGGCGCGACCGGGGCCCGCACGCTGCTGGGGGCGGTCGCGTCCTCGACGATCGGGGTTGCCGGAACGGTCTTCTCCATAACCATTGCCGCGCTGTCGTTGGCGGCCGGCCAGATGGGACCGAGGCTGCTGCGCAACTTCACCCGTGACCGCGGCAACCAGTTCACGCTCGGCACCTTCCTCGGTACCTTCTCGTTCAGCCTGATGGTGCTCAGGAGCGTGCGTACACCGAGCGAGGGCGAGTTTGTCCCGCACCTGTCGCTCACCATCAGCATCGTGCTCGCCTTCGTTTCAGTCGGCACGCTGGTTTTCTTCGTCGGCCACATGGCGGGACGGATCAACGTCGACACGGTGATCGAGCTGGTCTCCCTGGAGGTCAGGTCTGGTATCGCGCGCCTGACCACCGACCATCCGCAGCCGGCGGTGCCGGATCCGTCGATCTGGAATGGCGCGGACATCGTCAGCGATGCACGGCAGGGCTACCTGCAGCAGCTCGAGGGAGACGGGCTGGCGGACTGGGCGGCGAAGCACCGGACCGCGATCCGGCTGCTGGTGCGGCCCGGCGACTACGTGTTCCCGGGTGCTGCCATCGCCGTGATGATCCCGCTGGTCGACGGCGCCGAAGCCGCCATCCGCGACGCAACCGCGCTCGGCGCGCAGCGCGTGAGCTCGGCCGACCTGGAATTCGCGCTGCGGCAGCTGGTCGAGGTGGCGGTGCGCGCGCTCTCGCCCGGCATCAACGACCCGCACACGGCGATGAGCGTGCTCGACCGGCTCGGCGCCGCCTTGTGCGAGCTGGAGGGACGCCATCTCGGCAGCGGCGTGTTCCTGCGGCAGGACCGGCCCGTGCTGGTGGTGCCGAGGATCACCTATGACGGGCTATGCGATGGCATGTTCAACCTGATCCGCCAGAACGCCGCCGGCAGCGTTGCCGTGCTGATCCGAATCCTCGAGGTGCTGGTCTCGGCCGCGGGGGTCGAGACAGTCGCCGAGCGGCTGGACACGCTGCAGCGCCATGCTGCCCTCGTCCTGGACGACGCCACGCGCAGTGTCGCCAATCCAGACGACCTCGACGACCTCAGGCAGCGCCACCACGCCTTCATGAGCATGCGCCGGCACGGACCCGCCGGACCGGCCGTAGCCCAAGCCTGACGGAGACCGTATATGCATTTCCTGGGTGTCGACTGGGTCGGCGTCAATCCGCAGAACGGCCGCAAGCTGCTGCTCTCGATCGCCTTCATTGCCGGCGTGCTGGGGGCGAGCGCGCTCATCCGTGGTCTGATCGGGCTATTACTGCGCCGCACCGACCATGCCGGCACGCAGACGCGCTTCTGGATGCGCCAGGCGGTCAGCCTGTTCTCGGCGGTGGTGCTGATCCTCGGCCTGCTGTCGATCTGGTTCAGCGACCCGACCCGGCTCGCCACCGCCTTCGGGCTGCTCTCGGCCGGCCTCGCCTTCGCCCTGCAGCAGGTGGTGACGTCGGTCGCCGGGTATTTCGTCATCCTGCGCGGCAGCACCTTCACCGTCGGCGATCGCATATCGATGGGCGGCGTGCGCGGCGACGTGATGCGGCTCGGCTTCATCCAGACCACCATCATGGAAATGGGCCAGCCGCCGAGCGTCCAGGGCGCAGATCCCGCGGTGTGGGTGCGGAGCCGGCAGTTCACCGGGCGGATCGTGACCGTCAGCAACTCGAAGATCTTCTCCGAGCCGGTCTTCAACTACACACGCGACTTCCCCTTCATCTGGGAGGAGATGGCGATCTGGATCACCTACAAGGCCGATCGGGCCCGCGCCGAGCAGATCCTGCTGGATGCCGCACATCGCCACGCGATCGATCCGAACGGCATCGCGACCAGGGAAAAGGATGACATGCAGGGGCGCTTCGGCGTCAACCCGATCGACCTCGATCCCCGCGTGTTTGTCCGCATGACCGACAACTGGATCGAACTCTCGGTGCGATTCATCGTCGACACCCACGGCGTGCGCGGCACCAAGGACGCAATGAGCCGCGACATCATCGAGGCCCTCGAACAGGCCGGCATCGGCATCGCGTCGGCAACCTATGACATAGTCGGCCTTCCGCCGATCGAGATCCGCCAGTCCCCGCCTTCGGAAGCGCCGGATCAGACGAAGAAGAACGCGAGCCCGAACACGATATAGACGCCGATCAGCAGCACGCCTTCGAACCAGGTGGTCTCGCCATCGCCGGCGATCGCGTTGACGATGAAGGCGGTGCCTGCGATCGCGAACAGGTCGAGCGGATCCTCGAAAACCAGCGTCATCGGATGGCCGAACAGCCAGGAGAGGATCACCAGCAGCGGCGCCACCACCAGCGCCACCTGGATTGCGGACCCGATGCAGATGCTCATCACCAGCCCCATCCGGTTCTGGCGGGCGAACCAAACCGCCGCGAACAGGTCGGAGATTGTGCCGACCAGGGCGATGACGATGACGCCGAGGAAGATCGGCGTCAGATGCAGCGTCGAGGCGGCCTCGGTCAGTGCGCCGGACACCATCTCGCTCTCCAGCGCGGCAGCGACCGTGGCCCCGATCAGCACGGCGAGGCTGCGGGCGATCGACCAATCCGGTTGGCCCTCCGGCTCGCCGGATGCAAATACATCGCGGTGTGTGATCAGCGTGTAGGCGAGATTGGCGACATATATCAGCAGCAGCACGACAGAGACTGCCAGGCTCAGCGATTCGTCGCGACCGGCGATACCAGCCGAGTTGGCAATGTGACGGCCGGTGTAGTCGAAGGCGGCTGGCAGCAGCAGCGCGATCACCACCAGGATCAGCAGGCTGGACAACAGGCCGGCACGTTCGCGTTTGAAGGATTGGCGCTCGCGCCCCCAGCTACCGACGACGATCGCCAAGCCGAGCCCGAGCAGGCTCGTACCCAGGATCGAGCCGGTGATCTGGGCGTGCACGACGTCCGCCTCGCCTTGCATCAGCACGAACAAAGCGAGCAGCAACTCGGCGACGCTGCCGAGACTGATGGTCAGCAGGCCACCCACTGCCGGACCGGTATGACCGGCCAGCTGCTCGGTCGCCGCCCGGATCCAGTCCGCCAGCACCGCCACCGCAAGGATGCCGGCGAGAAACACCCAGATCGGCGAGACATGGAACAGGTAATGGAGCAGCGGCGCCACCGGCACCAGCAGCAGCAGGCCGAGCCGGATCATGCGGCGTTCCCGCGCTGCCGGCTGCGGCCAAGAAAGACCGACAGATGCGTGCCGGTGATGCCATGCGCCACCACCGAGGCGGCGGCGGCCAGGCTCACCACCGGCCAGAGCGCGCCGATCCCGGTCGCGCCCTGGGCGTCGCAGGCATAGAACAGGGCAGCCGCCCCGACCGGCCCGAACCAGCCGGCGAACAGACGATGCGAGAACGGGCGGGTCCACGACATCAGGCCGCCCAGCAGCAGCCAGGCCGGCAGCCGGCGGAACAGCAGGATGCACAGCACGAAGACAGGTGCGCGCCAGCCCATCTGATACCAGTCCGCCCACGGTGCTGCGGCACCGAGCAGGAACATGATTGGCAGGTCGAAGAAGCGGGCGACCGCCTCGTTGAAATGCTCCTGGTGCTCCTCGTGCTGCTCGCTGAAGCTCTCGTTCAACACCGCGCCTGCCACGAACGCGCCGAGCACGCCGTTGCCGCCGATCGCCTGCAGCCCGGCCAGGGTGGCGAGCGCCAGGGCGAGCGCGATGGTCAGCAGAGAGGAGCGCTCGGCGTCGGGATGACGGCCTGCCCAGCGCAGGCAGACGCCGGCGGCCCAGCCTGCGGCGGCGCCGAGCACGACGGCGCTGCCGATCTCGATCGCTAGCACCTGCAGCAGCCAGTCGCCGATGCCGTGGCCATGCAAGCCCGGTCGGGTGGCCAGGATGAGGAACAGCGGGATCATGACGAACGGTTGCGCCAGCCCGTCATTGATGCCGCTCTCGGCGTTGATGGCATGGCGGAGATCGTCCGGGACGGTCCGCCGGGCAAGCGGGCCACTGACCACCGGCGCCGACAGCACCGGATCGGTCGGCGCCAGGATCGCGCCCACCAGTGCGCAATCCAACAGCGGCAGGCCGAGGCAGACCCATGCGACCGCGGTGCCGGCGGCCCACATCAGCAGCATGCCCGGCCCCAGCGCCACCGACAGGCTGCGCCAGTGCCGGCGCAGCCAGCCGCGCGGCAGCCGGACCGCCGACGCGAGCACCGCGATCGCCAGCGTCACCCGGCGGGCCTCCCGGAACACGGCGCGGGCGGTCGGGTCGTGCCCGGGATCGATCCGGATGAAGCCGAACACCACCGGGCCCAGCAGGATGCCGGCGAGCGCGCAGACCAGAGGCTCCGACATCCAGAGCTCGGAATTGACCAGCCCGGAGGAGGCGCCCAGCAGCAGCAGCAGCGCGGTGACGGAGAAGGCGAGCAGCCAGGGATCGGGAATCGTCATGGATCCTTGAGTAGCGTGGATCTGTGTCAGGCAGCCATCGCGTTCGCGGTCGGCCGGCGGATCAGAAGATCGCCTTGCCCGCAAGGATCGCGATTAGAATGAAGATCACGAAGATCGCGATGGCTATGAAAAACAGGATCTTGGCGATGCCCGCTGTCGCCGCAGACACGCCCGAGAAGCCGAAAAAACCCGCGATCAGCGAGACCACGAAGAAGATGATGGCCAATTTAAGCATTGTCGGCTCCTCGAACCGTAGGCCCGATCACATCGTTCGGTATTTGCGGCAGTATGGCATCAACCGATCCGGTAAATCCGCTTGCGAAAACACTGACTGGCCCTGCGAAAGCGAGACAAGTCCGCTCCGGGAGGCGCAACAACCGCCAAGGCCGACGAGCAACTGCGCGAGGGCGACCCAGACAATTCGCGAGATGCTCAAGGCAGCCTCGATCAACGAGAACTACATGCTGGCAATGGCTCCGCTGAAGCAGAGCACGGCCGGGATCGCACCTCCTGAACTGCATCGGGCGGCTGAACCTGACCGGGTGACCGAAGCCGGTTTCGATTTTTTCCTGGTTAACTTGAAAGGAAATCCGTCAACCCGGGGCTTGACGGCCAAAGGGACGCGGTAGAGGAGGCCGCGGATGAATCGTCCCTTGTCCGCCGTGGCGAAGTCCCGGCTCCGTCGCCTCCGACGGGCATCCCTGTTTTCACGTCGACTATGGCTACACCGGATCGTGTGGTGGGTTGGCGCCATCCTGATCGGGCTGGCGGCGATCCTGTTCGCCGACGCTGCCGACCAGGCCGACCGTCTGCGCCGGATGATCTCGGCGCGGAATCCAGCCTGGATGCTTTTGATGGCGCCGGCGGGTCTTGCATTGTCAGCCTGGCTGACGCGGAGCGCGTTTCGCGGTGCCCAGGGCAGTGGCATTCCGCAGACTATCGCCGCCCTGCACATGCGGCATGCATCATCGGTCGATCGGGTGCTGTCGCTGCGGATCGCGTTCGGCAAGATGCTGCTCACCGTGCTGGGCATCCTGTCCGGCGCCTCGATCGGCCGCGAAGGTCCGACAGTGCAGGTGGGAGCCTCCATCATGCATGCGCTCGGGCGCGCACTGCGACTTTCGGACGTGGCGATGCGCCGCGCCCTGATCCTGGCGGGGGGCGCCGCGGGCATCTCGGCCGCCTTCAACACCCCGCTCGGCGGCATCGTCTTCGCGATCGAGGAGCTGAGCCACTCCTTCGAGGCCCGCACCAGCGGCACCATGCTGACCGCTGTCATCCTGTCCGGCGTCACGAGCCTCGCGCTGGTCGGCAACTATACCTATTTCGGCCACACCACCGCCACCCTGCCGATCGGCGCCGGATGGATCGCAGTGATCGCTTGCGGCCTGGTCGGCGGCGTTTCCGGCGGCGCGTTCAGTGCCCTGCTGGTCCGCATGTCGGGCGGCCTGCCGGGCCGCGCTGGCAGCTTCGTGCGTGACCGGCCGATCCTGTTCGCCGGCCTGTGCGGCCTGGTTCTGGCGTTGATCGGCCTCGCTTCGCACGGCACCAGCTACGGCACCGGCTATGGCGAGGCGCGCCATCTGGTCGACGGCTCGGTGCATTTCCCCGCCAGCTTCTTCGCCTGGAAGTTTGCTGCCTCGCTGGTGTCCTACTGTAGCGGCATACCAGGCGGGATCTTCGCGCCGTCGCTGTCGGTCGGCGCTGGTATCGGCGGCTGGATCGCCGTCTACCTGCCGCATAGCCCATCTGGTGCCGTAGTGCTGCTCGGCATGGTCGCCTATTTCGCGGCCGTGGTGCAGGCGCCGCTGACCGCAACCGTGATCGTCATGGAGATGACCGACAACCAGGGGCTGACTGTGCCGCTGCTGGCGACATCGTTCCTCGCCTACGGCGTGTCGCGGCTCGTCAGCCGCCGGGCACTGTATGGCGCGTTGGCGCAGCGTTTCCTGCTGGCGATCGAGCCGGCCTCGTCGATCAAGACCAGCGTGGCTATGGAGCCGGAGCCGGCTCACTCAGATCGGGGGGAACGCGATCGGCCGAGCAGCGCCCCGCCTTGAGGCGATGGGCACGCCTGATCTCGACAACGCCCATGCGGCACCGTGGTGCGGAAGGGGCAGGGCGCCAACCTGGGACCACCGACACGTCCATCCACCGCCGTCGACTCCCGATAGGCCGGAGGCCGGATTTGCTAGCCGCTCTCGCACCGCAGTTGCACCATAGAGGCCGCGTCAGACAGATGTCGCACGAGCCATCGTCTCCCGCGGCCTAGTGTTCGCAGCCAACGGCGTCACGCGTGTCCGAGAAGGCCCGGCCGGCGATTGCGAACCGCCCAACCGAGCACATTAGCCACGCTGCGGCGCCAGCAATAAGAAGCAAAGACTGACCGCCCGGAAGCGATTGAGCTTTGCAATCCATCCGTTTCAGAGGACAGTTCCACAGTGACTGCGACTAGGTTTTCGTTGCGTCGGTCCCGACGACCGGCATCGCAGTGGCATTTTCCTGCTCTCCTGAAACGGAACCAGACGCATGATCCGCCGCTTGATCTTCGCTGCCCTACTCCCTCTTCTCGCAGTCGGCGGCTGCGCCGGCTCCGGCACAGGTGAGACAACCGCAACTGTTCCAGCGAACGATTCACAGTTCGTGCAGACCGCCGGCCAGGACAATCTGGCGGAAGAACTGGCCGCCAGCTACGCCTCCACGGGCGCCCGGTCGCTGGCTGTCAAGACGTTTGCCTTTAGGATGATGGCAGATCACGCCAACATGGCAATCGGCATGCGACAGGTGGCGACCGCGCAGGGCATGACGGTTCCCACCTCGCCGAGCGACACGCAGATCGCCGAAATCACCGCGATGTCGGCAAGCCACGGCGGCGCGTTCGACAAGGCGTATGTCGCGCAGGAAATCACCCGTCACAAGGCGATGCTGCAGGCCTATCAGGGCGAGGTCGCCTCCGGAACCGACCCCGCCATCAAGAAGTATGCGAGCGACCGGCTGCCGGTGGTGCAGTATAATCTGAAAGCTGCCGAGGCATTGCTCTCGCAAAGCTAACCTGGTCGGGTAGCCATGCCCGCTCGAGCCGAAAGACAGCCTGCGCCTGACCGACAGATTCTCGTGCGGTCGAGTGTTGCGCCTCCAGGCCTGTGACCTGCTGCTGCAGCGCGTCTCTATCCTGGCCCAGAGATGTCCCGCGCGCGTCGTCGGCCCTCAGGATGTTGCGTGCTGTCACCAGCGCGGAGGCGCGGACGATGGCAAGATAACAGCCTGCCGCGCCGACCAGGACCACGGCCAGGGAAATGATTGCGGCGCGCCGGCTCGATCTCATGCGAGACGTCCCAAGCAGGATAGCGCGTTTCTGTTATAGATAGCGCAAAATGCAGAATTCCGTTCGCTTTCGATAGTGCTGCGGCGTCCCGACGAAACGGGGTGCGGCCGGCAACGGTCCGCAGCAGCAACGCCGATCATCTCGGCGTCGTCGTTCCGAGCGCGCGGCTCACGACGGTGCTCTCGAATTGCCCGTCGTGCCGTCCGCCTGGCTTGGATAGGCACCTGAGTTGTCCGTGCCGGCCGCGCGATCCAGTGCCCGGCTCGCCGAATTGCTCTTCAGGGTCTGCTCATAATGTCGCGTCTGCTTATGCGGCTGGGTACTCGAGCGCGTGCCCGCCGGCTCACCATGGTGCTTTTCGGGTTCTCCGCAGTACCATCGGCCTGTGTCGGATAGGCGTCCGAATTGTCGGTCCCTGCGGTCCGACCGGCTGCCAAGCCGGGCGGATTACTGCCGGCCGTGGCGGACGATGGGCTGGTCTGGGCGAAAGCGGCGACGGGAGCAAGCAACAGCGCGACGGTCGCCGCGTGCGTCGCGTTTCAACGCCCCTGGTCCCCCGGCCGTCCTGGTCGAAGCAGCGACCGCGCTACTTGTTCTCGGGCTTGATGCACTGTGGGGTCTGTGGTGGCGGCTTCTCCAAGATCAGCGCGGCGCATTTCGGCTGCTCGACGGCCTGCAATGAGGGGCCGACCATATTTGGCAATCTACATACCATCCGGCGTGACACGCTCGCGGATCGGGTGCCGCACACGCTACGGGATCGCCTGATGGACCTGACGCTCTACAAGGTGTTCGCCGAGACGTGTGCGCTCGAATGGAAGCGCGCGCAGGGCAACGTCGTAGCAGAGTTGCCGCAGACGAGGCTATCGTGTTGAGATACGTGGTGAGTTGGCGACAGTCCTGGCGCTGTGTGGCTCTGGCGTGAGCCGCAACAGTACGTGCGCGACACTATCGGTGGGATCGCGCAGTACTAGAACAACGTCGGTTGATCTCGACCAGCGACATCTGGCGGCTCACCGTAACGAAGCGTTCAGAGCCGGCAATCATCCGCGGCTCTATGCATCTCCGACTTCAACCGACCGCCCTTATGCTACGAGCGGCCTCGAGACCAATCCAGATTTGTTCAACGTGTTGCACGCTTCATCGTGTCGGCAGTGTTGACCCGGTCTCGGTAAAGGCCCGGTTCGAGCTTTGGGAGATCGAATGTAGGATCTGTAATACTCCCTTCTCGTCTGCGGGCGGCCCCAGGCTGAGGCAATGCATTCCTGCCCGTGAAATGTCGCAATGGTTCGCTCAGCTTCATCCGGCCGCACGCGTTGGTGCCAGTCAACTCCAGGCCTACGCACGGCCGCCACACAGCACGTTGCTATCGCCCGTGCCCGTATTAGGCCGGAACCGGAGCTGGCTGGTCCTGGCGATCATCCCGCCGGTGGCACTGCTGCTCTACCTGTCCGGCGGCCGGCCGGACCTGCCCGCGCAACCGATCGGCCAGCGCATGGCACAGGCGGAAACAAGCGAGCAGGAAGACGCCAGCCTGATCGACACGCTGCGGCAGGGACTGGCGAAGATGAACCCGGCTGCTCCGCAGGCGCGCCAGGGATACATCCTGCTCGGCCAGGCGGAAGCGTCCCGCGGCAGCTGGGGCGCGGCGGCGGCGGCCTGGCGGGTAGCGATCGCGCACGGTTTCGATCCGACCGTGGCGATGCAGGCGGCAGAGGCGCAAAGCCGGGCGGATGGGGCAGTCGGGCCGGAAACGGCTGCCCTGTTCCGGCGCGCACTCGATGCGGCACCGGCAGATGCACCCTGGCGGCAGCTTGCGGAACAGCGGCTGGCCCAGTCCGAGCACCATTAGAGGCCGATAGAGTCACAGATTAAACCGATTTGCCGATGTCCAGTCTGATGAGCAACAATACATGTATTCAGCCCGGCCGCCGGCGACCGGGACGAGTAAGTAAACGCAGCTCCGTCATGCGATCCGTCTCCCATGCATGGGTAGTGCGATCGGCGGCAACGGGTGGGCAAAAGTTTACCTGCTGATCTGGAACAAACCGCTGCGGCTGCGTAAGCCGTAACCGGTGTCCACTCTACCGGGGCAAGGTCAAGATATGGGTCTGGCCCAACAATTCCATTAACGAACAATCTAGTTCTAGGGTGGTCGGAGACCGGCCGGCAAAGATGCGATCCCAGACGACATCGGTATCGACTTCTGATTTACGGCCGAGGAAACGGTTCTCAGCCCTGGCTTTGGCAATGCCCTCCCGCGGCCGCTACAGCATGATCTCCCGCTCCCCTTCTCATTGGGGCGCTTCAACTACAGTGTTTGCGGTAGTTTGGCTCGTTCCGATTGCCCTTGTTTTAATCACATGGTGTCCTCGATCGTACGGGGCGGCCCTGGACCAAACTGCGCTCTCGCTCGAGATCCGGTGAACCTGCCTGATTCTCGGTCTCGCCTATCGCAGCAACAAGCGCGTCGGCAGCGCGGCTGCTGTAGCGATCCCGATGTCGAAGCATGTGAAATCTCCGTTCGGGCAGTTTGTACCGAGCCGCAGCAAGCTGCCCTGCTGCCAGCGCTGAACGTGCCACGTGTTCCGATAGTGCGGTCACACCGGCACCGGCTTGCACTGCGCTCAGGACCGCTTCGTTCGAGGGCAACGTCATTGCCACCAAGAGTGCAGATGGATCGCAGCCCGCTGCCGTGAGCGCCGCTTCCAGGCTGGAGCGGGTGCCAGACCCCTGCTCGCGCATCACCCAGACGGCCAGGCTTAGGTCGTGGCCAAGCAGGCGTTTGCCGTTTGCCCAGGCGTGTGATGGGTGAACGAGTATAACCAGGCGGTCTTGTCCGACATCCTGCTGCTCAAGCAATGGATGGTCGAGCTCGCCTTCCACAAACCCAAGCTCAGCTGCGCCATCGAGCACAGCCTGCGCGACCTCGCGCGTGTTGCCGACCTGGACATCGAGCTCGACCGCTGGATGGCGCTCATGGAACCGCACCAGCTGTTCCGGCAGCCAGTAGCCTGCGATCGTCTGGCTGGCGAACACCGCAAGCCGCCCGCGCCGTAAACCGCCCAGATCAGCCAGGGTCGTCTCGGCAAGACGGGCCCGCGCCAGCACGGCCTGCGCCTCGCCCAGGAACACCCGACCATTCTCGTTCAGGACCACGCCGCGTCCGACCCTGTCGAACAGGTGGATTGCATGACGCTCCTCGAGGGCTGCGAGCGCGTTGCTCACGGCGGACTGGGTCAGGTTCAACGCCCGCGCCGCCGCCGTCACATGCTGGCGCTCCGCGACCGCGACGAAGATGCGAAGCTGCTCAAGCGTCATCCAACCGATCTCCAGAACAGATCATTCCTAGCATATTAATCCGTTGGAAGCGTGTCAGCCAGAGGGTCATCCTCCCGTCATCGAGACGAGGTGACCCATGGCTGCCAGTGCCTGCAACCGGCCTTCCCCGCTTCTGGCCGTCCCATCGGTTCCTGTTTGGCTGCCCGCCTTCGACAGCGTCCGCCGCACGCTGCCGGGGATCGGGCTGTGTGTTCTGGTCACCGGAGCTGCAACGCTTATGGCGGTGCTCGAGCGGCGGGTGTTCGGTACCGCCTGGTTGGAGAGCCTGGTGCTGGCGATCATCATCGGCACGGTTGTCCGCACTGCCTGGATGCCCTCCGCCCGCTGGCAGGCCGGCATCAGCTTCAGCGCCAAGATGCTCCTGGAGATCGCCGTGGTGTTGCTCGGCGCGTCCGTCAGCGCGCGCACCGTATTGGCAGCGGGTCCGGGCCTACTGGTCGGGATCGCCGCGGTGGTCGTGCTGGCGATCAGCTGTTCCTATGGCATCGGTCGCCTGTTCGGCCTGCCGCACCGGATGGCGACCCTCGTCGCCTGTGGCAACTCCATCTGCGGCAACTCGGCCATCGCTGCGGTGGCGCCGGTGATCGGCGCCGATGGCGAGGATGTCGCGGCCTCCATCGCCTTCACCGCCCTGTTCGGCGTCGTGTTGGTGCTGCTCCTGCCGCTGGCCGTGCCGCTGCTGCATCTGAGCGGGCTGCAATATGGCGCGCTCGCCGGTCTGACCGTCTACGCGGTTCCGCAGGTGTTGGCGGCGACGGCACCCGTCGGGACGGTCGCGGTGCAGCTCGGCACCCTGGTCAAGCTGGTCCGCGTGTTGATGCTGGGGCCGGTGGTGCTGGTCCTGTCCCTGCTGACACGCCGGCTCCGCGACGAGACCGACGAGGCAGCACCGCATTTGACCGCCGGCGATCGCCCGAAGCAGGCCGGCCTCCCCCTGCACAAGCTGGTGCCCTGGTTTATTATCGGCTTCCTGGGCCTGGCGACGCTGCGCTCCCTCGGGATGGTGCCGCACGTGATGCTGCAGCCGGCTTCATGGGCCGCGAGCCTGCTGACCGTGGTGTCCATGGCAGCACTCGGGCTGGGTACCGACCTGCGTGTGGCAGTCCGAGCCGGCGCCCGGGTCACCGCCGTGGTCCTGCTGTCCCTGCTGGCGCTGGGGCTGCTCAGCCTGGGCTTGATCCGCCTGCTCGGCCTTGCCTGACCAGACAGCGCCAGAGATGCTTGGGTTCTGTCTCATCGGTGGTTGAAGACCTATCGATTATCGAAGATGTCGTGATGTCGAACCCGGTCGGAACCAAGTCTATGACTGGCCGGAAGGGCTTCTATGTGCGCAAACACGGCAACCTCCTCCGACTTAACGGCAAGACGCATCGTCTTCGCGTGACTGCGATGGTACAGACGCAGCCCTTGTCCCAATCGATCATGCCTCCACTTACGTCGGTCCGCATTCCGACTTATGCGCTCAGATTGTGTTTTAGCACCTACCGATCACTCCCGGTGGCGAGTGGATCAGTCAACGCGACGCATGGCTCACGAAAACACGTCCGCGACGTAGCGTCCGTTTTCGTGCTCGATGCGATCTGCCCAGGCTTCCGCTTCCTCGGGCGGAACCGTCATGGCTTCCCCGTAGATGCGCACGAAGGTGGCACGGACGTCCGGCGCCATGCGGACGCCGTCGCCGCATACGAACACCGTGGCCCCGCGCCGGAACAGGTCGGCGACGTCGGCGCGGTCCTGCCACATGCGGTGCTGAACGTAGCGCACGTCTCCTTCCGGCTCACGCGAATAGCTCATGCGCACGGTGACGACGCCTTCATCTTCCCAAGTGCGCAGCTCTTCCCGGTAGATCCGGTCGATGTCACGGTGAGCGACGCCGAAAAACAGCAATGCCGGGCCTACCGGCTTGTCCTGGCGCTTGAGGAGCGCACGCTCCTGCAGGAAGCCGTGGAACGGAGCGAAGCCGGCGCCCGCGCAGACCAGGATCATGGGCGTTGCCGGCTCGGCCGGTGGATGGAAAGCCTGGGACGGCCGGACCGCCACCGAGGGGCGGGCCCCTTCGCCGAGCCCTGCCAGGTAGTTCGACGCCACGCCCAGGTATTGTCCATTACCCGAAAGGGCAGGTGCATCCAGCACCGAAAAGGTCAGGGAGCACCTCGCCGGATCGCGTAGCGGAGAGGAGGAAATCGAATATTGGCGCACGCGCATTCCCGGCAGCGAGCCGAGGAAGGCGGCCAGGGACAGGTTGCAGGACGGAAACCGCTCGAGCAGTGACAGCAGGCTCACGCGCTTCGCCAAAACCTCGCTCCTGTAGATGTCGGGATGGGCGAAGGCGGCGAGCGCCATCTTTTCCGGCGTGCAGTGTGTGCACTCAACCAGCATGTTGACGTGCTCGCGCGTCGCAGGCTGTTCCAGCTCGACATAGTTCGCCAGCAGTTCGGCGACCGAAACCGGGTAGCCGACCGGCAGCGTCGTCGCGGGACCGCCCTTGCGTACGACAATCTGGGTGTCGGGCGCCAGCGCGAAGCGCCGCAGCGCGCGCGTGACGTTGTTCGGCGGATTGCGTGGAAGCACCGCCAGATAGTCGCCCGTGCGGTAGCTCATACCGGACGGCAATGCGATCTCGATGTGACGCTTGACCGAGTTCCCCGGCGATCGATCCGTGTCGCCAAGGATACGATTGGAGAGCACGACACCCCCCTGCAGGTCGGTCAGGCGTAACGACGTGGCACGCCCGGGCGGCAGCACATCCATCTCCAGTGCCTGCGGCACCGCCGCCGCAACCGGCTGTTGCCCGAATGTGCGCCCCAGATCGGCCCAGAGCTGAGCATACCATTCGTCAAAATCGCCGAAGAAGTCGCCGCTCGCGTCTGCCTCCCCACGGGGCCTGATCCGGTTGGCGCCGGCACGTTCCAGGGCGCCATCCAGCCGCTTGGGAATCGCCTGATAGGTGCGGCTCCATTGGGGGTTGCCGCAGCCGAATACCGCGAACCGCACGCCGGAAAGCGCGCCGGGCTCCTCCGCCTCGAGCCAGGACAGGAAAGCAGCCGCGTTGTCGGGCGGCTGCCCTTCATAGGTTGCACTGAGCAGGATCACCGCGCCGTCGGTCGGGAGTTGTCCCGTATACGTGTCGAGGCCCGCGACCTTGGCGGCATAGCCCTGGCCGGCGGCGTCGCTGGCGATGCGCCTGGCAAAGGCTTCGCAAGAGCCGGTGTTGCTGCCGTAGAGCACCAGCAACCGTCCGCCGGTGCTCGGACCGGCTGCCGCCGGCTCGATGTGCGGCGTTAAGGGCCGCTGCGGCGCGCTTGGCATGGCGCTGGCGGGGCGGCGGGCGGCGGGGCCCCGGCGGCGGGCGCGGATAAAGAGATTGTGGGGCTTGATCGTCAGCGTTTCGGTGATCTCGAGCCGATAGCCGGGATCGGCGAGTTCGATGTGGAAGCGCTGGAGGATCATCGCCAGCACCAACTGCGCCTCCTGCATTGCGAAACCGCGGCCGATACAGGCGCGGCGACCGGTGCCGAACGGCTTCCAGGCGTTGGGTGGCAGTTGCCTGGCCTGCTCGGGCGCAAACCGGTCGGGGCGGAACCGTTCCGCGTCGGCACCCCAGACTGCCGGGTCGCGGTGCAGCGCCGGGCTCAGCACCAGGAGTGTGTCCTCTGTGGTGACGGCATACCGGCCGCCGACGATGGTGTCCTGCAGCGGCGTCACCGCGAAGGCCGGTGCCGTGGGCCAGAGGCGGAGGGTCTCCATAAGGATCTGTTCGACACAGTGCAGGCGCCCAAGGTCCTCGACCGTGGGCGCGCGACCTTCCAGCACCGCATCGATCTGCGCACGCGCCTGGTCCAGCACCGTGGGGTTCTGGAGCGCCAGGAAGAGCGCGAACGACAGCAGGCCGCTGGTGGTCTCGTGACCGGCGACCAGGAAGGTGACCATCTGGTAGCGAATATTCTCGTCAGGCAGCGCGCCGTTATCGTTCTGCCCGTCGAGCATGATGTCGAGAAGATCGGGCGCGCCGTCCGGCCGCCGATGCGCGCGGCGTTCGGCGACCAGCGTATCGGTGAGCGCGTGCATCAGCCTGACGTCGTGGTCGAACTGCCGCCGCCTCGTCAGCATGACGAGCGACGCGACCTCGGGCCGGCGGGCACGTGCACTGGCCTCGTCCAGCGCGCCGACCATTGCCGCCACGAACGGGTGCATCTCGTTCTGGTAGAAGCTGTTGAACCGGTAGTCGAACGCGCACAGCGCGATGGTGTCCAGTGTGAGCCTGGTCATGTTGTCGGCGACGTCGATCTCCGCGTCGCCGAACCGCTCCCAGCGAAGAAGCATCTGTTCGGCCACGTCCAGCATCTTGCCGAACATTGCGCGCACGCCGAGCGGACCGAACGCCGGCATCAGCAGGTGGTGCGCACGCGCCCAATTCGGCTCGTGGTCGTAGGCGGTGAAGAGCCCGTCGCCCGCCAGCGGCCGGACATGCTCGATGGATGAATGGACCTTCTTGCAGAAGCGAGTCTCGTCGCACAGCTCATCCACCAGCGCATGCGAGCTCACGATGATCGGGTTCTGGCCGGCCAGGCTCAGGCGGAAGATCTCGCCGTGCTCGGCCGCCAGCCGCATCAGGCTCTGCACCGGGCCATGACTGTCGATGTCGGCCAGGTTGCCGAGCAGCGGGATGGTGCGGGGCTGGGGGATCGGGCTGATCGGCATGGGAGCGCTCCGGACTTGCTTCGCCTCGACCGTTGTCCTTGCAGCCCGGGGATGTGGCAAGTGACCATCCCCGGGCGGGGTGAACACAGGCGAAAACTTCACCGGCAAATCCTTCGGTTCCGGCACAGTGAGTGGCTGATATTTCACACCCGCGTGCAGTCGGCGCGGCTCATGCAGCCGCACCTTGGATCTCGCCCGCGGTGATCAGTCCAGATGTCTCTAGAACAGATGTTCGCCCGAGAAGGGGTGACCAGTCTCGCAATATGCAAGGCAACGAGGGTTGTGCTGGATAATCCGGCGCGGAGCCTCATGCATAGGGAGACGGGTGTCGCGCTGCAGTCATTCGCTGGAATTTGAAACGCATAGTTCGAGTATGTCAGACGATCAATATTTGAGAAAAGCTTCTGGATAAATGCGACATGTGCTAATCTAATCGCACGAAACTCTGGACGAAGTCGCTTACAGCGTTGCGGGAGTGGAAAGGTTTTGGTCACGCCGCCAGAGGAAGATTGAATGGCTGCGTGAGACGACCGTCCAGGACCGCGGCGCGCACCACGGCGACGCCATGTGCATCTTGCGGGCGACCACCTCATTCGCTGCTTCTTGGCCATGCGGGCGTTGGCGATCTCGTCGAAGCATCCTTCTGCCCGCGACGTCGAGATGGGCAGCTTGGAGCGGTAACGCTCACCGTAGTTGATCAACGAGCTGCCGGCGTTCTCCAAGTCGCGACGCAGGTCGTCGCAGTTCCAGAGGAGCATCGCAGCGGCAGATCTTAACGTTTCGCCATTGACACGGACGACCACCGGCACAGCGTGTTGGATGTAGAATAACTCGTCGAGCGCCTCGTCGGAGCGGTCATGCCAGATCAACTTTTGTAGTCGGCCGACCCACCAGTCGATCATGTCCAGATCTAAGCATGGTTGCGGATCGGGGGCGTGGATGCCGCGCATCGCTTGCTGGATATGCTGCACTCGCATGGAGATGTGCCACCAGTCGAGAATGCACGCGATCGGCTCACCAACTGCGGCGCGGACCAGGCCGGGAAGAGCCGCCTCGCCGTCGCTGAGCACTGTGACGGAGCGACCGGGCTGCCAACCCTGCTCTCGAAGCGCCTGACGCATGGTTGCCAACGGCGATCCGGCACCCTTGGGGGCCAGAGCGAACCGCCGTGGCGGCCTTCCTGCGACTTCGATGTTGCCGACGGTGACGTCGACTCGCCGCGACTGATAGCCATGAGCCGCCCGAATATGCGCCCCGTCGATCAGGACCATGATCTCACCCTGTGGTTTGGCTTCGGGCTCCGGCGCGGGTTGACCTGGCGGCATCTGCTCAAGATCCGATGCGACGCGATGGGTCCTGTTTCGCATGGTGGCGTGGTTCATCGGCTGGCACGGCAAGAGACTGGTCAACAGCCGGGCTGCTTCTCGGAAGGGGTGCCTGGCGCTCAACTCCGCTTGCAGCCGCCCGAGCTCGGGCGTGCACCGGTCCGGGAGCAACTCGGTCAAAGGCGACCAGGAAATGTCCACGAAGTCCCAGTCGTTCATGCACGGGCATATGCTGATGCCTACAACTTCGGTCGGCGACTGAAGACCCTGAAGGGCCTCACCCCCTACGAAGCCATCTGCAAAACCTGGACTTCTGAGCCAAAAACGATTCACGCTCGACCTGATCCACCAAATGCCGGGACTAAACATCTGGTGAGCGTCCGGTGAATAGGCGGCTACAGGCGTTGGCGCATGGACCGGAGGCTGGTGAGATATTTCTTCCCAGTGTGGAGGATCAGTTCTGACGGACCGAGACGGGCTTGGCTGTTCGGATCATGCGATTAAGTGCGCTGACGGCGATGGCGACTTAGCCCCGCTGGCCATCGGCTGATCTGGCTCGCAGTTTCGCACCGATGCCGTGCTTGTAGCGGCCGATCGCGGTTCTCACGATGCTGCGGCGCCCGTACCCGGTTGCCTTCTGCCAGGCCATGCGGCTCCTCTCAACAATGTATCGGACATGACGATCCCGGGCTGTCGCGGCATAGGTCTTGTTGTCGTTGATCATCGAGGACGCAAGCGGCGGGATGACGATGTCAGGTGGCGGATCGCGCTGGCGCGGAGATGCCGCCCGGTAGACGGACGCGCCGTCATAGGCGCCGTCAGCGATTACGCTGGCGATCTATCCCTCAACCGTCGCGAGCGGGACAGGGACGGCGGTGATGTCACCGAAATCGGATCGGTCAGGACGTGCGCTACGATCTCGCCGGTTTCAGCAGCGACGACCAGATGCAGCTTTCGCCATCGCCGCGGTGTTCGGCCGTGCTTCTCGCCATCCCACTCGCCCTGGCCAACGTCTGCAATCCGGTGCTGTCCAGCACGACATGGACTGGCCCGCCGCATTGTGCGGAACGCGGTTGCCGACCGGCGAACGCCCGGCTGCGGCGGCTGAGCGTGGTATGGTCCGGCACAGAAAGGTCCAGGCCCAGCAGGCGCAGTACCGAACGGGCGAAGCCTTCGGCCTGGCGCAGCGCCAGATGGAAGACCAGCCGCAGCTTCAGCACCAACTCGATGGCCAGGTCCGTGTAGGGCGGCTGGCCACTTCGTGTCGTCCTGCGCGGCGTGTTCCAGCCCGACAGCGCAGCCTCGTCCAGCCAGATGGTCAGGTCGCCACGCTGCCGCAGGCCTGCCTCGTAGGCCGGCCAGTTCGTTACCTGCCTGCGCTGCTTCGGGATGCGATGGCGGCGTAGCCGGGCTACTCAGGCGATGCTACCTCCTGCATCCATGCACCAACGCCCAGTTAGTGCGCAACCGTCACCAGTATGCAGACGAAGCCGAGAACGATGCTGATCGAAACGATAAACCGGGCACGCAGGCTGCGGTGCCACGTCACGTGGTCTCATCCGCATGCGGCTCGAACGCCAGCAGGCGATAGCCTACACCGCGCAGGTTCTCCACCGTGACGTTGGACCCGGCGTCTGCAAGGTGACGACGTAGTCGTGAAACGGCAGCCTCGAGTGCATTGCTGCCGACGGGCTCGTTGAAGCTATAGAGACGGCCTTCGATAGCATCCCGCTGCACCGTACGGCCGCCGGCTTCAAGCAAGGCCTCGAGCAGCGCGCGCTCGCGACGCGTCAGAGATAACTTCAGCGGTCCCGCCTGAGCCTCGCGAGAGACCGCGTCGAAGGCCAGATCGCCGAACCTTAGCAACCGTCCGCGGTCAGCCGCCCGACTTGCGCCATGGCGGATCACCGCCCGTAGCCGGGCGTCGAACTCCGGGAGATCGAATGGCTTGAGGAGATAATCGTCGGCACCTGCGTCCAGACCGGCAACCCGATCTTCCAGTCCACCCCGGGCGGTCAGGATGAGCACGGCGGCATCGGCATTCGCACTGCCACGCAATTCCTCCAACACGGCCATGCCGTCCATGTCAGGTAGACCGAGATCGAGCACGATGGCGTTGTAGGGTGCCGCCGCCGCCGCCGCCAACGCCAGACGACCCGTCGGCATGACATCCACAGCAAAGCCTATATGGCGAAGATGCGCGCTCAGCATCTCCCGAAGTGTGGCATGGTCCTCGATCAGCAATATCCGCATCGGTCGTGTCACGCACCTGGTCCTGCGGCGTCAACCGCGAAGTTTATATGACATCGTACGCCGAGGCGCCCAGTGCGACCGTACCGTCAGCGTTCCGTCAGGCAAATATCCTATGGTCTCAACCGATGGGATTCGGAGACAGTTTTATGAAAGCGCGGCCAAACCGCCTTGTTGCCAGTCAATCCGTGCGCTTCATCGTCCAGTCCCCGCCGCGACCGGCCGACCATCAGATCCCGAACTGTAGTCTTTGACACGATGATCCGTGCCGACACCCGTGACAAGCCGGCGCGCCAGCAAAGGAGAATGCCCATGCCCATCCGTTTGAGCCAAAGGCTCCGGACCGCCCTCTTCGCCACCAGCGCCCTGTCGTTCGCGACGGTCGCCGATGCGACCCCGAGAGGGGTTGAATTGCCGACCAACCTTTACATTACCCCGCTGGCCATCCGGGGTGCCGAGCAACAGCTCTTGAACCCGAAGCTGCCTGACTACCCGAACTTCATCGCCAGCGAGGCGCTGCTCGAGGCAGTCAGCCCGGATGGAAAAAGCCTGGCGATTGTCACCGGCGGCCAGAACTCCCTGCACAATGCGAGCGGCGTCACCGATACCGCCAATTCGACTCAGTATATCTTCATCTACGACATCAGCGGCAGCAACGCGCGCCGGCCATCCCTGGTCCAGGTGCTGAAGCAGCCGAATGCCAATCGTGGGCTGGTCTGGTCGCCTGATGGCAACATCCTGTTCGCCGCCGGCGGATCCGACGACGCCGTCTACGCCTATACGAAAAACGACGGCGTCTTTTCCCTCACGAAAACCGTCCCGCTTGGCCACGCTCAGGCCGGTTCGGGCGGACTGGGCCTTCTGGTCAAGCCGGAAACCATCGGCCTCGCGATTTCGGCCGATGGCCGGACGCTGGTTGCTGCGAACAACTATAACGACTCGATTACCGTAGGCGACGTTGCGAGTGCCCGGATCAGGTTCGACTTTGATCTGCGTCCGTTCAACACCAGCGGCACCAACGGTGTGGCCGGCGGCGAATATCCGTTCGCGGTCGCGATCAACGGTAACGACGCCTACGTGTCCTCGACCCGGGATCGCGAGATCGTCGTTGTCGACATCTCCGGCACCGCAGGCCGCCTGGTCAAGCGGATCAAGCTTTCGGGCAACCCATACGGCATGGTGTTGCGGGACGGCGTGCTGTTTGTCGCCGAGGATAACCAGGATCGTGTTGGCCTGATCGACGTCGCCAGCAACAGCCTCCTACGCGAAATCGATGTCCGCGCCCCGGCCGGAATGCTCAAAGGACCCCGCTATACCGGCGCTGCACCGTATGCCGTAACCCTGTCCCCGGACAGCAAGACGCTCTATGTCGTCAACAACGGCGCCAACAACATCGCGGTCGTGCCGTTGACCGGCAGCCAGGCTTTGAGCGTGACCGGCCTGATCCCGACCGCCTACGCGCCGAAGGACATCGCCTTCAGCACGGATGGCCGCCAGATGTACATCATCAATGGCAAGAGCAACACCGGCCCCAATCCCGCCAACCTGATGACCAACACCGGCTCTATCCAGTACAAGGCATTTGCCCCGATCCCACCGGGCTACAGCAATAACCCGGCCGGCATCCTCGCGGCCAACACGATCGCCGCCGCCGCGTCCAATGCCGCCAACCAGTATCAGTTTCAGCTCGAGCAGGCTTCGCTAATCAGCGCGCCGACGCCGGACGCTCAGCAACTGATCGATCTGACCGAACAGGTCGCGAAGAACAACGGCTACTCTGCCAGGGTGCCGGCTGCTGACAGGCAGGTGATGTCGTTCCTGAGGCGGCGCATCAAACACGTCATCTACATCATCAAGGAGAACCGCACGTTTGATCAGATCCTCGGCGATCTCAAGAACGGCGCCAACGCCGACCCGTCGCTGGTCCAGTTCGGCCGGGACATCACCCCGAACTTCCACAGGATCTCGCGCCAGTACGTGACGCTCGACAATTTCTTCGATCCGGCGGACGGCAGCATGGATGGCTGGTCGTGGTCGATGCGCGGCCGCATCACCAACGACGAGGAAGTGACGCAGCAGCAGAACTACGCCTATGTCAACCGTGGGCTTTCCTACGAGACCGAAGGCTCGAACCGCAACGTGCCGGTCGGCGTCGCCGATGCCGCGCGCGTCGACGCAGTGGCGCCCACCACGGTCAACGGCACCGTCTACAACTATAACACGCTGTCCGCGCTCCTGCCCGGGGGAACCGCCAATCTGCTTCCCGGCCCGTCCGATATCGCCGCGACCGACACCGTTTTCGGCGACGAGCCAGGCCAGCAGAACGGCTACATTTTTGTCGCTGCGATCAAGGCCGGTCTGAGCGTTCGCAACTATGGTTTCATGGTCAACAATATCGGCCCGACAACCCTGAACGGCCAGCCCATCACAAACGCCGGCGCCGCCGGCATCCAGCAGGTTGCCGAGCTGCATCCGGCATTGCAGGGCAATACCGACCTCTACTTCCGGGGCTTCGACCAGAACTTCTCCGACCAGTGGAACGTCAACGAGTGGAAGCGCGAGTTCAGGCACTATGTGCATGACAATAATCTGCCCGCCTTCGAAACCGTTCGCCTCAGCCACGATCATACAGGCAACTTTGCGACCGCGCTGGCCGGCGTGAATACGCCGGAAACCCAGGAGGCCGATAACGACCTGGCCATCGGCCGCGTGCTGCAGACCGTCAGCGAAAGCCCGTTTGCAAAAAGTACGCTGGTGTTTGTCATCGAGGACGACAGCCAGGATGGGCCGGACCATGTCGACAGCCATCGCGCTACCGCCTACGTCGCCGGCGCCTACGTCAGGCAGCATGCCGTCGTCAGCACCCGTTACAATCAGGTCAACATGCTGCGCACCATGGAGGATATCCTGGGTACCGCGCATATCAGCCTGCTGACCGCCAATGCGGCGCCGATGGCCGACGTGTTCGATATCTCCGGCTCTGGCGACTGGTCCTACACCGCCACGGCATCGACGATCCTCAAGACAACGACGCTCGTCGCCGCCAACCAGACCGGAATCCGCTATGCTGCCGGACCAGACATCCGGCCATTACACGACGCCGCGTGGTGGGCGAAAAAGACTGCCGGTTTCGACTTCTCGGTTGAGGACCGGGTGCCGACGGCGCTGTTCAATCGGGTGCTTTGGGAGGGCACCAGGCCGGGCGTCGCCTACCCGCGGATCGCCGCCAGTTCTGTGGTTGATAAAGACGACTGATCACGTCGACGGGCTTAAGACGGCCAGTCGGACCGCAATGCGGTTCGACTGGCGTTGGTGCATGGATCGTCTACAGGGTTTGGACCGCCCTACCAGCAGGTAACGTTGGGATGCCCGAACCGATACGGGCTTGGCTGTTCGGATCATGCGATTAAGTGCGCTGACGGCGATGGCGACTTAGAGCGCCTTTCAAAACCTTGTACTGCCTGGCGATCTGATTCATGAGGAGACATGGCTTCTGCGCTCGTCTCCGACGCCCTCTGGTCGATCATCGAGCCGTTGCTGCCCGTGCCTCCGCCACGACCGCGGGGCGGCAGGCCGCGGGTACCGGATCGGGCGGCGCTGACCGGGATCCTGTTCGTGCTACGGACCGGCATCCAGCGGGCGATGCTACCGCTCGAGGTGGGGTGCGGCTCGGGCATCACGTGCTGGCGTCGCTTGCGGGATCGGCAAGAGGCGGGCGTGTGGGATGCACTAAACCGCGAACCGCTGCGTCGGCTGCGGGCGGCCGACCGGATCGACTGGAGCCGGGCCTGCCTGGACAGCGCATCGCTGGCTGCAAAAAAGGGGGGCGACAAGACAGGGCCAAACCCGACCGATCGGGGCAGGCTCGGCATGAAACGCCATCTCGTCACGGACCGGAGCGGCATCCCGCTCGCCTTCATCCTGACCGGCGCCAACACCAACGACAGCATGCCGTTCGAGGAACTGCTCGACAGCATCCTGGCGATCGGCGGCAAGCCGGGCCGGGCACGACACCGGCCGGACAAGCTGCACGCCGACAAGGCCCATGATCACCGACGGTGCCGCCAGGCCTGCAGCAGCCGTGGGATCTCACCCCGCATCGCCCGGCGCGGCGTCGAGACCAGCCAGAAGCTGGGCCGACACAGGTGGGTCATCGAGCGGACCTTCGCGTGGATCAACCGCTACCGCCGCCTCGTCACGCGCTACGAGCGCAGAAGCGATATCCACCACGCGTTCACCGCTCTCGCCTGCTCATTGATCTGCTTCAACACGCTGCAGAAGAGGTTTTGAAAGGCGCTCTTAGTCCCGATGAGGTACGTGCACCGGAGTTCGGCGAGCCTGCTCGAAGCCATCGGCATTCTGCGAGAGATCTGGCAGACACGACGGCGTGGCCTGCCCGACACCGCCCCGACCGGTTTTATCAGACGCTCGTGGCGCAGTTTCGTAATGCCGAATGGCAAGATCGATCGTCGGCCTTACGAGCTCTGCGTCCTGTCCGAGCTTGGCGATCGCCTGCGCGCCGGAGACATCTGGGTCGAGGGCAGTCAGCACGACCAGTCCTTTGATAATGCGCTGATCCCGCGACCGAGCTTCGATCTGATGAAGGCAAACGGACCGCTGCCGATCGCGGTCTCATCGCTCTGGGGAACACATCTGGAGGACCGTCAGATGCTGCCCCACGGCAAGCTCGTCATGGTGACCGCACTAGCCCGGATCGGGCAGCTCCCCGACGCGCGTCTAGACGGTGGTGAGTTGAAGATCACCCCGCTCAAGGCGACGACGCCACCCGAGGCCGGCGTCGCCAGAAACGCGGCCTACGACCTGCTTCCACGGATCCGCATCACGGACCTGCTGATGGAAGTCGACCGCTGGACTGACTTCTCGGCGCGCTTTACGCACCAGCGCACCGGTCGAGCCGCAGAGGACCGCACAGCGCTTTTGGCCACTGTGCTGGCTGACGGGATCAACCTGGGCCTGACGCGGATGGCCGAGACGTGCAGCGGTGTCACGTCCCGCCGACTCGCCTGGGTGCATGACTGACATATCCGTGAGGAGACCTACGCTGCCGCCCTCGCCCGTCTTGTCGATACCTATCGGACCTTGCCGCTCTCCACCGTCTGGGGAGACGGTTCCCGCTCGTCATCGGACGGGCAGTATTTCCGATCGGGCAGTCAGGGGAGCGGCCTGGGTGACATAAGCGCTCGCCATGGCAGTGAGCCCGGGGTTGCCTTCTACATACACATCTCGGACCAGTTGGGCCGTTTCACACCAAGGTGATCGCGGCCGCCGCGTCCGAGGCGCTGCATGTCCTGGACGGCCTGCTGTCGCATCGATCGGGCCTGCAGATCCGCGAGCACTGCACTGATACGGGCGGTGCGACCGACCACTCATTAGCCCTTTGCCTGTTCCTTGGCTCCCGGTTCGCCCCCCGCCTGCGAGACATCAAAGACCGGCGCATCTATCTGCTACCCGGCATGACGGTCGACCCGATGATCGAGCCATTGGTGGGCGGCGTGCTCGACATCAGGCACATGGAGGCAAACTGGGACGAGCTCGGGCGCCTCGCTGTCTCCATTCGCGCGGGCACGACGAGCGCTTCGCCGATGCTTCGAAGGCTGGCTGCTTATCCACGCCAGAACGGTCTGGCCGTCGCACTTCGTGACGTCGGGCGCCTCGAGCGCACCGTGTTCACTCTTGTCTGGATCCTCAGTCGCGACATGCGCCGGTGCGCCCAGGTTGGCCAGAACAAGGGCGAGGCCCGTAACGCGCTGGCCCGCGCGGTCTTCTTCAATAGGCTTGGCGAATTGCGTGATCGACAATTCGAAAGTCAGGCCTTTAGAGCATCAGGGCTGAACCTCTTGATTGCGGCCATCATCATGTGGAACACCCGCTACCCCAACGAAGCATTTACGAGGCTCGGGGCGACCGTGCCACAGGAACTCAAGAGGCATATTGCACCGCTTGGCTGGGAGCACATCAGCCTGACCGGTGATTACATCTGGCCTGGAGAGGCTGAGCCCGAGCGCAGCGGTCTCAAGCCTCTACGTCGGCCCCAGTCGCTGTTGGCAGCGTAGAGTTCTACATCCGTTCTTGGCTAGCGTACATAAAATTATCTTTCGTGTAGTGACCCCTAATACGTTGTTGAGAGCGTCCGACACGAGGTCGAGCGATCAGCGCTGGTTCGGCGCCTCCCGCAAGTCCATCGGCGATCGGGTGCCCAATACCCGCTTCCGACCGCCCCGCTTGCGTACCCCCAGTCTCTCCTGCTGGTAGAGCCGGAACAACTTCTTTTGGTTCAGCCGAATGCCCTTTCGTTTCACCCGCTGCTGGACAAGCTGCTTGGCGTTCCGAAGTGGGTGGTCGCCGAACGGGGCTACAGCAGCCACGACTTCCGTGAGCACGTCTGGAGCCTGGGCGCCCGCCCCTTGATCCAAATCGCCGGAACGGGGAGACGCTTTCCTGTCCCTTATTGATCTCACACGAACCGCAATCCGGTTGAACGGGTGTGGAAAAGACTGAAGGAATGGCGCGCAGTCGCTACACGCTGTAAAAAAACTGCACGCTCCTTCAAAAGCATCTCCCGCCTCGCAGCCACATGCGACCGGATCAGGTGCTAACAGGCCCTGGTAAACCTCTGAGGCCCTTGGAAGCTGGCCGAGCCAGCGGCTCGTATGGCAGACGGTCGACGCCTCGCTCGAGCAGCTCCTTACAATGAGTGATCCCGATCTATGCTGAGGGTAGATGTATCCCCGCCACGGTCAAACAAATCTCACGTCCGGTTCCGGACTTAACTTGCATCTAAAAACTAAGGTGGGGCACGATCGATTGGGAGTTTGAAAACAGCACGCGGAGTCTGAACATGTTTGAGTGTAAGGAAGGGTGTAACGAAATTGTCACGAACTTTTCAGAGTTCTGCTCCGTCGCCCAGCGATATGATGAGACCCGGCTCGGGACGGGTCCTTGCGGGATTTGCAATAGATGCACAGCGTTCAGTATGGGCCAAGGCGGTTGGTGCTCGTGCGGGCATCCAGAGAACGCGCACTGGTGATTGCCGCATACAGCATGAACAGCAGGCGGGACCACGTTATCCTACTTATACCCGCATAGAGTATAGTCTGCCAAGCGCATTGGATTGCGGCCAATCGTAACCCGATCAGCCGCAACTCAACTATTTCGTGCCAAATTTGAAGGAGGTCTTCGCATCCACCCCTCCTCGTCTTGGTTAAGCCATCGCTTAATCGTACCGTCTGACGCCTCTGCTAGTGGGATCTTCGTAGCCTACATTCGTAGCGTTCCCCCTCAACACTGTGGATAACGATGAAGTCTTAGTGGGGGACTTACCGCGGGCTCGTCCTGCTACTGGCATCAGCAGCGTGTGCAGGTGCCGAAGCTCAATCCTCTAAAACTAGTGCCATAGCACTTGGCTTTATCGAACTGACCGATGTCACGCCACGCCAGCAGTTTGATTGCAGGAATTCGGAATACCGACCTCAAGGCAATCCAGCTGAAGTTGCTCGGGCTCGCGAGGCTGTTCAAATGTTGAATCTCACCGGCTCATTCCGATCCCGGAAAGCGTCAGTTACGAATCCATAGTAATAAGCTGCCGAAATGGCTCGTTTTCCTGCGCAGGTCCAGCATCCAATGCATTAAGCCTGATCAACCAACACTACCTCCTCCCATACGAACCCTGTGGTCAATGGAGCCTGATGCTGGTCAGCATCTTAGAAATCGGTTTTCTTTGCATTTGGCTTGGATCAAGCTCTTAACGCTGATCTCGAATGTCAGGTCGGTCTGCTAATGGCGGGAATGCCGGACGCTTGTCTCGTGATGAAGGTCGTCCGGCACCCAACTCGGGTTCAGGTGACCTGGGTAAAGTTCCAGACCGTGTTCTGTTCCAGTGTCGCGCTGCAGTCATCCGGCTCTGCCATAGCCGTCCTGCGACCTCCGTCAGGCATTTCGGAAGCGAGCCATCTCGGTGTGGTAGCTGGCGAAGTTGGTGAAATAGCCGGGATCCCAGAACAGCGGCTTCGAAAGCTTGGCGGTACCCTTGTCGATCACCTGGCGAATGACGGTGATGCGATCGGCACCCCAGCCGTGCTCCTGAGCATAGGTGAGACCGAGATCAAGCCGGGGCGTCATGTAGCCTTCTCGCGTCGATAACTCCGCCGCATAGGCGCCCGACAGCATCCAGTCGATAGTAGCGTGCACTTTGTCGGTGCTTTTGCGATCGGCAACCTGAGCCGGAACCATCAGGTTCTGCGCCCACTTGTCGTAGCCCTCGACAGTATAGGCATAGGCAACGTCGTCATGATGTCGCTGTGCTTCGCGCGCCACCGGTTCCCATCCGGACTCGGCGATCACCTCGCCGCCCAGCAGCAGTTGCAGCTGCTCGTCATAGGATTTGTAAAAGGTGCGAAACTGACCGGCCTGTTTGCGCTCGATCAGGAAATCTGCCACCGAGCGACACTCGCTGGTGGTCATGTTGGCAAGGTCGTCGATCTCAGCCAGCTTATGCGCCTTTACGTAAATCGAGGCGCATATTAAAGCATAGATCTCGTTGTCGAGGGCAACCCGGCCCTTAGTGCGCGGATCGTCATAGATCAGCTTCCAGGAAATCTCTTCCGGTGCATCCGGTACCCCCAGGCGCCTCGGCGCATACAGGAAGCTGTCTGCATTCATGTGATAGGGCACGCCCCAGGCCTTGTTCACGCCTGGCGCCTTCGGGGTTACACCGGACACAAAGCCCTGCAGGTTGGTCCAGTTCTTCAGCCGGCCGAGATCGATTGGCATCAGCAGATCCTGGTCCACCAACGGCGCAAAGCTTCCACTCAGGCAGGTGACGAGGTCGTAGCGCTCGCCCGCATCGCCCGCGATCATGTCATGCAGGAACAGCCCGACATCGTCTGACGCCGGGGTCCACTCCATCTTCAGACCGGTGGCTCTCTCAAACTCGCTCCAGTCGGTTAAAGCCCCGGTCGAAACCCCGAGTACGCGCACCACATTATCTGGTGTTGCTGCGTCAGCGCGGAAACGCCGGTCAGGCAAGGCGATGCCCCCGGACAGCGCGGTCAGCGCCAACGCGCCGTTGCGCAGGAACTGGCGGCGGTGGAGCGGTACCACCCGGCCAATCTCGGTGCGGGAGAGCAAATCTGCCATGGTCTGGGTCATCCATTCACATCGGCGTCAAGGCTTCCGATCACGCAATTCTCGGCGTTCCAGCCGAAGCGATGGACGGTGCCCGTAAGCGGTTCGATACGATCAGACACGACGATGAACGAACCGAAGTCGGTTTCCAGTTCAACTCGGCTGCCAAGACCTTGATAGAGGGCCTGCACGACGCGGCCCTGCAGCTGGTTGCTGCAGGCGTCGTCCAGATCGAGCGAGAGCTTCTCGGGATGAACCGCCAGGAATGCGGCGGCGCCAAGCTCCGCGGGGCTCAGGCCGCTCCATTGGCCGTCGAGCCGTCCGTGACCGGTCTCGATGGTGACGTGTCGGCTACCGCCTGAGACGATCCGGCCGGTCAGCTGGTTGGTCAGGCCCATGAAACCGGCGACAAAACGGCTGACCGGGCGTTCGAACACAGTCCTCGGCGATGCGTCCTGCTCAACCCGTCCGCCCCTCAGCACCACCAACCGATCACTCATCGCCAGAGCTTCCTCGCGCCCATGCGTGACCTGGATGACGGTGGTGCCAAGCTTGCGCTGCAGTCCTCGGATTTCGGCTTCCAGCGCGCGGCGAAGAGGTTCGTCCAGCGCACCCATCGGCTCGTCTAGCAGCAGGATTTCCGGATCCGTTACCAAGGCTCGCGCAAAGGCAACGCGCTGACGCTCGCCGCCACTGAGCTCGCTGATACGCCGCTGCTCCCGGCCGGGAAGCCGCATGATCTCGAGCGCTTCCGCTGCCCGTGCACGGCGCTGCGCCTTTGCCACGCCACGCACGAGCAAACCGTATTCGACATTTTTGCCGACGCTGAGATGCGGGAACAGCGCGTAGTGCTGGAACACGGTTGCCACCGGCCGCTGGTTCGGCGGGCGTTCTAACATGTCCACGCCGCCAATGCGCAGGCGACCACCGCGATTGGGGATCTCGAAACCAGCCAAAATGCGTAGCAGGCTAGTCTTGCCGGAGCCGCTCGGACCGACGATGGTCAACAGCTCGCCGCGCCCGACGGTGAGGTTGATACTATTGAGCGCGGCCACCTGACCATAGGCATGGGAGAGCTGGTCCACCTGCAGGGCGGGCGGGGAGATAATCTGATCCATTTCAGCGCGTCCTCTGGCCAAGCAGTCCGATCATCGCCACCGAGGCGACCGTACTTAATACGGTCAGCAGGGTGTTCAGGCAGAAGATCAAGGGCACCTGGCTGCTATGAGCGGAGGCTTCCGCCCAGTTGAACAGCGGCAGGGTCTGGATTGCGCCGCTCACGAAAATGCTGCGGGGCAATTCGGTGAAGGACAGCAGGAATCCGAACAGCGCGGCACCGACCAGACCGGGCATCAGCAATGGGCACTCGATCTGCCAAAAACGCTGGCGGGGAGAGGCACCTAGATCAGCGGCGGCTTCGAGCAGGCTGTAATCAAAGCGATTCGTGACGACCAGCATACTGATCAACGCAAACGGAAACGCCCAGATGAAATGCGACAAAACCAGTGACCAGAACCCCATGTGGATGCCGAGCATAAAGCGATAGCCGATGAACAGCATCAGCCCGGTCACAGTGCCCGGGATGCCGAGCGGCAACAGGAAGGCAAGCACTAGTGGCTGTCGTGCCCGGCGCATCAACGGCAGCCCGCGCCCGGCTGCCAGTGCCCCGAGCACGCTGAGTAACGCGACACAACTCGCGATTTCCACCGAGCGGATCGTCGGCTGCACCCAGTTCCGGTTTTCGGCCAGGGCGCGATACCAGCCGGTGGTAAAATGGCCCGGCATGCCGGAGAGCGGCTCGCCGCTGACCGACAAAAGCGCCAGCCACAATACGGGCAGATAGATCAACAGCAAAATTGAGGCGGCGCCGGTCAGGAGCGCAACCCGCAAGAAAGGAACTGCGCGGTTCATGCAGCCCCCGCACGGGTCAGCATCCGGCGCAGGAGCAGGGTCGGCAGCAGCAGGACGCCCAGCAGTGCGAACACTATAGTGGCCATTGCCGAAGCGCCGGCATAGTTCATCGATGTGGACAAGGCCATGACTGAGTCGGCGATATATTCGGTGCGGCCGCCACCCAGCAAATCCGGTACCACATTATCGCCGAGAGCCGGGATGAAGGTCATAATCACACCCGCCATTATCCCGGGCACGGCCAGCGGCAGGACCATCAGCCGCAACGTCTGGGTTGGGCTGGCACCGAGATCGGAACTGGCATCGAACAGCGATTCGTCGATCAGCATAAGCGACAAATAGATTGGCCAGACCATGTTGGGGAAATACGGGCCGAGCAGCCCAATCACAACGGCGAAGTCGCTGAACAGCAGCCAGCGGACCGGCTGGTGCACAAGATGCAGATGCAGCAGCATGCTGTTGACCGGTCCGCCCGCCGACAACATGAGCCGGAGAGCGAGTCCCCGCGCCGAGGGATCTAGAAAGAATGGAACCGTGAGGCAAAGCCAGACCATCTGCACGGCAAGCCCGGGTCGGGCGTTGCGGGCCAGCCAAAGTGCCAGCGGCAAACCAAACAGCAGGCAGAGAACACTGACGATGGCTGCCATACGGGCGGTGTCGAGCACGACACGGATGCGGCCGGCTTCAATCAGGCTGCGATAAGCAGAAAACGTAAAGCCCCAGCGTAGATGCAGGCCGCGATGCTGCATGATGGCGAGCAACAGCCCGAATAGGAGTGGCAGCAGGACCGCCACTCCCCATCCTGCTGCCAGAACCCAGGTCTGCGCTGGCGCCCCACCGGCCGGCCCGGTGGAGTTTGGACCCGTACCCATCAGAACCGCTTGGTGAGATGGATTCCGATCGTGGCAGGGCGCAGCGTGTAGGATTGCGGGACCGAGTTGATGATCGGGTGCTGGATAATGATTTTGTTGTCGAGCAGGTTCTGCGCATAAAGTGACGCTTCCCAGCCGCGGAAATCGACGCCCATGCTGGCATTGAGCACGCCATAGGCCGGGTCGTGATAGTTCGGGTCGGTTACCGTAAAGCTGCCATTGGAGGGGCCGACCCAGTCGTAATCTCCCTTGATGAAGCCCGTCACCGATGGGCTAAGGTCGTGGTAGTAGTCGACGATAGCGGACGCGCTCCAGGTGGGAGTAAATAGTACGTTCTGGCCTACTGCCGCTGTCTGCGCATTGATGGTGCTGGTGATGGTGGCGTGCTCGGCGCCGGCATTCACGCCGATCGTCAAGCCCGGGATGGCGGGCGGGCGATAGCGGGTCTCAACCTCACCGCCATAGGCCTCCGCGTCGCCGACATTGTAGTTGAACGCGCCGCCGCAGATTGGGATCGTGATGGTCTCCTGGATGTGCGACCAGTTGATGTAATACCCGGCTACGTTGACCGACAGGGTATTGTGCAGCAACAGCGACTTCAGGCCAGCCTCATAGCTCCAGAGCTGGTCGGAGCCATAGGTGCTCGGGGCGCTCTTGAAGCCGAGCTGGTCTAGGCCGGCCACGCACGACACGTTGGTGTTAGGTGTCGTGGCGCCGCCGAGGCGGAAGCCCTTTGCGATCGTCGAGTAGACGCTGGTATGCGGCGAGAGGTCAAAAGTCGCAGAGAATTTTGGCGTCGGAGCCGAGAATGAGGCGGACTGACGATAGGGCGACCCCATAGTGCCGGCCCCACCAAGGTCGAAGAAGCCGCCGCCGGTCTCGCTGAAAGTCTCGTGCGCATAGACGTAGCGCTCGCCGGCGCTCAAATGCAGGCGCGGTGTGAGGTCGTAATCGATCTGGCCGAATCCGGCATACTGGCTGATCTCGTTATGGTCATAGACCTGCCAGACCACGTTGTTATTCCACAACCCCGGATTGGCAGGGCTTCCAAGCACCGATTCATTGACGTTGAAGCCGTAGATGTTCTGGAACGCCTGGCTGTAACCAGGGATCGTCTCGTAGTCGTCGTGGGTCCATTTCTGGTCGGAATAGAAGAATCCCAACACCCAGCGGAGGCGCTGGTTAGCTTTCGAGGCCAGGCGGACTTCCTGGGTGACGGTCTTGAAGCGATCCAGGAACAGTACCGGCGAGGGCGAGTTGCCTAGAGTGGAATCGTTCTGCGCCTGGTGCTCCGGGTAAGCCGGGTCAAGATAGAATTGCGACAACGCTGTACTGTTGAAGGCGGTGCCGTCCGCCTGGCGGTCGACGTTACGTTGGAAGTAGCTGGTGATCGACGTCAGGTCGGCAAAGTTGCCGATTCCCTTTCGAATAGTCAGGCTAGGAATATAGATCTCATCCTTGATCCATTCACGGACTTGCTTATTCTGTCTGTAAGTTCCCAGACCCTCGAAGAAATTTGGCGAATCCCCAGTGAACAGGTTTTGGTAGTATAGAGACGGCGTCAGGCTGAAATCCGGCGCCAGCTGGATGAGGCCCGTAACCCGCACCACGCCTGTGCGCTCATAGTTGGTGCCGCTTTTTGTCAGGTTCCCATCAAGGCTTTGATTGTCGATCCAACCGCTGTTGTTCAGCAACTCGCCCGAAATACGCAGCGCGAACTTATCTTTGATTACGGGAAGGTTGACGGTCAGCTGCTGGTCGCTGTTGGCGCCGCCATGGACGGTTCCGGAAACATCAGAATTGATTACCGCACCGTATTTCTCGAGGTTCGGCTGATTGGTAATAAAGCGAATAGTACCGCCTTCAGAACTAGCACCATAAAGCGTGCCCTGCGGGCCGCGCAGCACCTCGAGGCGATCAAGGTCGAGGATGCGGGGCTGAGCGGCACCTTCATAGCCGTTCTGCGTGATGATTGGTACTTCATCGATGTAGATCCCGACGGTTGGATTGCCGACTGTCGAGCTGACGCCGCGGATCGAGATATTGTCCTGTCCGGGACCGTTATGGGCGGCAAACGACACGCCAGGAAGCACGCGGGTAATGTCTTCGTAGCTCTCGACATGATGGTCAATCAGCTGCTTACCGGTGATTACGCCAATGCTCCCAGCAATCTTGCGCGAGTTCTGCCGCCGTTTGTTGGCGGTAACCACCACCTCTTCCAGTTGCGACGGCTGCGCTGCATGGGCCTTGATGTTTGCGGGCGCGGTCGCGCCGGTCGGTGGAACGCCGGCAATCGGCTGTGACGCCTGTGCACGGGCGGTCGGTGCGGCAGTCTGGGCCGAGGCGATACCGGAGGCCGGAATCGACAACAACATGATCGGCCCGAATACGCCGAGTTTTTTGGAAAGACCGGCCACATCGCCCCCCGTTGCATCCTGAGCGACTACACCAGCCTTCTGTTTTCTTTTCAACGAAAGAGCTTCGAAAGTCGGCGGCACATCTGATGCAATTCTAGGCGTCGCGCCCAGAAATCGGGCTTAAGGTGGGATGCTTATCGGGAAACCAACGATCCGGCGTGTTTGGCTGCGTGGATTAAAGGCAAAGTTTTTTTAGCTGACGTCGCAGTCCGGTCTCGGACTTGCGCTTTGACTTTCGATTGGGTTTCTCTTCAACACGAACAGAAGCCGAGCTACGGGGCGAGGGCGGGGTCGGCATAGATCTGGTCAGCGATCGCGCCGGGAGTGGTCAGCCAGAGCACCTCTCTGGCGGCGGCGATATGTGCCAATGCTTTGAGGATTGACCGTAGCCGGAAGGGCTGGCCGGCGATGAAGCTGTGCAGGATCACGCTCATCACCAGCGGCTGGCCCTCGGAATCGGCAAGCAGCTGGTCAAACTGATCGACGATCATGTCGGCGAAGGTGGAGGCGCTGGCCATGCGGCCGATGATGGTCGAGCTGTCATTGATTTCCTGGCTGTAGGGCACCGACAGCAAGCGGCCCTTGCGCGTGTTCAGCCAGACAGGTTGGTCGTCCATGCACCAGTCGAGCAAATACCGATATCCAGCTTCCTGCAAGGCATCCGGGGTCGTCGGCGTTTCCGCAATCCATGGGCTCGCCCAGCCAGACGGCTGTCGGCCTTCGGCCGCGCCAATCGTTTCGGTGACTTTGGCGATGTAGGCCTGTTCTTCGGACTCGCTCATTCCCGCCATGGTGTCGGAATTGGAGCTTCCATGGGCCACGATCTCGCAACCGTTGGTTCGGAACGCGGCGGCGAGAGACGGAGCCTCCCGATAGACTGCGCTGTTCATCAGAATGGTCAAAGGCAGGCCAAGCTGGTTCATCCCGTCAAGGATGCGCCAGGCGCCAACGCGGTTACCGTATTCGCGCCAGGAGGTATTGAGCACGTCGTGCGCCGCGGCCCCGCCAGGCACCAGGTTTTCCACCAAGCCTTCGCCAAAGGCGTAGCACTCCACCCCGAGGGCGACATAGACCGCGAGGCGCTTGTCGCCCGGCCATCGATAGGCCGGCCGCTCGGTGATGGCGCGATAGCCATACCGACCATGGTGAGGCAGCATTTTCAGCTCCTGTCGATTCATGTGGGGACCCAGCGCATCATGCCGACATCGGTCTGCGCTGCGCGGAGATGCATCTCGCGATAATGCGGCAGCCACGGGACTGCCTCCCTGGCGGTCTGGGCGGCGCCATCCTGTTCGCGAGCCAGCTCCCGGGCTTCCGCGCGGATCGCCGCCTCGTCGATTCCCGCCAGCACGCCGTCCCGCATCACGACCCGTCCGGCAACCATCGTTAGCCGCACCGAGCTGCCATTCTCGCAATAGACCAGCTGGCGGTCGAGATCATTCATCGGGGTGAAAGCCAGCGTGTCGAGATCGACCAGCACCAGATCAGCCTGCATGCCGGGTGCAATCGCGCCGGTCCGGCCCTGCTGGCGCATGGCGCGTGCGCCGCCCGCAATCAGGCAATCCAGGATTTCATGTGCGCGCGGCCAGGTTTCGTAATCCGGGTTTCCGATGTTGTGGATCAGTCCGGCCATCTTGGCGACGCCCCACATATTGACGCTGTCATCGGCGATCGCCTCGTCGGTGCCGAGGCAGATCGGTATACCGCGGTCGCGCAGGCGTCGAAACGGCATCACCCCGCTGCCCAGGCGCAGGTTGCTGATCGGGTTATGCGCGACTGTCGCTCCGGAGGCGGCGATGGTGTCGAGATCGGCGTCGTCCATCCAGACTGCATGGATGACGTTGCTACGCTCCGACAGCATTCCCCGAGCGCTGGCCTCCTGCAACAGCGATCGTCCGCGCTGCTGGCCAAGAACGCGTTGTGTCCGCGTCTCCAGGATGTGGACATAGAATGGCAGGTCATGCGCGCGGGACAGGTCGAGCAATGCACCGACGTAGTCGTCGGTGACGCGCTGCGGCGCCGAGCAGGAGGTGGCGGCCAGCAGGCGTCCGTCGCAGGCACCATGCCAACGCTCCAGCAGATGCCGGTAGCTGTCGAGCAGCTGCTCGCCTTGAGCCGCCGCCGGGGCTTCCAGGCTGCTGCGCATCTCGGCAGGCACCAGGCCACCGAGAAACGGCAGCTTGCTGATCTCGGGCAGATCCGATTGATCGAGTGCCACTCGTGCACGAATACCGATATCGGCGTAGGCCTGCAGAATTGCGTCGATCACGTCCGGCGTCGGGAATGGCACCAGGAAGGCATCGTCCTGTACGGCGGTGGTGCCGGTCTTCAGCATCTCGGCTGCGGCCAGCAGTGTACGCACATAGGCCCAGCGCGGCGAGGCCATCAGCCCCGGCAGGCCAGGACTCTCATAGAGCATGAAGATCTCGAGCGGCAGGCTGTCCAGAGAACCCTTGAGATGATTTACGGGAGAATGGAAATGCGCGTTGATCAACCCCGGCATCACCAGCTTGCCCGCCGCCTCGATCACTTCCGTCCCGGCATCCTGGATCATGCTGCCGACTGGGGCGACCGCGGCGATCAGTGGGCCGTCCACGAGGATATCCGCCAGTTCGATGATCGGCCGACCGGGCGCGAAGGAGCGTAAAGTCGCGTGGCGGAACAGGGTCTTCATCAGGCCGGATCCTCGAAGTTCGGGTTGGAGAGCGATCAGGGTACGGAATGGCGCGGCGGCGTCGCCCAGGAGCAGTGCTTGCTAGTGCGCAGGCCGGCGGCGACCAGGCCCTCGGCGATTTTTAGCGCGACGCCGACGCCGTCGATGACCGGGACCCCCAGCGCTTGCGTCATCGGCCCGACCAGCGCGGACAGGCCGGCACAGCCGAGCACGATCGCTTCCGCCCCATCCTCGTCGAGCGCCTTGCGGGATTCGACGATCATCGCCGTCAGCAGGGTTTCATCGAGAGCGATGCAGTCATCGACAAGCACGTCGATCGCGCGGATCCTGCGGCAGCGATGCGACAGCCCGAGATACCGCACCACCCGTTCCGCCTGCACGATGGTGCGCGGTGGCAGGGTTACGATCGAGAAGAAGGCAGCCACCGTGGTCGCCGCCTGCAATGCCGCCTCGGTCATGCCGACCACCGGGCCGCTGGCGATCTCGCGCACGGCGTCAATGCCCGTATCGCCAAAGCACGCGATGACATAAGCGTCCGTGCCGAGTGCTTCCTCCTCGCGGGCAAGCTGCATCAGCCCGATCGTTGCCACGGCCTCATCGGCATGACACTCGACCGACGGCGTGCCGACGGCAGGCGCGCGCGCCACCACTACCGTGTCCGGTGAGGCGATCGCGCGGCAGGCCTCGCCCAGTCGCGCGGTGAAAGCGTCGGTGGTGTTGGGATTGAGCAGCGCGATGCGCACGGTCATGATCTTTCGTACAGCCAGCACGCGGCATGGCGATCGGGGGCAATACGCCGGAACGGTGGCATGGTGGCGCAGATCGCCATGGCGTGCGGGCAACGGTCGCGGAACGGGCAGGCCGTCGCATCCGGAGCGCGGTTCGGGGCGGCCGGCCGCGTTGCGGATGCGGTGGCGGTGGCGGTGGCGGTGACGGTAGCAGCAACCTGCCGCGCGCGTTCGGTTGCCGGATCGGGTACCGGCACGCAAGAGACCAGAAGTTGCGTATATGGATGCGCCGGGGCGGCAAACACGGCATCCGGCGGCCCGTCCTCGACGATCCGGCCGCCGATCATCACCACCACGTGGCTGGCGAATTCCCTGACCAGCGGCAGGTCGTGGCTGATGAACAGATAGGTCAGCGACATGGCCTCCTGCAGCGAGATCAACAGCGACACGATCTGGCCCTGCACCGTCATGTCGAGGGCGGAGAGCGGTTCGTCCGCCACCACCAGCGCGGGGCCGGCGATCACGGCACGGGCAATGGCGATGCGCTGGCGCTGGCCGCCGGAAAATTCGTGCGGGTAGCGTGCCGCCATGGCGGGATCGAGCCCGACCCGCTCCAGCATGGCGGCAACCCGCGGCGTCGCATCGCGCCAGCGGGCCAGGCCATGCACCACCAGAGGCTCGGCCAATGTTTCACCGATGGTCATGCGCGCATTCAGCGAGGCGAACGGATCCTGAAAGATCATCTGCATCGCCTTGCGCCGGCGGCGCAGTTCTGCAGCTTTGAGCAGCGTCAAATCCTCGCCGCGGAATCGCACAGCGCCCTCGCTCGGGTGCTGCAGATGCAGCAGGACGCGACCCAGCGTGCTTTTACCGCAGCCGGACTCACCGACCACCGCAACGGTAGTATTGGCAGCCAGCCGCAGATCGATCTCGATCAGGCCATGGCTGAGCCGTCCGTCGCGATGATAGCGGACGCTGACTCCAGCCAGTTCCGCGAGCGCAGCAGCGTTCATTGCTCTAGCCTTCCAGGAGCCAGCAGGCGGCCTGCGAGGTACCGTCATCGAACAGCGGCGGCAGCGTGTCGCAGGCAGAGAAACGCTGCGGACAGCGTGGCGCGAACGGACAGCCGGTGCCGGGCACGCCGGCTTCGGCAGGCATGGCTGCGCGGGGCCGATGCGGGCGGTCGAGCCGTGGCAGGCTAGCCAGCAAGGTCCGAGTGTAGGGATGACGCGGCTGCGCATAGAGCGCGTCGACCGGCGCAGTTTCCATGACCCGGCCGGCGTACATCACCACCACCCGGTCGACGATCCCGGCCATTAGCGCCAGGTCATGTGTCACCCAGAGCAGCCCCATGCCGCTCTCCGCACGCAGGCGCAGGATCAGCCGTACGATCTCGGATTGCACCGATACGTCCAGAGCGGTGGTTGGCTCGTCAGCCAGCAGCAAGCGCGGCTGGCCCGCGAGCACCGTGGCAATCATCACCCGCTGGCGCATGCCGCCGGAGAACTCGTGCGGGTAGTGTGCCAGCCGCGCCTGCGCGTCGGTGATGCCGACCAGAGCGAGGAGCGCGGTCGCTTCCTGCCGGGCTTCACGGGCAGAGAGACCGCGGTGCCGGCGCAGGACTTCGCTAACCTGCGCGCCCACCGTCAGCAGCGGGTTGAGTGCGGACAGAGGGTCCTGAAAGATCAGCCCGGCGACACCGCCGCGCATATCACGGAGCTGCGCGTCCGTTGCCGAGAGAAGGTCAGTACCGCCGGTCCGCAACCGTTCGGCGGTGACCTGGACACGGGATGCCGGATGCAGCCCCATTAGTGCCAGCAAGGCGGCACTCTTGCCGGAGCCGGACTCGCCGACCAGCCCGACGGATTCTCCTTCCGCGAGGACAAGGGAGAAATCGCGCACCGCGTGCGTGGCGCCGAACTGGACATTCAGCCCGGACACATCGACCAGCAGCGTGCTCATCGGCGAGACGCGGCGAGCGGGTCGAGCCGCTCTCGCAGCCAGTCGCCGAGCAAGTTTGCGCCCAGCACCACCAGCGCGATGGTCACGCCGGGGAAGGTGGCCATCCACCAGGCGCTCAGGATGTAGCTGCGCCCGAGATCCAGCATCGCCCCCCAGGACGGGCTTGAGGGATCGACGCCAACGCCGAGGAAGCTGAGGGCCGCCTGGGTGAGAATCGCCTGCGCGGCGGAGAAGCTGCCGACCACCATCATGACGGGCGCTACAGCCGGCAACAGATAGCGCAGCAGGATGCGCCTCGACGGGACGCCCACCGCGCGGGCCGCGAGGATGAAGTCCTGGCTCCGCAAAGCCATCACCTGGGCGCGGACGACGCGGGCGTAATTCACCCAGGTGGCCAAGGCCAGCACCACGACCACCGGTCCGGGGCCGCCGCCAAACACCGCCAGCAGGAACAACGCGAACAGGGTGAAGGGGAAAGCGAGCTGCACATCGATCAGCCAGGAGATCATCGCGTCGACCTGGCGGCCGAAGAACCCGGCGCAAAGCCCCAGAGTGCCGCCGATCACGGCACCCAGCAAAGCCGCTGCCACACCGACTCCGAGGGAGATCCGCGCGCCCCAGATGATCCGCGATGCAATATCACGACCGAGATTATCGGTGCCGAGCAGATGGCGAAGGGCGCCATGCTCCTCCCAGAACGGTGGAGTAAAACGGGCGCGCAGATCGATCTGCATCGGCGGCCAGGGCGCGATCAGCGGCGCTGTCACGGCAACCAGCACCGCGATCGCCAGCAAGGTCGCACCGGCGGCGCCCAGGGCGGTCGAGCGGCGGAGGCGGGTCATGGCGCGGTGCCGCCGGCGGCACCGGTGCTGTTGCGGATTCGCGGATCGAGCCGGACGCAGAGGATGTCGGCCAGCAGGTTGATCAGCACGAATCCCAACCCGGCGATGAAGACCGTGCCCTGCAGCAGCGGGAAATCGCGCGCCCCCAGTGCATCGACCGAGAGGCGGCCGATCCCGGGCCAGGCGAACACCACCTCGACCACCACTGCAGACGATAGCAGGTCGCCCAGTTCCATCCCGGCCATGGTGACGACCGGCACGAGCACGTTACGCAGGCCGTGCACCCAGACTACACGCCACTCCGGCAGGCCCCGCGCTCGCGCGGTCCGGATGAAGTCGCGGTCGAGGACCTCCTGCATCCCGGAGCGCACCAGCCGGCTGATACGGGCCAGGCTCAGCAGCGACAGGGTCAGCGCAGGCAGCACCAGATGGGAAAGGCCGCCAGAGCCGTCGACCGGCAGCAGATGCAGTTCTACTGCGAACACCAGCACCAGCATCAGGCCCAGCCAGAAGGCCGGCATGGCAAGACCGAGCATCGACAGAGACTGCAGCACCACGCTGGCTATCCCGCCACGTGATGCGGCGATCACGCCGAGTGGCAGCCCAACCAGCAAGGCGATACAGAACGCGGCGGCAGCGAGTGCCAAGGTGGCGGGCAGTGTCTGCAGCACCAGTGGCGCTACCCTTTGTCCATAGAGGAAGGAGCGGCCGAAATCGCCCTGCAGCGCATGCAGCAGGAACAGCCCGTATTGCACCGGCAGGGGCTGGTCGAGGCCGAGATGGTGGGCGAGCGCGGTCCGCGTCGTCTCCGGCGCATTGGCCGGCAGCAGCAAGGTTACTGGATCACCGGTGGCGTGAGCGACAAGGAAGGTGAGCAGGCTCACCCCGAACAGCACTGCCAGCGCATGCAGCGTGCGCGCCCGCAGCGGTGAGGCCGCACGGCGTGGACGCGGCGATCGACGCAGCAGAGAGGGTATCGTCCCGCTCACGCGGTGAGCCGTGCACGATATATTTCGATGTAATCGTCGGGGCGCGGCAGATAGTCCAGGCGATGGCTCGATCCATACAGTGCCGGCAGATACCAGAGGTAGATCCAGGGCGCGTCGTTCCAGATCATGCCCTCGGCCCGCCTGACCAGGGCCGCCCGGCTGTCGTCATCGGTCGCCTCCGATGCCTGTTTCATGACCGCATCGACCGCGGGACTGTCATAACCGCTGGCATTGTCGACGGCGCTGCTGGTGAACACGATCAATTCCACCAGAGGCTCAATCTGCGCGGCGAAGCCGTGGAAATACAAACCAGGGAAACCCCGCGCGCGAAGCGTCTCGGTGAAGTGGCCGCTTTCATAAGCCTTGAGCACCGGACGCAGCCCAACAGCCTCGAGAAAGCTGCCGACTGCTTCGCAGGTCTCCTGCGCATCGGCGTACCGACCGTCGAATGCGAGTTCGACAGTAAAACCTTCATGGTTGCTCTGTTTCAGCAAGGTCCGCGCCCGCACCGGGTCGTAGGCGAAGGGCTTCAGGGCCGGGTCGTTATGAGGTGGATTAATGATCGACAGCAACCGAGTCGTTGTGCCGCGCTGCAGGGTGTCCACCATCAGCTGCACATCGACGGCGTGGTTCAGCGCCTGACGAACCAGCCGGTCGCGCAACGGCGCAATACCGTGCTGAGCGATGCCCATATGCATCTTGCGCAAACCCCGCACCTGCCGAACGCCCGACACCGGGGAAACAGCCAGCGCTGCTGAATCCGGGTCGAGCCCGGTCAGCAGGTCGATGCTGCCGCCTTTCAGCTCATCAAGCCGGGCAGAAAGCTCAGGCACTGCGCGGAACACCACGTCGCGGATCGGCGGTGCGCCACCCCAGTAACCCGCATTGCTTCTCAAACTGACCTGGGACCCGCGCTGCCAGGAAACAAAGCGATACGGACCGGAGCCGACCGGGTTACTGCCAACCTGCTCCGGCGGAGTGTCGCGCAGATAGGCGGCCGGGCCGATGAAGGCCTCCTCGAGCCAATAGAGCAAGGTGGATGAGGGAGCCGCAGTGGTCAGCGCCACCGTCGCGGCATCCAGTGCCTGGGCGACAACCAGCCCACTCTGCTGCCAAAGCTGGCATTCGCCGTTCCAGGGCGCTTGGTTCATGCGATGCAGGTTGAACACCACCCCGGCAGCGTCCAGCGTTTCGCCATTATGGAAGGTGACGCCGCTGCGCAGCGTAAAGTGCCAGACGGTCGGCAAGACCTGCGCCCAGCCGGTCGCCAACCGCGGTTCATGGGTGCCGTCCGGGCGGCGGCGTACCAGGCTGTCGAACAGCGACCAGATTACGCTGCCGATCGGGTGGTTGTTGCGGATCAAGTGCGGGTCGAGGGTCGTCACGTCTTCATCGGAGGTGATTACCACCGGAGGAACGGACGCTGCCGACGCAAA
This sequence comes from Lichenicola cladoniae, assembly GCF_013201075.1. Classification (NCBI taxonomy): domain Bacteria; kingdom Pseudomonadati; phylum Pseudomonadota; class Alphaproteobacteria; order Acetobacterales; family Acetobacteraceae; genus Lichenicola; species Lichenicola cladoniae. The sequence continues at coordinate 793,211 of NZ_CP053708.1, read as the reverse complement.
GCGTGGGAGCAGCCCCGCCGCCACAAGGGTCGTGTTGAAGCCGCGCCGGTTGAGCAGGATGGATCGTGTCGGCAGAGCAGGTGGTGACACGCACCGTCTCCCCGGGGTTGCATCATCTCGTAAGCTCAAGGCTTTCGATCTGCAGATCAACGAAAAACATCGAAAGTTCCCCATATCGTGGGCCGCTACGCCAGGATGATGTTCAGACCGGCATGTTCCAGCGGCCTGAGGGTCGCCGGGTCTGCGTCGCTGTCGGTGATCAGCAGCTCGGCATCTTTTATGTCCATGATCTTGGCGGTGGCAACGTGGCCGATCTTGCCGCGATCGGCCAGGAACACCACGCGAGAGGACGCGGCGACGATGGCGTGCTTGACCTCGGCCTCCTCCCAGCTTTGGGTGGTAAAGCCTTTCTCCGCATCGACTCCGGAACAGGCAACGAAGGCGACATCGGCGTTAATCTGACGCAATAACGTCGTGGCGAAGGGGGAGATCAGACAGCGCTGCGGCTTGGCGAAGGTGCCGCCGGTGATCACCACCTTCACCCCCATATGTCGCTCCAGTTCCAGCGCCACATCCAGCGCCGGGGTCACCACCGCAACATCCTGCAGTGCCATCGACAGAGCACGAGCCAGCGCCAGGGTGGTGCTGCCAGCATCGATGATGATGGTCTCGCCGTCGCGCACCAGGCTGGCGGCGAGTTCGCCGATGCGGGTCTTCTCCTCTTCGAAGGCGTTGTGGAGCGGGTGCAGCGAGCGCTGAAACCGCGCCGGGCGAACCGCGATTGCGCCCCCGCGCAGCCGGCGCAGCATTTGCTGGCGCTCCAGCACGTCCAGATCGTTTCGGATCGTCACCACCGACACACCGAGTTCGTCGGAGAGGACAGCGACGCTGACCTTGCCGTCGACACGCAGCCGGTCGACGATTTCCTTCTGCCGGTTGACTGCACCGAACGCGGCCATGGATGTGCCTCCTGCTGATTTTCGCATTCTTTCTATCTTTTTCGAAAGTGAAGAAGAAGCAGAAAGTTCGGTAGCGGGCTGAGGCAGGCTTTGAGACTGGATACCGCAGCACAGAGGATGATGCCCAGCAGCAGTGCCTTACGTAAACTTTCCCGATCACCTTCTTCGAAGATATTCCTTGTAGCCTGCCATGGTGCCTTGCACAGTCGGATCGGCATTTTTGCCTTACGCGTCCATCAGGGGCCCCATGACCATCGAGCTGACCCGCGACCTGCCCATGCTTGCAGACATCATGCGGCAGGGGGCGGTGCTTGCCGCCCTGTTCGAGCGCGCAGACCAGTTCCGGGCGATCGGGCGCGAGCAGCTCTGCCCGGATGCAGGCGGCCGGCTCTTCGTGTTCGGCTGTGGCGATGGTTGGACTGCGGCGCGGGCCACCTGCTTAAGCTGGAACAGTGGCTCCGACGTTGTGCCCGAGGCGGCTACCAGCCTCGGTGTGGTGCTGGCAGCCTCGAAATTCACCCGAGCCGATCGCGGCATCGCCATTTCTATGTCCGGCAGCGTCGATCGCACCAACGCGGCGGCAGAGGCGATCGAGGCGGCGGGCGGGACCTGCGTGGCACTGACCAATGAGGATGGCGGCCCACTCGGTGCCATTACCTCCGGGGTGGCGTCTCTGCACGTTGCCGATGTCGCGCCCTTCCTGACCGGTACGGCCCGCTACAGTGCCACGGTACTCGCACTGATGTTCCTGCTCGACGGCGCGCTGGGTGGCCAAGTGCCAGGCTTCGACGGGCGGGTCAGTGATTTTCTCGCTCTGGCCCTCCCGGTATTGCTGGCCGAGGCCAGCCGGCGCACCCAGGCGATTGCCGCCACGCTGGCGGGGGAAGGGCTGAGCGGGATCCGCGTTCTCGGCGCTGGCAGTGACTGGGGCACCGCGGAGTATGGGGCCGCCAAGCTGGTCAAGCTCTATGACGGGCCTGTCTGGGGCGCGGAGATCGAGGAATATGCGCACAGCCAGTTCTGGTCCGCGAATGCCCGCGAACTGGTCGTGTTGCTTGCTAGTTCGGCCGAGACTGCGCAGCTGGCTGAAAACACGGCCTCTGCATTGCACGAAGTCGGTATGCGCACCGTTTCCGTCGAGACCGGTGGCCATGCAGTCGGCTCCGCCACCCACCGCATCCAACTCCCTGTGGTCCCGGTTGAGCTGGCGCCGGTGGCGCAGGCGATACCGCTTCAGTTGCTGGCGTATCACCTGGCGATCGCGCTTGGCGGCAATCCGAACATGAGCCAGGACAAGGGCGATCCCGCTCGCTTCCTTGCCGCGCAGTTGCTGAGCCGGCACTGCGAACTGGCGCCGGCCTCCTGAGGCGAATCCCGGTCCCCGCATCTCTCGTCAGCACGAATTTTTACCGCCGGAATCCTGCCATGATCGCACCTCTCACGCCGCTCCTTGGGGACAACTCGCCGCTCGACGACCAAGCCCGGGCGCTCATCGCCGGCTTGTTCGAAAAAGAGGCCCAGCTGATGGCTTCGTTACCGACAGACGATCCGCAGGATCCAAAACGGCTACGCCGAGTCATGTTGACCCGCACAGAGATGTTCGCTCAGCCCGACGCGATCACCAACACTCTGACCCGCGAGGCCGAGGCAATCGAGACGGTGGCGCGCGACCTCGCTGGCCGGTCCATCCGCCGGGTGGTGCTGACCGGATGCGGCGACTCGCTGGCCGTTATGATCGGCGCCCGGCTTCTGCTTGAAGAAATGCTTGGGGTAGTGTGCGAGCCGATGCAGGCGCTCGACCTCGCTTATTACTACAAGCGTGGCCTTGGGCCGCAGACGCTGGTGGTGACGCTGAGCTCCAGCGGCACGACCACCCGTACGGTGGAGGCTGCCCTCGTGGCGAACGCACTCGGGGCGCTGACTCTGGCGCTTAGCAATACTCCGGGCTCCGCGCTGATGACACAGTCCACGCATGGGCTGGTGGTGCATGCCGAACGCCGCGGCTGGCCGACGCAGTCCAGCACCGCGGCAATGGCGATGCTCTGCCGGGTGGCGATTCGGGTCGGGATACTGCGCGGTGTACCGGGTGCGCCGGCCCTAGAAACCGCACTCAGCAAACTGCCGCGACAGATGGCAAGTTCACTCACCGCACTCGATGCGGTGATGGCGGATCTAGCGCGGATCGAGGCTGATCGTGGCATGTATCTTTATGCGGGGGGTGGTCCGGCCTATGCGTCTGCGCTCTTTGGTGCGGTGAAGATGAAGGAGTGCTCACCAGATCATGCGATTGCGATCCCGATCGAGGAGTTCCATCACTACAATTCCTTGAAACCCAATGATCCTCTATTCGTGCTGGCGCCAGATGGCCCCTCCGTTCCGCGCGCCCGGGACACCGCCTTCGAGGGCCAGCGCTGGCGCGGTCGCGTCTATGGAGTGGTGACAGGCGAGGAAGATGCGCTGGACCCGTTCTGCGACCAAGTGATCCGGCTGGAAGCAGTCCCCGAAAGCCTAGCTGCCTTCACCTTCACCCTGCCGTTGCAGCTCTTCGCCTACCATGCGGCGATGGAGAAATTTATCCGCGCTGGCACAACCATTCCGGCTCAGCCGGAGTGAGCAGCAGCGGCGCGGCCGTGATCTCGCCGCCCCCGCGGTTGGTATGCTGCGGTAATCTGTCGATCGACGACATGGTGCATCCGGACGGATCATCGCATCCGGGCTGCATTGGTGGCGACGCATTGTTCGGGGCGCTGGGAGCGAGGCTGGTGTTGCCAGAAACGCATATGCTGGCACCCATCGGCTGCGACCTGCCGATGGTCATGCAGGACGCGATTTTGGCCGCCGGCTTCGCCGAAGCCGGCCTGCCGCGTCGTTCTCGGCCAACCTTGCACAATCGCATCGTCTACCAGACGTTTGACCAGCGTGCAGTCGAGCTGCTTTCGTCTGAAGACGACTTCGACTTGTTGTCGCCCCATGCCGCCGATATCCCGGATAGCTTCCAGGGAGCGGATGCGTTCATGATCCTGGCAATGACACTGGACGCCCAGCGCGACTTGGTGGCCGGGTTACGCCGGCAAGGTCAGGCCTTAATCGCGCTGGATCCGCAGGAGGAATACATCGACGGCCATGTCGATGAGATCCTGAAACTGGTCGCGCAGGTTGATGTGTTCATGCCGAGCCTCGACGAAGTGCGGCGCCTGCTTGGCCATGTCGATGCGCCGCGCGCGGCGCGGTACTTTGCTGCCCTGGGACCCGGCCGAGTGGTCATCAAGATGGGTGCGGAGGGCAGCCTGACGCATGACCGGCGGACGGATCGCGATGTACTGATGCCCGCCTGCCCCGTCGATCTGGTTGACACCACTGGCGGCGGCGACGCGTTCTGCTCGGCATTTGTAGCCTCGCTGGTGCAAGTGCGGGGCGATCTGGTCCGCGCAGCGGCGTCCGGCGCTGCGGCGGCTTCATTTGCAATCAGTGACTTCGGAATTGCTGGCTTGCAGGCTGCAAGTGCTCAACTGTTTTCCGAACGCCGGGAGCAGCTCATGCAATATTTTGCGCTTCAGGAATAGTCTGGCTGTGTAGGGCTGGGTAAGACAAACCACTACAGGGGTGTGGCGGCTTGCCCCAAGGCTTATGGAATTCAGCAAAGGCAGCCCGAACTCAAAGCTCCACTTGCCCCGCCACAGTGGGTGACTACGCCGCGTATCGGGCGAGCGCTGCATCCACAGCCTCGCCCGATGGCACCCTGACCCCTTCGCCACGCAGGACTGCCTCGAGCGCTGCCAACGTGGCCATCACGGTATCCTGCCTGCAGTTGTAGCCCATCGTGCCGATGCGCCAGATCCGCCCCGCCAGCGGGCCGAACGAACTGCCGATCTCGATCCCGAACTGAACCCGCATCCTGAGACGCACCCGTTCGCCATCGACCCCGTCCGGGATCTCGATGCCGGTGACGTTGTGCATGGCGTACGCCTGGTCGCCGAACAGGGTCAGCCCCATGGCCTGCAGGCCGGCCCTCATCGCCTCGCCGGCCAGGCGATGCCGGGCGATGCGGTCGACAAGGCCCTCCTCCATCACCAGCCGGGCGCATTCACGGGCGCCGTACAGCATGGTCGTCGCTTCGGTATGGTGGTTCAGCCGCCGCTCGGACCAGTAATCCATGATCATCGCCAGGTCGAAGTAGTTCGAGGCAATGCGCCGTCCACCGGCAGGACGGTCGGCGCCCGAGGCTATCCCCTGCTCGACATGGCGGCGCGAGGCGATGCGCGCGGCCGCCTGGTCCGAGATGGTGACCGGCGCCGAGCCGGACGGGCCGCCGAGGCATTTCTGCAACCCGGCGGTGACCACATCCGCCCCCCACTCGTCGACCGGAACATCCATGCCCGCCAGGGTCGCCGTCGCATCCAAGTAGAGCATCGCACCATGCCGGGCGCAGATCCGGCCGATCTCGTGCATCGGCTGGGCGATCGTGGTCGAGGTGTCGCCGAACACCGCCGCCACCACCCGCGGCCGCACCCGGGCCACCGCCGCCTCGACCGCTGCAGGCGTGACGATCCCGCCGCACCCGGGCCACCGCCGCCTCGACCGCTGCAGGCGTGACGATCCCGCCCCACTCGCCCTCGACCATCGTCACCTCGGCACCGCAGCGCTCGGCGATCTCGCGCAGCAGCAGCCCGAACCGACCGGCGCTCAGCACGACGATCGCATCACCTGGTTCCAGCAGCGACACCAGGGCGGCCTCGATCGCGGCCCGCGCGGTGCCGTCGATCAGGAAGGTCCAGCGGTTCCGCGTCTGGAACACCTGGCGATACAGCGCCATGGTCTCGTTCATGTAGGTGGTGAATTCGGGATCGAACTGGCCCAGCAACTGCGCCGACATCGCCCGCAGCACGCGCGGATGCGCATTCACCGGCCCAGGCCCCATCAGCAGGCGCGGCGGCGGGTCGATCTCGCCGAAGGATGACGGCGAGGCGGTCGGGGTTGAGCTCATGGTAAGGCCTATTATGACGGAGGTATTAGCAACTGCCGTAATACGCTCTCTCCTGCATATCGTCCGGCATGCGTGGACGTGAGGACGCCCCCAGTCTAGCTGAGAACATCGAGATATAGACGCTCCGGTTCCCTGGTCCCAGTGAAGAGCTGTTCCTCTGCGCGCAAACCGTCAACTCCGACCGCTCCGTAACAGCCGCAGATCCACTGCACACGCAGTTGATCTCGATATCCCACCAGCCGCCGTCAACAGCACGCTACGTCAACCTTTCGGTAGCCACCAGATCATTTCTGGCGTGAGAGTTGACAGAACCGAGGAGGAAGATGGCAAACAGCGGCTCGTTGGAACGTAACACCAGCGTACGCTACTTCTCATCGGTGCCGGCATACGGGTCCACCTGGGGTGCGAGGTTGATCATTTGCTCCAGACAGCGCGAACGGATGTAGGTCAGGGCTACCACCACAGCCACCTCCGGCGGGTCGAGCACCTCGAAGGCCATCACTACCGTGAGCAGGATCGACGGCTTCGGATGGCCGCAGAACGCCGCCAGTGTTTCACGCGCCGTAATGTGTGGAAATGGGCACCTGCACCGCTTGGCCGGCTGGAACCAATCTTGCAGCGTCGACAGATAGTGCCTTACTATTAACCGGCCGAAAGAAGCCGCAGCGCGACAAATTACGAAATCGCAGTAATCTCCGAGATATGCGCGACGACTACCCGCTATCCGTCGGGAAACCGAACCCAGCTCTGTATCTGCCGACTGGTCGCCCTACTTCCATCGCGACCGTACTCTGCGCAGGCCGTCCCGAAATCATCTCCGTAAGTCGTTATCGATACACGCTTGAGCAAGCGGTTTGGCGCACCCCCTACCCTCCCTCTGCGGAATGCCGCAAGTTCGTTAGTGCCATATAGATTCTCGGTCACTCCGTAGCGAACCACATGAGCCGATTGCCAGAAAAAACTGTCTAGACTGATGATGTCGTTCATCATCAAGGCACGCTCGTAGGCTTCAAACGCGGCCGTCACCTCGGCAAGAACGACGATGTCGTTGATCTTCATGGTGATCCACCCCGGCAGTGTTGTCTGGTTCGATCACAAGCGGATAAATAGAAAGCCAGTGTCTCGCGATATCGAGACGTCCGGCAATCCTGACATTTTTGTGCGCGCGAACATGCTAGTCGCGCGGGACACGCGGCTGTCCGACAATGGAGCCCGAGCGAAAGCATCTTAGGTTGATCTCGCCCTCGACGTAGAGAACTTCTAATGCGTCCCGACGGTAGCTGAAGAACCGGTCTCCCGAATTGAACCCCTGCAACGCGGTCAAGCGCATATCGTTCGTGTCGAGTGCGCAGGGAACGATCAGTTGCGGCTGAGCATGCATGCGACTGTAGCTAGCGGCAGCAGCCGCACGACCACATGCCGCTATCGCAACCGGCGCCTCTCCCAGCTCGCGGATAAGCCAGAAACCATCCCCGCCGATACTGTTCCTGTGGGGATAGACGACAGCCAGCACGGCGGCGGTTTCGACAGCATCCTGGACAGGCGAGACACCTTCCCGAAGTACGTCAAGTCCTGCGTGGCTTGCCGCGTGGTGGGGAGGGTCACCATCCCTCCAAGGGCCCGCATCGTGTTCAGCACGCGACGAGACTTCCCCCCAGGCTAGGTGTCGGCCACGCACCGACGACGCATGCCCGTTCGAGCATGTCGGCAATATCCACCTTTGATACCTCGCCCAACGCAGGCCTAACGATCCAAATGCCGAACAGAAGATCATCGGGATCCGCAACCGGCAATACCGCGAATGGAACCCCAGTATGCACCAACCGATCGTGCGCGGCGACCATAGTTCGTGCAGACGCACGCACCAAGCGGGGGCAGCACCTCCTTCAGAATTGCCGAAACACTCACGGGCTCTCCTCCGCCAATCAGGTCATATTCCTAGGCGCCTGTGGCTTCGGAGATGTAGCGTCGCCAGCCGCCGAACTTGGTGATGTCAACCGAATTCGTGACCGCGGAGGGCTCGCAGGAAAAGCCAGACACGATTCGACCGTCAGCCAGGGCAACTTTCCCCATCGACATCGGCTGCGGTAGGCTGGCGACAAATCGTCCGAACCCTTCATCGGACAGTCGCCATAGCTCGAGTTCAATCCCCTGACCGTCGAAGCCCGGCGTCTGCACCAGGCCTGGCTTGCGCGGGACGGCATCCAGTAGCACCAACCGGTAATCCGCAGCCGTTCGTGCCTCACCAACCAGTTCCGCACCGAATGTGATCAACTCGGAGTTGAGCGACATTCCACTCAGATGCGCGCCGGCGAGGGCGAAGACGATCCCGGGTAGCGGCGCCATGTCCGGCTCGGGGAGCGGGATGCCAACCGAGCGATCGAGCCCGGCACCGCACCCGGCGGCCCGATGCAGCGGGGCGCCAAGCCGGGCAAGACTGCTATCACTGAAGGCTGGACCGATCAGAGTGACGCCGAAAGGAAGCCCATTCGATCGGAAGCCAGCCGGTATGGCGATTGCAGCGTCATCGAGAAGATTGACGAAATTCGTGTACAGACCCAACAGGCCGTTCAGGCGCACCGGGTCGGACGCAATATCCGCCAACTTGAAGATCGTAGGGGTGGTCGGGAGCAGCAGCATGTCGATGCCGGTCCATTGCAACGCCGCCTGCCGAGCAAGCGACAGCAACCGGTATTGCGCCTTGAACGCATCGACGGCGGAGAAGCGCGCGGCGTCCGCAATGATCCTGTGCACGACGGGATCCATCGCCTCGGGTTGCCAAGTGATGAATGGCTCTATCGCTGCCAGCCGTTCCGCGACATAGGGCCCATCATAGAGCAAGGCTGCAACGTCCCGAAACGGCGTATAGTCGATCGGAACCGGAGTTCCGCCAAGGCAGGCGAGGTTCGCGATCGCGGCATCGTAGAGCGCTTCGGCCTCCTTGTCGGCGTCGAAGTCCCGGTCGGCGCCCGAAAGTACTCCAAAATGAAACGCCTTTTCGGGCAGGCCGATAGGCTGCCCCGCTCGGGTTCTGTCAGTCCTCGCGCCAGTGACGGATCTGGTGGCCGCCGTGCGGCTGACGTAGCGTCGCCAGTCATGGCAGTCGGCAGGATCTCGGAATGAACTGCGTGTGCTGTGAGTCTGCCGCTGTAACCGAGCGGTCGGAGGTGACGGCGCGGGGATACCGGCGGTTCCGCTGCCGAGCCTGCGGGCGGCAGTTCAACGAACGCAGCGGGGGCGTGCTGAACCGGACATGCCTGCCCAGCGACGTCATCGCCTTCGTGGTGTTCTGTCGGCTCCGCTACCGGCTGACCCTTCGGGACCTGAGTGAGATCATGGCGCTGCGTGGGATTGAGGTCAGCTACGAAGCCGTCCGGGACTGGGAGGCCAAGCTACTGCCCGTTATGGGCGACGCGCTCCGCAAGCGCCGGTTCGGGAAGCGCCGTGTATCCGGGGCAAGCTGGTATGTCGACGAGACCTACCTGAAGGTCCGCGGCCGCTGGGTCTACCTCTACCGTGCGGTCGACCAGGACGGGAACCTGATCGACGCGATGCTGAGCGACCACCGCGACATGAAGGCGGCCAAAACCTTCTTCCACTCGGCGCGGGCGACGGTGGGCTTCCGGCCGGACCGGGTGACCACGGACGGCCACGGCTCCTACCCGAGGGCGATCCGCACCGTGCTGGGCAAGGTGGTTTCCCACCGCATCAGCGCCTACCTGAACAACCGCCTTGAGCAGGACCACCGCGGCATCAAAGGCAGGATCCGATGTATGCGCGGCTTCAAGAGCCACGATGCCGCCCACCGCTTCTGCAGGGAGCACGGCGAATTCCGAGATCTCCTTCGTTCCCGCCGCCGTTACAACCAGCCCGTCTCCGCCCCCTTCCGCCGCTTCCGGTTCGCAACAGGCGCCCGAGTTGCGCTCGGGATCATGCAGAACGCGTGATCCGCCAAGTCCTCATGACGAACAATCAAAGTCTTGGCGCGAGGACTGACAGAACCGCATAGATCGCATCGTCGCGCATTTCGCTTTGCTCAGGCTTGGCCACACCGGCCGCAACTCCGCACGCGCGCCGGCGAAACCGTGCTCGTCGTCGACGGCGAACCACGGTGCGCGTGCTCATCACCGATGAGCTGGAGGAACTCGGCCACATGGCCATCGCGACGGCCGACGGTGCTTCCGGCCTCGCGGTGCTGCGCTCAAATAGGCCGATCAACCTGCTCGTCACCGAAGTCGGCCTGCCAGGCGGCATGACGGACCCCAGATGGCCGATACCATGCGTGTCTTCCGACGCGAGCTCAAGGTGCCGTTCATCACCGGCTGCGCCGAAACCACCGTCGTCGGCCACGACACCCTCGCTTCCGGCATGCAGGTGCTGCTCAAGCCTTTCGCACTGGACGTCCTCGCTTTGCGCATCAGGGCCATCATCCAGGGTAGCTAGACGCTCGACGCCGAGCGGCGGCCCGCGCAACGCGTGCCCATAACGTCGGCAATACGACGACGCTCCGTCGAAGTGCTGCACGTATCGAAAGCCTTGTTGTCTACAACAGCGATTTTGGCGGGACAGATGCCGAGCGCCTGCTCGCTTTCGTGTGATCGCACCGCTAGCATCCGCACGGTCGTCGCACCCGGCGGCAATCACCATTGCGAACGGTGTCGGAGCGGAATCGACCGGGTCCTGCGTGTATCGGGCACGTGTCGGCATGAAAGAATGTCGAAACATGAATCGCAAGCACACGCGCAGCCGTGCCCTCATCGCGGCGATGGCCGGGTTTGCCCTGGACGGTTTCGACATGCTGATGCTCGGCTTCATGCTGCCGAGCATGTCCAGGGACCTGCACCTGTCCCTCAGCCAGGGCGGCCTGCTGGTAACCTGGACGCTGCTCGGCGGCGCCATCGGCGGATCGGCGTTCGGCATCCTGGCTGACTACATCGGACGCGCCCGCGTGCTGTCCATGTCCATCGTCGTTTTCTCGTTGTTCTCAGTACTGTCGGCGTTCTCCACCAATTTCTACGATCTGTTCTTCAGCAGATTCTGCGCCGGTCTTGGCATGGGCTGCGATTTCGGCGTGGGCATGGTGCTGGCGACGGAGGCCTACCCGGCGGCGATGCGCTCGCGCGTCGCCTCCTATGTCGGACTGAGTTGGCAGGTCGGCGCGTTGATGGCCGCCCTTCTGACACCGGCGCTGCTGCCATGGATCGGCTGGCGCGGCATGTTCGTTGTCGGTGGACTTCCGGCCTTGGCGGCGTTCCTGATCCGCCTGACAGTACGCGATTCGCACGAGTTCGTCGCGGTTAAAAAAGCTCCGCGCTCGGAGATGGCGCTGCGCGGCTTATGGAGCAGCCCGCTTCGCCGCCGCAGCAGCCTTGCCATCTTCCTGATGGCCTTCATCCAGAACTTTGGTTACTACGGCATCATGATCTGGCTTCCGTCGTATTTGACGCGTGAGTGCGGCCTGACGATGGAAAAGTCCGGGTTGATCGCCATGTTCGTCGTCTTCGGCATGATCGTCGGCGTGCTGCTCTTCGGCCGCCTGTCCGAGCGCGTCGGATCCAAGCCGGCCTTCGCCCTCTACCAGCTCTGCGCCGCGGCCATCGTGTTCATCTATCCGATGGCCACGTCGCAGCACGCACTGATCCTCGTCGGCGTGGTGGCCGGCGTGTTCGTCAACGGCATGATGGGCGGCTACGGCGAACTTATCCCACGTTTCTATCCGGCCTCCATGCGCTCCACCGCGCAGAACGTGCTATGGAGCTGTGGCCGCGCATGCGGCGGCCTCGCGCCGCTGGTGATTGGCTATGCCGCGCCACGCATGGGATTCGGCGCGGCATTCGGGTTGATGGCCTGCATCTACCTCGTCGATCTGGTCATCACCCTCGGCCTGCTCCCCTCCTCCAGGCCGGTCGACGCGCTTGCCGCCGTCGCCGGCCGATCCGGTTCCCGGCGCTCTGGCAGCGTCCGGGTCAGTATCCGAGACGCGGATCGACTTGGTTGGGAAGCGCCTGTCCCGCCGCCAGCGCGATCAGGTTCGTCTTCAGCACTTCCAGGCACTGCGCGAGATAGCTGCCGGCGTCGTCGCAGGACACATGCGGCGTCATCAGCAGGTTCGGCGTCGTCCAAATCCGGTGGCCGGGCCCGACCGGCTCCTGCGCGAACACGTCCAGCACCGCGCCGCCCAGGCCGCCTGAGTCAAGCGCATCGCACAGACCCTCCTGGTCCAGCAGGTCGCCGCGTCCGATATTGATCAGGTAACCACCCAGCGGCAACAGGCCGATCCGTGTCCGGTTCAGGATGTTCCGCGTCCCGTCGTTCAGTGGGCAGGCCAGCAACAGGAACTCGCTCTCCGGCAGAACCTCCTCCAGCCGGCCGGTCGCGCACACCCTGTCGCAATCGGGATGCGGACCCGGCCGCATCCGGACCCCGGTGACGTGCATCCCGAACTGCTTCGCCCACTTCGCCGCACCGCCGCCGAGCGCGCCGAGGCCGATGACGGTGAGACGCCGCCCGCGCAGCATGCCGCCCGGCCGCCTCTGCCAGAGCTGCCTGCCCTGGTCCGCGGCATAGGCTGGAACGTTGTTCGCCAGCATCAGCATGCTCATGATGGCGTATTCGCCGGCCTTGGCGCCATGCACGCCGCTATTGTTGAGCAGGGTCACGCCGGGCGGCAGCCAGTCCAGCGGCATGAGCGCGTCCATGCCGGAAAACGTGCAGAAAATCCGCCGCAGTCGCGGCGCCGCGTGAAACGGCCGGGGTGGCGGCTGCGTGCAGACCAGCGTCTCCACGTCGGGCAGCATCGCGGCCAGCGCTTCGTTCGTCTCACCGAACGTCACCTCGAGCCCGGCCCAGCACGGATCCTCCCCGGCAAAGCACGCCGCCCAGATCTCCGGGGTCAGGCGACGCGGTAGCCCGATGCGGGGGTCATGGACATGGATGCGCATTCATCTACTCTCTCGAAGGCCGGAGGAGGCCGGCACGGCGCCGGGGCGTCAGGCGAGGCTCAAGGCCTGGATCACGTTCGGGATCGTAACCTGCGCCATGCCGTAACGGACGCAGGCCAGGGCCAGCGCCTGGGTTGAATCTACCACCGGAAGCTCCTCCTCGACTGCCTGCCTGACCGACGCAAGCTCAGTGCATCCGAGAATGACGCAGGTCGCGCCGCGTAGCCGAAGCAACCGCGCCGCCGCCACCACCATCAGAACCGCAACCGTGACCCTCGATGCCTTGATCTCGTAGATTGCGTGGCTGATCAGAGCCTGTTCGATCCTGTCCGGGATCAGGCAGGCGCGTCCGCTCGCATCAAGATAGGTCTGGTAGAATCCGGAGGCAACGGTTCCGGCCGTCGCCATGACGGCCACGTTCCTGCTGACCCCGTCGGGCATGTCCTCGAGATTGCGGATCACCGCATCGGCGATATGCAGAACCGGAATCCCAACCGCGGCCGAGATCAGGGCGTAGAAATGATGGGCGGTGTTGCAGGGAATGACGATTACCGTCGAGCCCGCGCGCTCCAACCGCTGCGCGTAGTCCCGCAGCGCGGGCAGCGGCGACAGCGCGTTCACATCCAGGATCGCGGTGCTGCGATCGGGAATCGACGGATCGGAAAACACCAGCATCGGCACATGGCCCTGATCAGTTTCCGCAACCGTGTTCCCGATCACCTGCTGCATGAACTCCGCCGTTGCGGCCGGCCCCATGCCACCCAGAACACCGATAAGCTTAGGCTGCGTCGCCATGAACCCGGGAGCCTTTCAGGCAGCAAAGGCCGATCGCCATCGCCACGGCCGAATCGACGGGATCGATCACGATGACGCCGAGCCGGCGTTCGAGCGCATCACGGCAATGGGCCATGCCGGCGCAGCCCATGACAACGACATTCGCACCCTGTCGGACCAGCTCATCCCCCGCGCCGGCCATCGCCTCAAACATCGCCGGCGACGTCACATCTTCCGCGGTTGCCGAAAGGGAAACACTACCGGCGTAACGGGACGCAACGCCCATGGTCCTGACCATGCGCCGCTGTCGCTGCGTCGACGACTCAGACAGCGAGATTATGCCAAATCGATCTCCAGACATCATCGCATGCAAAATCCCACTTTCGCCGCAGCCGAGCACGATCCTGCCCGCCGATGCCTCGCGGGCACCATGCAGACCGGGATCACTGAAACAGGCGATGACGCATGCGAGAGCGTCCGACTGCCCTACCGTGTCCTGCACGAACGGCGCCACCGAGTCCGCATCCGCCTGTAACGCGATGCCGGGCGGTCCCGACGGGTTGCCCACCACCTCGATCCGCATTGACGTCGTCCGTCGCAGCGGTTCAAGGGCTCGGTCGATGACCGCGGTCACGCGCGCGGAGCTGTTCGGATTGACGATCAGGATGCGGCCGCCCGGCATCACGGCTAGATGTCGCCGTCGATGGGCGCCGCGGCGCCCATCTCCACGATCCTGCTATACCATTGCGGGCGCCGATGGGCATCGAAGTTGAACATCTTCTTCTTTCCCTGCTTGCACAGATCGAGATCGCAATCTGCGATAATCACTTCATCGGCAACAGTCTTGGCAGCGGCGACGATCCTGCCATTCGGATCGACTATGCACGACCCACCGATTAGCCCGGCTCCGTCCTCGTTGCCGGCCTTGGCGACCGCAACCGCCCAGCACGCGTTCATGTAGGCATTCGCCTGCGCCACCAGGGTCGAGTGGAACGTCCGCAGCTCCTCAGACTCGGTGTCGCCGCCATTCGGATCATAGGCTGCGGAATTGTACCCGACGCATAGCAATTCCATACCCTGCAGCGCCAGGCAGCGCCACGCCTCCGGCCAGCGCCGGTCGTTACAGATAAGCATACCGACGATCGCGCCGCCAAGTTTCTTGTTTCCTCGGAACGTCTTGAAACCACGATCGCCGTACTGGAAATAACGCTTCTCCAGCTGTTGATACCGAGCGTCAGGGATTGGCTCCACCGAACCGGGAAGGTGAACCTTGCGGTAGTGGCCAACGATCGTGCCCTCGCTGTCGACAAAAACGGCGCTGTTGAACCGCTCCCCATCCGAAGTCCGCTCCGCGTAGCCAAGATAGAAGCCGATCTTCAGCGCGCGCGCCCGGTCGAATAGCGGCTGTATCCCGGGGTTCGGCATTGCGTCCTCGAACTGCGCAGACAGCTCGGCATCTTCCAGCATCCAGCGTGGAAAAAACGTCGTCAGCGCCAGTTCCGGGAACACGACCAGCTGCGCGCCCGCCTCCGCTGCCTGTTCCAGCAAGACAATAAGACGGCCGAGAGTGCGCGCGCGCGTGTCATCGCGCTGCGTCGGGCCCATCTGGGCCGCTGCAATTCGTATCACTCTGGTCATCATTTACACCGCGTTTGTTGGCGGACTTCCCGTCCGGTCCGCTCTTGTGTCTGGTCTGACGATAGCGAACGCATTTTGACTGATCAATCGAATCACTATCAGCATTGATGCTTCACTATAAGCCGTGGTTATACGCCGCGGCCCGCCCATCCTTGTCCGGGCGCAAGTTCCAATCTTCCCTTGGTAAACAGCTAGGATCTCGGGGCCGTCTCGCGTGCCCAGGAGCGGCAGGCCCAGACCGGGACGCTAGGGCTATCACCGAGATCTATAAACACCGCCGTTTCCTGATAGCGGTTTTTATTGAAGCTGCCATTCGTCTTATGCTTACCTGTTGATGACAGATTAGTGAATTGCGACGGATCACCACCGTCGGGCGAGCATTTGAGCCGGGCTGGACCGCGTAAAGCGCTCGGCCCTGGAGCAGGCGGTAGACAAGGAACGTAACGCTTGAAACACAAAGTCGTCTTTCGGTCGTCCCTACTTTCAACAACGATCATCGCGATCGCGTGTTTCGGGGATCCCCCCGTTTCGGTTGCCGCGGAAATGCCCGTTGTGAAGGAAGGCAAGGCCATCGCCAGCCCTGATAAAAGGTCGACGCCCAAGGCTGTAAGAACAGCAGAAAGCTCCGAGGAAGTCTCCGTCGTCGGCACCGCGCATCAGTCGTCTGGCGGCGGTTTGCTCGCCTTGTCAAACTCCACCAAATCCTCGGTAACCTCGACCCGCGCCTACATCCTCACACAGCCGGCGACCGCCAACCCGGTGCGTCTCATCCAGCTGCAGCCGGGCGCTGTCGCCGCCACCCAGGATCCCTACGGCGTCGAGCCGGGAAACCTCACGGTCCGCGGCCTCAACACCAACCAAATCATCTTCCTCTTCGACGGATCGCCAATCACCAACGATGGCGGTTTCAACGCCACCGAAGCGGTTGACGCCCTCAACCTTGAGGAAGTCAAACTCAGCCCCGGCTCGACAAACTTTGACCTGCCCGGGTCGAATGGCGCTGCCGGGACCATCTCGATGTTGCTGCACAACCCGTCGCACCAGCTCGGCGGCATGGTGAACTTCACCTACGGCACCAACAACTCCCGCCAGAGCTTCGTGCGTCTGGAGACGGGTGACCTCGGCAAGAGTGGGATTCGAGGCTTCGTGTCCTATTCAAACTTTTTTGGCGACGACTGGCGCAGCCCCGGTAAGATCAAGCGGCAGCATATCGACGCGAAATTCATCAAGGATTGGCGTAACGGCAGCGAGACCTCGTTTTCCGCGACCTGGACCAACCTGAACTATCAGCTCGAGCGGCCGCCCACCCTTGCCCAGTACGCGGCGCAGGGCCAGGACTTCAACTATGACGCCAACTACTCCGCAAAGGACACAAACTATTACAAGTTTCACCAGAACGTAAACGACAACATCTTCCTCACGCTTGAGAACAAGATCGTCGTCAGCCGCGCAATCACGGTCAACTTCACGCCCTATTTGTTCTACGCCAAAGGGCTTCCGGGACCCGGTGCCAGCGTTCTTTCGACCAGCTCAGCCTATTACGGAACCCAGAAGATCCAGGGGCTCCAGCTCCACACCTCGAGCGGCGCGCCTACAAGCTCGACCCTGCTCTACTCCTCAGTGCCAACGAAATACGTGCGGCCCGGCGTCAATGCTAATGTCAATATCGATCTCGACAATCATAACCGCTTGACCTTAGGGGACTGGTACGCCTTCACCGAGCTGTCGCAGTCTGGCCAGTTCAACTATGTCGACGCGTCGGGCTCTCCCGGCAGTCTTTGGGGCTCCAAGGGCAGCGCGGTCCGTCTGCCGAACGGTCAGCTCTACGCCACCAGCAACGTCGTCAGTCGGCTACAGACTAACAACATCTATCTCGGTGACCACGCCAATTACTTTGGTGGCCGCTTGGCAATCGAAGGCGGTTTGAAATACGAGATCTTCAGAGCGTCGAGCTTCAACCGGCTGCCGGGCGCGACCTACAACGTCACTAACAACCAGACCGCGCCAATGCCGAGCTTTGGGGTCCGCTACAACCTCGACAACCGCAGCCAGGTCTTCTTCGACGCCGGGGACAACACCCGCACGCCCGATCCCAGCCAGATTACAGACGCGATCTCCTCCTCCACCGGCAAGAAAACCACAACAGCATCGCGTGACCAGAAAATCGAGAACTCGATCGTTGAGGAGCTCGGCTACCGCTACAACGACCAGTACCTCGCAGCCCAGGTCTCCCTGTTCAACTACAATTTCACTAACCGGCAGATTTCGACGGTCGTCGTCCAGAACGGCACAATGGTCACGCAGTATATCAATGGTGGCGGCCAGACCAGCCGAGGCGTCGACGTCTCGATCGGCTCCAAGCCGTGGCACCATCTCTCGCTATTTGCGTCGGGCGAGTTCCTGCAGGCGACCATCGACAACAACATCGCCGACGGTGCTGACTATCTCGCCACCACTGGCCGCACCGCGACCGGGTCTCCAAAATGGACCGGCAACATCAGCCTGAGCTACGACGACAACCACCTGTTCGGAAACGTGCAGTTCCATTATTTCGACTCGCAGTACTCGACCTTTACCAATGACGAGAGACTGCCCTCCTACAAGACTGTCGACATGTCACTCGGCTATCGCCTGCCCCCGGTAGGTCCGGTCAAGAACCCGACGGTTCAGCTTAACATGATCAACCTTGCCAACACCCACTATCTTACCGGCATCTATGCCAATCAGCTGACGGCGCGATCCGCAAAGGGTATTTTCGGGTCAACCCTCGCCGGCACGCTGCCGACCTATATCGTTGGAAGCGGCTTTGCGGCCATGGTATCGGTGTCCGCTTCCCTGTAAGTCTTTCAAAGCGACGTCGCCGAGCACCGACGTGACGTAGTCTGGAGTCCGACATGATGACGTATGAGAATAACGGCGCACCTACGTCGCTGATAACGCGGCAGGAGCTCGCAGCGATCTTCCGCATCCTCGCCCATTTCCGTCTGACCGACCTGATCCATACCCATGCGTCGGCCCGTCTTCCCGACAAGGCCGGAACGCTGCTGATCAACCGCTACAACCTCCTCTTCGACGAAGTTACGGCATCCAGCCTGATTGAGATCAACGAGGAGGGCGCCGTGCTGCCAGAGTACGCCGACGCCGAAACCAATGGTGCTGGATGCAACATCCACAGCGCGATCCACGAGGCCTTTCCCGAGATCGGCTTCGTCATCCACACCCACACCCGCGCAGGTGCGGCGGTGTCGGCACAGCGCCAGGGATTGTTGCCGATCAGCCAGCAGGCGATGATGTTCCACGACAGCGTCGGCTATCACGCGTTCGAAGGCTTCGTGCTGACGCGCGAGGAACGCGTCAGTCTGGTCAACGATCTCGGCAAAAACAAGGTCCTCATCCTGCGCAACCACGGCCTGATCTCGGTCGGTCGCACTGCGGCCGAGGCGTTGAACCGGATCTACAATTTGGAACGCGCCTGTGAAATCCAGATCGCGGCCCTCAGCGGCAACAGCGAGCTGATCGTGCCGCCGGTCCCGGTCCAGTCGCGGCTGGAGCAGCAATCCGTTTCCGACAAGCAGATCCACATCGAAATGATGGCGTGGAATGCCTGTCTGCGGCTGATCGACAAGGTGGGATCCGATTATCGCGCCTGAGCCGAACGCTTCGGCACGCGGCGGACAAAAAGCAGCGTCCAATCATCGTCCCTGTTGACGACTATTCGACACAACGCCCGGCGCGCTCTGCACGCGTCCGGGCCGATTGAAGGTATGCGCGATGATCAGTCTCGAGGCCCTGGAAGTCTGCGTCCGGCGGGACCTCGAACTGACGGCGCATCCGCGGGCCAAATGGCTGGCACCCCATGCGGTCGGCGGCGAACCGGCGCTCGATGTCCTGGTTGTCGGCGCCGGCCAGTCCGGCCTCGCCACCGGCTTCGCGCTGCTGCGCGACAAGGTCGAGAACATCCTGCTGATCGACAAGGCGCCACGCGACATGGAAGGCCCGTGGTCGACCTACGCGCGTATGCCGACCCTGCGGAGCACCAAGGACCAGAACGGCCCCGATCTCGGCATGCCGAGCCTCACCTTCCAGGCCTGGTTCGAAGCGCAATGGGGCGCCGAGGCGTTCGTGCAGCTCGACCTGATTCCCAAAGGCCAATGGCACGACTACCTGCGCTGGTTTCGCGACATTACCGGCTTGCCGGTTCGCAACGACACCGCCTTGCGCAGCCTGGAGCCGGGCCTGACCGACCAGGGTGCCCGCTGCATCAAGGCAACCAGCGAAGACGGCCACGTCTTCTATGCACGCAAAGTCATTCTGGCCACCGGTCAGGACGGAACCGGCCGCTGGTGGATGCCATCCTTCGTCGAAAAACTACCGCCGGCGATGCGGGCCCATACCTGCGACCACATCGATTTCGAGAGCCTGCGCGGCCGCACGGTCGCGGTCCTCGGCGCCGGCGCATCGGCCTTCGACAATGCAGCCACCGCCCTCGAACACGGCGCCATCGTTCACCTGTTCTGCCGCCGGGCGGAGCCGATGGTGGTCCAGCCCTATCGCTGGCTGACCTTCGCCGGCTTCATGCGCCATATCGGCGACATGACCGATGCGTGGCGCTGGCGGATCCTCGGCTACGTGCTGGGCATGCGGGAGGGCTTCCCACCCGCGACCTACGACCGGGTGCAGGCATTCTCCACCTTCACCATGCATGTCGGCGCGCCATGGACCAACGCCTCAGTCGTGGACGGCCGGATCCGGCTGGACACCCTGCACGGACCATTCATCGCCGATTTCGCCATCTGCGGCACCGGCGTGGTTCACGATTTCGCTGCCCGGCCTGAACTCTCAGCCTTCGCCAACCGGATCGCCCGCTGGTCCGACCGCTACACGCCCCCGGCTGCGGAGGAGAGCGAGCGCCTCGGCGGCTTCCCGTATCTCGCTCCCGACTATGCGTTCACCGAGCGCAACCCCGGCGAGGCGCCCTGGCTCCGCGACATCCACCTGTTCGGCATCGGCGCCACGCTGAGCTTCGGCCCGTCCGCGTCGTCCATCAACGCAATGACCATCGCCGTGCCCAAGCTCGTCGCCGGCATCACCCGCGGCCTGTTCGAGGCTGATATCGAGTCACACTGGGCCGCACTCCAGGCCTACGACGTGAAGCAGGTTGAACTCGACCAGCAGCGGCTGGTCCGCAGCTAATTCGTCGTCCCGGCCGGTCCCCAGGACCCGGCCGGCCACGCTCAGGCGTTGTGGCAGGCGACGCTATGCCCGTTGCCGATGTCGCGCAGCTCCGGCGTCACGATCCTGCATTCCGCGGTGGCATAGCCGCAGCGCGGATGAAACGGACAGCCGGGCGGCACATTCATCGGGCTCGGCACCTCGCCCGGCAACACGATCCTGCTCCGCTTGCGCTCCTCGTAATAGTCAGTGATCGGAATCGCAGAGAGCAGCGCCTTCGTATAGGGATGGCGCGGGTCGATATATAGCGCCTCGGCCCCCGTCACCTCCACCAGTCGGCCCAGATACATCACACCGATCCGGTCGCTGATATGCCGAACCACTGCAAGGTCATGAGCGATGAACAGATAGGTGACCCCGGTCTGCTTTTGGATCGATTTGAACAGGTTAATAATTTGCGCCTGGATCGACACGTCGAGTGCCGCCACCGGCTCGTCGCAGATCACCAGATCGGGCGCGCAGGCAAGCGCTCGAGCGATCCCTAGCCGCTGCCTCTGCCCGCCGCTCATCTCATGCGGATATCGCCGCCCCATCGCCTCAGGCAATTCGACCGTCGCCAGCAGGGCCGCGATCTTCTCCCGCAGCGCCGCACCAGAAACCGCCTCGCCGCCGGCGGTGATCGCCTCGGCCAACATCGACGACGCCGTCTGCCGCGGATCGAGCGAGCTGTACGGATCCTGAAAAATCAGCTGCAGCTTCCGGCGGAATGGCGCCAGCGCACGCCGGCTCGCATGCGCCAGATCCTGCCCCTTGAACACGATCCGCCCGCTGGTCGGCTCGTTGATCCGCAGCACGCATTTTCCAGTCGTCGTCTTGCCGCATCCGCTTTCGCCGACCAGCCCAAACGTCTCACCGCTGTTTATGCTGAAGCTCACATTGTCCACCGCTTTGACCAGCTCACGAGTGCGACCCGCGAAGCCGGCGCGGACGGGATAATGCATGCTGAGATTCTCGACCGACAGAAGCCGCTCTGTCATGCGCGGAGTTCCTCGGGTCGGGCGGCGTGGTCGATGTCGTAATGGCAGGCGACCTGCTGCTCCGGCG
Source organism: Lichenicola cladoniae (assembly GCF_013201075.1). NCBI lineage: Bacteria > Pseudomonadati > Pseudomonadota > Alphaproteobacteria > Acetobacterales > Acetobacteraceae > Lichenicola > Lichenicola cladoniae. The sequence continues at coordinate 771,639 of NZ_CP053708.1, read as the reverse complement.
CCCCGGGCTCGCCCTTGGTCTGGCGCAACGCCGGAAACGACAACTCCCGGCACGCCGCCGTTGCGTACGGGCATCTCGGCTCGAACGCGCAGTGCGGCGACAGATCCTGCAGGTTTGGCGGCAGACCCAGGATCGGCCGCAGATCCGAGCCGGTGTCGCCTTCGAGCCGGGGGATCGAATACAGCAGACCGGCCGTGTACGGATGCCTCGGCGCCGTCAGCAACTGTTCCGTCGTGCCTGACTCGATGATTTTGCCCGCGTACATCACGTAGACGCGGTCTGCGTAGCGCGTCACCAGCCCCAGATTATGGGTGATGACCACCAGCGACCGCTGCTCGGTGCGCACCAGCGCCAGCAGCAGCTCCATTACTTGCGCCTGCGTGGTGACATCGAGCGCCGTCGTCGGCTCGTCCGCGATGATGAGCTTCGACCCGCACGCCACCGCGATGGCGATCATCACGCGCTGGCGCATGCCGCCGCTCATCTCGAACGAATAGCTCGCCATCCGCCTGGCTGGCTCTGGAATGCCGACCGCTTCAAGGGCAGCGGTGCCGCGTGCCCAAGCCGCCTTGCGCGACAGGCCCAAGTGGACGCGGATGACCTCTGAAAGCTGCCTGCCGATGGTCAGCACCGGGTTGAGCGAGGTCATCGGCTCCTGGAAAATCATCGAGATCCCGGCGCCGCGCACCGCCCTAATCTCCTTCGATCGCGGACCGTACTGCATCAGGTCCCGGCCCTCGAAGATCGCCGAGCCGCCCAGGATTCGGCCGGGCGGCGTCTGCACCAACTGCACCAGCGATTGCTGAGTGATCGATTTCCCGCAGCCACTCTCTCCGACGATGGCGACCACTTCGCCGCGCCTGACAAAATACGACACGTCGTCAACCGCCTTCACCTCGCCGCCATCGGTGAAGAACGAAGTCCGCAGATTCCGGACGTCCAGCAGAGGCACCTCGTCGTCCATCTACAGCCGTCCTCTCAGACGCGGATCGAGCGCATCGCGAAGCCCGTCGCCGACCACGTTGAAGGAAACGATGATGAGGATGATGCACAGGCTCGGACCGACCACGAGAGCGGGCGCACTGATCAGATACGGATAGAAATCCGAAACCATGCTGCCCCAGGACGCGGTCGGCGGGCTGATCCCGACGCCCAGGTAACTCAGCGTCGATTCGGTCAGCACGGCGTTGCCCAAATTGATCGTATACAGAACCGTCAGCGTCGGAAAACAATTGGGCAGCAGGTGCCGCAGGAGTATCAGCCGCTCGGACTGCCCGACCAGACGCGAAGCGACGACGTAGTCGTTCTCGCGCAGCGACAGCGCCAGCCCATTGGTCATCCGGATATAGGTCGGCACCATGCCGATGCCGATCGCCAGCACTAAGTTGAGCAGGCCGCCGCCCAGTGCTGCCACCAGGATCAGCGAAAACACCAGACTGGGAATGCTCAGCAAGACGTCGGTCAGCCCCATGATCAGGCGCCGCGCGCTGCCGCCGAAATATCCCGAGATCAGACCGAGCGCGATGCCGACCACGGCGGCGAGGCTGCCGGCGAGAATGCTCACTGAAAGCGACACCCGTCCGCCATAGATGATCCGGCTCAGCACGTCGCGTCCGAGATCGTCCTGTCCGAGCGGATGCGCCAGCGACGCCGGCGCCAGCGCCTTGGTCAGGTTCTGCGCCGCCGGATTATACGGCGCCAGCACCCCGGCAAGAAGCGTCACCACGACGAACACCACGATGACGACCGAACACACCCGCACCAGCAACCCACGCCCGAGAAACGTCCGAACCGTGTTCCGCCAGGCCGGCGCAGCGCCGCCCGCGCTCATCGAGCACCCCTCCTGATCCGCGGATCTACCAGCCCATAAAGCACCTCGACGGCCAGGTTGGAGCTTACCGTGACCAACGAAATCACCAGAACCGCCGCCTGCACCACCAGATAATCCCGGTTGACCACGCCGTTCAGCACGAGCTGCCCGATCCCGGGAATGTTGAAGATGGTCTCGATCACCACCGCCCCGCCGACGATCTGCGGCATCTCCAGCCCGATCACGGTCAGCACCGGGATCAGCGTATTCTTCAGCGCATGCCCGAACACAATCCGCCATTCAGATAGACCGTTCGCCCGCGCAGTGCGGATGTAGTCCTGGTTCATCACCTCGAGCAGGTTGGACCGCGTGTGACGGGCCACGACCGCTACGATGTAGATGCTGTTGACGATGATCGGCCACGCCGCCTTGTGCAGATAGGCGGCAAAATCGTCCCATGGCGCGGTATAGCCCTGAAGCGGAATCAACCGCCACTTGAGCGCAAGGACGAGAACCCCAAAGAGCGCGATGAGAAATCGCGGCGTGCCGAGAAACGAGTTGATCACCAGCGTGATGAGCTGATCGACCCCGCGCCCGCGAAAGATCGCCGTCGCGATGCCGGTAGGAATTCCGGTCAGCACCCCGAGGACGAGGGATGGAATGCCGATCGTCAGCGTGTTGGGCAGTCTCTGCCGGACGATCTCCGACACGTCCTGCTGGTTGAGCACCGACTGGCCGAAGTCGAAATGCAGCGCCACGCCGCTGATCCATCGCCAGTATTGCCTGGTCAGCGGCAGATCGAGGCCCAGGTGATGCCGGTACGCCGCAATGGATTCGATCGTCGCGGAATCACCAAGCGCGATCAACGCCGGATCGCCCGGCAGCGCGCGCATCAGCAGGAACACCAACACCGATACGACCAGCGTCAGGAAAATCGCCGTCATGATCTTGTTCGCGACGTAACGCATCAGCGCCGCATCCCGGTCACGACCGGCATCGCCGTTCCGGCCTCACGTCTCGACATACGCACCGGCCAGGGTTGCCACGGCATAGAAGATCTCACCGATGCCCGAGTTCTTCACCCGTGCATTGAGCACGAAGGCGGTGCTGTACTCCGCCACCGGCATGTAAAGGGCATATTTGTCGATCAACAGCCGGTTCGCCTCCCGAACCGCCCCGATCGAATCCGCATCGCTGCGCGACGCCACCGCGCGCCGCAGCACCATCGATACGTCGGCAGGTCTGAGCATCGTGCTGACGCCGAGCGCGCCGCCGGTTAACCCCTGCGGGAAGATCGCCGCCATCTGCATCGCCACGTCGACGTAAACTCCCGACGTCTGGTACCACATCCCCGAGCCCCAGCCCGTAAGGGCCTGGCTGGCGGACGCCCCGGTCAGAAGCTGCAAGCTGGCCTCGATCCCGACCGCCGCAAGACCAGACTGCATGATTGTCAGGACGGTCTTGTTCGACCCAGCCGCCGCCGCCCGGATCTGGGTCTTGAATCCGTTTGGATACCCGGCCTGCGCCAGCAACGCCCGGGCCTTCGCCGGGTCGTAATCGTAACCGGTAATCGCGTCACTCCTGTAATGCGTGCCGATCCCGAACTGCGACGACACCGTGGCGTATCCAAGATACGACGCGTCCACCAGCGCCCCGGTGTCGATCGCATGGCAGATCGCCTGCCTGACCGGCAGACTTCCCGTCGGATCGTTTCCCCGCACGTTGAGCGAGTTGAACACCAGCAGCGACGAATGGTCTTCGAGCGCCGCCGCCGCGACCCGGAACCCGTGCCTGGCTAGGCCCCTGATCCCGGTCAGCGCCATCCCGGCGAAGACATCGATTTCGCCCGACAGCATGGCCGCCTGCCCGACCAGCGCATCGTTGTAGATCGTGTAGACGACGCGATCGAGCTGCACCGCCCCGTTCCAGTAGAGTGGGTTGCGCACGAATCTCTTGCCCACGTTGCGCTCCCAGTTCTCCAGCATGAACGGCCCGGTGCCGACTGGATGCGACCGGCAATACGCCTCGCCGTGCGCCTCGTACTGGGTGCGCGAGAACATGTAGCCGCATTCGCGCGAAAGTGCGGTCGGAATGACGGCGCTCCACTCGCGCAGCGCGATCTTCAGCGTCATCTCATCGACCATATCGACCGATTTCACAGACGAAAACAACTCGGTCCGCTTCGACCCGACCGCCAAGTAACGATCGAGGTTCCATTTGACCACCGATGCGTCCAGCCGCGTCCCGTCCGAAAACACCACGCCCGGTCTGAGATGAAACACGTAGCACAGGCCGTCGGGGTCGGTCGCAACCGAATCCAGCAGCCACGGATCGACCGTGCCGCTCGCATTGGGCCTGAACAGCGACTCGTAGATCGGCCAAGAATAGATGTAGTCCATCGGATCGCCGGTCATCGCGAAACAGAGCATGTTGTAATTCATTTCAGCGCTGACGCCGATGTTCAACACTCCGCCACGCACCGCCGCGACGGCTGCGGCGCTTGGCCGGGCCGGGATCGCAGCAAGCGCGGAGGCAGACAGCGCCGATCCCAACGCCAGGCGCCGGCTCAACCGGTGTGAACCGTACAATCCCGGATTCCCTTCCGCCGGAGGCGCTAGTTTAAACCCTGCGTGGTCTTTCAGCGCACGTCGTCCGGGCCGAACCGGTCGGTCGGCCCAATGAAGCGCTGCTCGATCCGCACCGCCAGCGCCTGCGACGGTTCCGCCGAATACATGCTCTCGCGCTGCACCCATTTTCCGTCGCGCAGAAACGCCGCCATCGGCGAGTAGTAGAACTTATAGCCGGTATGGTCGTAGGCGGTCGAAATATAGTCGTTGGTGCCACTTTCGAACACGCGTCGGCCGGCATCGAGCATGGCCAGCATCGCGGCGCGGAACGAGTAATGGATGCCTGTGAACTTGTAGCCGTGATGAAGAAGAGCTCTGATGTCGTTGGCTTTTTCCCCTTCCTTCAGGTTCGGATACCAAAATTTCGCTTTCACATGCTCAGCGATCTTCTTCGCAGCTGCCTGCTTGCCGCCATAGCGCTTCGACCGGTTGACCTCCAGCGGGCAGATCATGTCCGCCCCTGCTTCTAGATACCGATTGCACCGCTCAACGAACTCCTCGAAATCTTCATCGATGCTATGATCGCACCGTGCCAGCAGCAGGCAGTCGGTTCCCGCCATGCCATCGCGCGCCGCTCGAAACCTGTAGACGGCCTCGTCGATCGACGTCAGTCCCGGTTTCCCGCCCTCGGCACAATCGGTGATCAGGATCGAATCCGCACCGGCCTTCGCCAGCTTTCTGCACCCGTGATAGGTGTGAAGCGGACGACCAAACCCCTCATCGGCATCGATGAAAAGGTGCATGTCGGTCATCGCGGTCAGCCGCTCGGTGATCCCGACATACTCCTCCACCGATAACAGCTTGAGATCTGGTATCCCCGTGGAGGAACAGGAGAAATCGCTGCTCGACAGCATGATCATCTGGAAACCGTTGATCTCTGCAGCTTTTGCTGAGGAGCAGTCGAATACTTCCGGGACGTAATAAAACTTACCGTCGTCCATATAAGTCGCAAGAGGGCGTTTTGACATGCGAGGCTCCCAAAGCAAACGGCGGCTATCGCAAACGGCCGTCCCGGATCGAGGACGTATCCTACTCCGCTCCGGACCGGCCGGCCGCGTTCCGCAGGCCCGCCCGACATCTGTCCAATGCGCTTCTAACACGGCCGAACCTACCGGAAACTTCCGGCTTCGCAAAGGATTCCAAACGCTTGGGACGAGCCTGTCAGAGCCGATACAACTGGCATACACCATTGAAGGACAAAGAGAATCGCGAACGTCCAGAATGGGATTATCACTCCGGGTTATGGATGACCGGTTTTCTTTATAGCCGTCTTTATTGTAGCAGGCCCAGAGGGGATCTATCCGTATGATCGGCGGCATGCCCGCCACATGTTCGACGATGTTTTCTAAAGCGTCTCGCCCGATCCCGTCCGCAACCGGACCGGCAGACCTCAGCACGGAGCGTCCGATGGCGCATTTCGACCTGATCCTACGCGGCGGCGGCATCGTCGGCGCCTCGGTGGAACATGCCGATATCGGCTGCATCGACGGCCGGATCGTCGAAATCAGCGATCTGCGCGGCGCCTCTGCCGAGCAAGTAATCGCTTGCAAAAACCTAAAGGTGCTTCCCGGCCTGATCGATCCGCACGTGCATCTGCGCGATCCGGGAGACCCGGCGGTCGAGACCATCCCGGACGGAACCAGGGCCGCCGTGCTGGGCGGCATCACCAGCCTGTTCGACATGCCGAACACCGCGGCGCTGGTGGCGTCGGAGCGGGTGCTGGAAGAAAAGATTGACTCGCTCACCGGCCGGTCCTGGTGCAATGTTGGTCTCTACATCGCCGGCACCAGGGCCAACGCCACATCGCTTGAGACGCTCGAAGATCACGCGAACGTCTGCGCCATCAAGGTGTTCATCGGCTCCGCCCGCGGCGAGCTTCTCGTCGACGACGACGAGTCGATTGCCGACATCATGCGCCATGGCGCCCGACGCATCTGTTTCCATTCGGAGGACGAAGCGCGGCTCGCCGCGCGCAAAGTGCTGTTCAAGGCGGGCGATCCGCATCGCCTCCACGCTGAATGGCACGACGTGGAATGCGCTTTTCTCGGCACCAGGCGTCTAGTCCGTCTCGCGGAAGAAACCGGCAGGCAAATCCACATTCTGCACGTCTCGACGGCGGAAGAGCTGGATTACTTGAAGGACAGGCGAGATCTCGCGACGATCGAGCTGCTGGTCAACCATCTCACCCATTACGGGCCCCAGATCTATGACGCGCTCGGCGCCTACGCCGTCATGAACCCACCGATCCGCGACCGGCGCCATTATGACGCCGCCTGGGCCGCCGTGCGCGAGGGCAGGGTGGACTGCATTGGCTCCGACCATGCGCCGCATGCGCGCAGCGCCAAGGAAAAACCCTGGCCGGACACCGCCGCCGGGCTGACCGGAGTGCAGACGTCCGTTCCGGTCATGCTCACCCATGTCAACGAGGGGCGGCTCTCTCTCGTGCAACTCGTCAGTCTGATGGCCGAAGGCCCTGCGCGCGTCAACGGCGCCGTCGGCAAAGGCCGCATCGCCGTCGGCTACGATGCCGATTTCACTTTGGTCGATATGGCGCATCGCAGAACTATCGAAGAAAGCTGGATCGCTTCTCCTTGCGGCTGGTCCCCCTTCATCGGCCATGCCTGCACCGGCTGGCCGATGATGACGATCGTCGGCGGCAACCTGGTCATGGCGCATGACGAAGTGCTCGGCCTGCCGCTGGGAAAACCGGTCGCATTCGCCGGAAGCGCGCACTCGTCCGGACGGCACTAAGGATGGTGATCGGTGATCTTGCGAACTTCCTGAACAAACAGGTTGGCGAGCCGGGACAGCGACCGGCTCTCCGCCCAGACCACCGATGCAGAGATTGGAATCGACGGTGAAAACGGACGGCTGACCAGCGAGAACTTTCCTGATGAAGACGCGGTCAGCGGGTCGACAACGGCAACGCCCACGCCGGCATCGGCGAGTGTGCACGCCGTCAGCCCGGCCCGGACTTCCACCGCCGACCTGAACTTATCCTCCGCCTGGTCGATGACGAGACGCAGCGCGTTGCCTAGTTGCGTCCCTCGTTCAAGGGCGATGAACCGGTGCTTCTGCAACGCCTTGACATCGACGATAGCGTGCGATGCGAGCGGATGGTCGGGCCGCATGACGCAGACCATCTCGCCCCGATAGAGCGTTTCCGATTTTAGCCCAGCCTGGTCCTTGTATCCGACGACAAAGCCCAACTCGCTGTGGTGAGTCTCGATCCTATCCAGAACTTCCGAATAGCTACGCACATCGAAGAAGGTCTGCACGCGCGGCTTCTTGATCTGCATCTCCCGGATCGCCCGAGCGACGGCGCCGTAGCCCAGCGGCGGCGTCGCAACGATTCGAAGCTGTCCCGCCCGGTTCGTCCGCAGATCGTGAATCCGCCGTTCCAGCCGCTTATGCGTCTCGAAGATGCTTTCCGCGTCGCTGAGTAGCAGCTTTGCCTCGGGTGTCGGATAGATCCGGTTGTTGAGCCTCTGGAAGAGCGCGAAGCCCACCTGCTCTTCCATCGTCTTGATAGCGTTGCTGATGGCCGGCTGTGACAATCCGAGCGCCTGAGCCGTGGCCACGGTGGTGCCGTATCGCACGATCGCGCGAAGAATTTCAAGCTGGCGTAGATTCATCCATAACCCCGGCGAATAGAACGGCACGCGAGGTGCAACATTCCTTATATTTGCCACATCGGCAACACGGTCCCTATTCTTGCAGGTTGTGTGGTTCTGTCGGAACACGCTCTGTAGGTCGTCGTGGCGTGAGCAGCTGGCGGCATAGCACGACGAGCGATGAGCGATTGACCGGGCTGGCGGAGCGAAATGCGTGTGCTGTGGTTCGGCTGCGGTGACGGAACGTCGGGAAGTCACAGCGCGAGGCTACCGGCGCTTCCGCTGCCGGGACTGCGGGCAGTTCAACGAGCACAGCAGCGGCATACTGAACCGGACCTGCCTGCCCAGCGACACCATCGCCATCGCGGTGTTCTACCGGCTTTACTGGCTGCAGCGGCGTCGCCGCCCACCTGGCAGCCGCCGAGACGATCGCCGCGATCGTCTCGGAAATGAAGAAGGAGGGCGGCTTTACCCTGCCCTCGTTCGGCACCTTCAGCGTCAAGAAGACCAAGGCGCGCAAGTCACTGAGCCCGCGCACCGGCGAGCCGGTCAAGGTCAAGGCCGGCAAGACCGTCCGCTTCAAGGCCAGCCCGAACCTCAAGAAGGCCGGCTAGCCGTTCTGCACCGGCCGCCGCCAGCCTTGATCAAGTGAGGCAGGCGGCGCCGTCGACCTGAACACGAAGCGGGCCAACATAGTCGGCCTGGGACAGCGGAGTCTGCGTGACTCAAGATTCCGTCGATGACGTCGTCCCGCCCGCTCCGCACCCATCAGCAGCGCCTTGCCAACCTGGTGGCGGCGATGGCGGCCGGCGAGACCACGGCCCGCGACATCCTGGCCGCGGTCACACCCGGTGGCGGCAAGTCTCTGCTGCCGGTGATCGCCGCCGCCCGGCTGATCGAGGCGGGCCTCATAGAGCGCGTCTGCTGGATCGTGCCGCGCGACAGCCTGCGCCTGCAGGCCGAGGAAGCGTTCACCGATCCGGTCTGGCGCAGTGTTCTCGGACACGGCCTGTCGGTACGCGGAATCTCGGCTTCTCCTTAAACCAAATGCGTGAGCTGCTGGCGTTATGGCGGGACGAAAAGCGGGCCAGTGCCGACGTGAAGCGCCTTGCCCTGGCGCATGTCATGACGCTGGACGCAAAGGCCAAGGAGATCGCTGAAATGAGCAGTGCATTGCGGCACCTGGCCGAGCAATGCGAAGGCGACCATCGACCCAACTGCCCGATTATCGATGATCTTGCCGCAGTGATCGGCATGAGCAATCAGCGAACGGCCGCGTCCGCTCCTAGCAACGGCAGGCGTCCCGCGTCGCTTTCATCCTTCCGCTAGGGAACCTTGCCAAATGGGAAGCGCATTGCACGGACGGTATGTTCTAAAGCTGCGAGCTGGAAGCTCTCCCATGCGGACCATATCCGCCAGACCGCCTGAAGATGACGGCCAGAAGGCTGGCATCCCGCGCAGATGATACCGACTTGGTTGCACATCCTCTCCATCGCCTATCTGCTGCTCGGTGCGCTGTGCACGGTCGTCATTGCCATCGACGTCGTGCGGCGCCCGCAGCATATGTGGATCATGGATGTCGTCTGGCCGGTGACGGCGCTGTTCGGCACCGTCTGGGTCACCTGGCAGTATTTCGCCTATGCCCGGCTGGCGACTCACAAGACGATGCAGACGGCCATGGATCGCAAGGAGGAGCCGCCGAGCAAGCGGGAAACGCCGTTTCCCGTCATGGTCGCCAACGGCGCTCTGCATTGCGGCAGCGGCTGCATGCTCGGCGACATCGTGGCCGAGTGGCTGGTGTTCGCCGTGCCGGCCGTGGCCGTCGCGTTCGGTTATCAGACCATCTTCAGTGACAAAGTTTTTGCTGTCTGGGTAGTCGACTATATCTTCGCGTATGCCTTCGGGATTTTCTTCCAGTACTTCACCATCGCCCCGATGCGCGGGTTGGGCTTCGGAAAGGGCATCATCGCCGCAATCAATGCGGACACGCTGTCGCTGACCGCCTGGCAGGTTGGCATGTACGGCTTCATGGCGCTCGCCTACTTCTACTTCTTCGGCACGCTGCTTGGCGTGAAGCTGCAAACCGACACGGTCGAGTTCTGGTTCATGATGCAGATCGCCATGATCTGCGGTTTCCTGACTGCCTACCCGGTGAACTGGTGGCTGATCCAGTCCGGAATCAAAGGGAAGATGTAGACCGATGAACGCATCCTTGCCGATCCTGTTCGTGCTTGGCTTGGCCGCCTGCTCGTCTCCAGCAGTGACGGACAGACAGCCGGGTCTCAAAGGCTACGGGGTCGAACCCGTCTCCGGCGACAGCCTGAGCACCATGCTGGCCCGTTGCTCGCAATCCAGACCACAAGTGGTCGGAGTTGATCGCGGAACATCGCTCGACGCTGAATGCAATCAATTGCACCGGACGCTGCACAACCAGCCCGGCAACTCGGTCACGCCCGGGGCGACGCCGTAGGTCGTTAGTACCAGAGGCGAATGCCGAAGACGAAGCGGAGGTCGTTCACCCGGCCACCTTGCTCGTGGGTTAAGCCCTCGGTGCCGCCGAAAAAGCGCTGGTAGGCTACGCCGACATAGGGTGCGAACTTGCGAGTGAACTCGTAACGCAGCCGCAGACCCATATCGATGTCCGAGAGCCCGGCGCCGACGCCTCGGCCGCGGTCCTGCTTGGAATACCAGTTGGTCTCGATCTGCGGCTGCAGGACGAGCTTCTGCGTCACATACAGGTCGTAGTTGGCGTTTGTGCGCAGAGCATAGTGGCCATTGTCGCTGGCATAGACGGTTGCCTGAACTTTCCAAAAGTCCAAGGCCAAGCCTTCGATGCCAAGCGCCGCCCAGGTCCGCCCAGGTCCGCTGTCGAGATCGTAGCGGATGCCCGCCTGCACGTCGAAATAGCGGCTGATCGGCCTGTCGTACAGCGCCTCCTGGTCACCGTCCGACACTTTGCCCTTGTTGTCGGAGTTGTAGCGGCCTTCCGATTTCAGCCAGATACGGTTGTAGTCGTCGCCCGCCCAGACCTCGCTGTCCCAGCGGAGATAGCTGCCGTTTCCGACCCGCCCCTCGAACTGGTTAAGGACACCGTGAAAGTAGATACGGGTGTCCTCTATCGGGCTCCCATAGGGGGCCGCCCCGTTCAGGGTATTGGATGAAAGCCCGGTTCCGCCAACCCGCGACAGAGCGGGCACGCCGAAATCGAGGATCGAGTTATTCGGGATCGGTTTGGGGTACAGCGACGTTCCGGTGTCCGAAATGTCGGGGGAAAGCCCGGTGCGGACCGTCTGCGCGGCCGCCGTTACGGAGGCCAGGCCGAGCAACATAGTGACGCTCCCGGCGAGCCGGCTGAGGTCAACCGTCATGCCGGCAGAACGCGCAGGGTACGGAACATACCTGCCTCGAAGTGGTAAAGCACGTGGCAGTGCAACGGCCACTGTCCGGTTGCCAGCGGCGTCACGAGCAGGCTGACATCCTCTGCCGGCTTGACGTTGATGGTGTGCAGGTAGGGCCGGTGCTCGCCCCCGCCGTTCTCCAGCTCCATCCACATGCCGTGCAGGTGGATAGGGTGGCTCATCATCGTGTCGTTGATAAAGCGCAGCCGGAACCGCTCGCCGAGCTTCACGTCGATCGGGCCGACCTCGCTGTACTTCTTGCCGTCGAACCCCCAGATGAAGCGGTTCATGTTGCCCGTTAGGTGCAGCAGGATTTCTCGTCCGGGCGGGCGCGGATCAACGCCGGGGTGGATGGACCGCAGTTCCGCAAGCGTGAGCACTCGCCGGTTGAGCAGGTTCAGGCCGTCACCGGGCAGCCCAAGCCGGTCGCTGACCATCTTGGCATTCGACTGGACCTCTACGCTTATCGCCGGGTTGTCCGGCGTGTTCGGGTGCATCGGTTGTTCGCCGACACGTTCGGCTGTCGGCACCGTCTTCGCCATCATGCCCATGATACCGCCGATCCGGGTACCGTCCGGTTTCGATGCCCCGACCTCCTTTGGCATCATGTGCATCCCCATGTCGGCCATGCTGCGCATCGGGCGCGGGTCCATGTCCGGAATGGCGGCGACCATGCCTGCGCGCGGCGCCAGCGTCCCGCGGGCGTAGCCGCTGCGCTCATAATCCTGGGCGAAGATTGTGTAAGCCCGGTTTTCCTTCGGCTCGACGATCACGTCGTAGGTCTCGGCGACGCCGATACGGAGCTCGTCCACCTGGACCGGCCGCACGTCATTGCCGTGGACATGCACCACCTCCATGGTCAGGCCGGGGATGCGGATGTCGTAGTAGGTGATGGCGGAGGCGTTGATGAAGCGCAGGCGGACGCGCTCCCCAAGCTTGAACAGTGCCGTCCAGTTGGCGGCTGGCGGCGCGCCGTTTATCAGATAGGTGTAGAGCGCGCCGGTCGGCTCGGCGAGGCCGGACGGGTCCATACGCATCTCGCCCCAGCTCAGCCGCTCGTTGATCGTGGCGCTCAGCCCGCTTTGTTTAGCGTCCGAGATGAAGGTGCCAAGCGTGCGGCGGCGATAATTGTAGTAGTCGGGGTTCTGCTTGACGTTGTTGGCAACGACGAGCGGGTCACCGTCCATCCAGTCGCTCAGCACGATCGGATAATCCCGGTCGGCCCTGATCATTGGCTCGCCCGCGGGCTCGATGATCAGCACGCCATAGGCGCCCTTCTGCTCCTGATAGCCCATGTGGCTGTGATACCAGTAGGTGCCGCTCTGGATGACCGGGAAGCGGTAGGTGAAGGTCTCGCCGGGCTGAATGCCAGGAAACTCCAGGCCCGGCACCCCGTCCATCGGGTTCGGCAGAATGATGCCATGCCAGTGGACGCCCGTGGTGACCGGCAGGTTGTTCGTCACGTCGAGAGTGACGACATCGCCTTCCTTCCAGTGAAGGATGGGACCGGGCACGCTGCCGTTGATCGCGTTTGCCCAGGAGGGCAAGCCGGTCTTGTTGACTGTGATTCGATCGAGGCTGAGCTTAAAGCGGTTCCCGCGCAGCGACGAAGGTTCGGCCGGTCCTGTCACGGCAAGGGCGGGCGCACTCCGTAGCCCAACGGCCGCGCTAGCGCCCAGCCCGGCCAAGCCCTGAACGAAGCGGCGGCGATCAATCGTCAAAATATCTCCGGACTTGCTCATTGCCACGTTCCATCCAGATAAATGCGGCCGTCAGTGATGGGCCAACGGAGTCTGAATGGATGCAGGGTTCCCATGTTGGTAAGTCAAGCAGGCTCCTCCGATAGCGGCTGCAAATACCGGGGTTGTGATGGTCGGTTTGACCGTTCTACCAAGGTTCGGCGATGGCGCACCGGATGGATGCGACATCCTTTGGCGACGCCTCGAGCGAGCAGTGCGATCAGGCTGACCCTGGCCTGCTCGGTCAATCGAGGCCGTGCCAAGAGCACCTTGGACAGCAGGCATCGACAAGCGCACGTCGTCGAGAAACGCGGCGGGCGCCCGGCCAACCCCCGGACCCGCAGCAATGATAGAGCTGCGGGGTGACGGAATTGGCAAATAGCATCAATGGCTATGGGACTGCTCGTCGTTCATGAGTTCGGTGAGCCGTTGTTTTGCGCGGTAGATTCGCATTTCCACCGCTTTGACGGAGATACCGAGCTGCTCGGCCGCTTCCAGGTGGCTCATACCGCCCAACGTCGTCAGAAGAAGCGCTTCCTTGTAAGCCGGCGGTAGGGCCGCGATTTCACGGTCAAGCCGAGCCAAGCGCTCGGTGTGCGGATCGAATGTTGCACCGTCCTCAGTCAACGCTGCTTCGGTAGGCTGTTCCCGTTCAAACCTAGCGAGGAAGAGCCGCCGGACCAGACCACGGCGTCCAAAGTCGCGGCACTTGTTGAGGGTGATCCTTTGCAGCCAGGCGGCAAAGGGCCGGCGCTCGTCATAGCGCTGTAATCCCATCCACGCCGCGACGAATGCATCCTGGAGAACATCGGAGGCATCGTCTGCATTGCCGATGTAGCGGCGGCAGAAGCGGTAGAGCGGCTCTTTGTGCCGTTGGACGAGAACCTCGAATGCCTGTCTGTTCCCAGTCCTAGCCTGTCCGGCCAGTGCCTCGTCGCTTTCGTTCACGAGGCAGGCGACGTGAGTGCCTTGGCCACCGAGTCATCAAACTGGCGCGCCTGCTCAGGCGTCATGACCGCGCGCATCGCGAAGACGTGGCGAATGGTATCTTCCTGCAGGGCACCCATTGCGGCGTGGAAGCGGGCCACCGCTTCCTGCGCCTTTTGTCCGTAGGCGTGCTGAGCGCCGATCGCTTCGGCCAAGTCGGCATTAGCGGACTGCATCTCGGCCTGCCGTGTCTTGCGCAGCTCAGCGAAGTGCGCTTCCAGAACAGCCAGCTGGCGATCCTGATCAGCGGTCAGATGGATCTGGCGGTGGACGATGATGTCCAGTCCAGCTGGGGCCTGCACCTGGTGCAGGCCGAGGTATATGCCAGCCCATCCTCCCAAGCCGGCTGCCATCGCAGTCAGCACGATGATGACAAAGCTCATGCGGCCCAGTCGGTTCAAAACTGAAAGCCCAGCAGGGTGGAGGGAGCGAGTCCGGCGGCTTCTGAAGAGATCTGGATCATCGACAAAGGGGATGGCCGCGCGCGGGCGAGCGCCACTCCGATCGTTGTGCTGGCCCCTAGGACGATGACCAGCGCCAGGGCCTGGAGACGCGTAGCAAGCACCTCGATGCGACGCGACTGCTGCAGCACCTCGATCCTGCACCAGATCGCTTGTTCCAGCCCTGGAGGTGGCACGTCGCCCACTCGGCCGGTGAGTTCCTCCAAGTCATGGTCCAGCATGATGCGCATTCCTCTCGTCCATTACATACGCATCACGGTCATCATTCCCTCGCGAGGGTTCCGGTAGCGCGCTGCGTAGAGGTCATGCAACACGTCGAGAAGAGCTACCATTGTCTAAAATTCATTGGTCTCATCGCCGCCTGCTCACGACCTGCGCATTCCTTGCAGGACTTATCCTGGCACAGGCGGCTGAGGCTCATGCTCACCTCATGAACAGTCAGCCGGGGGCGGATGCTACCACTGCCGCTCCGGGGGACATCGAGCTCCGGTTCAGCGAAGCACCTCTAGCGAGGTTGTCAGGCGTAGAGCTTCAGACGGCATCGGGTGCAGTCATTCCAGTCTCGTCCAAGGGCATGGACAAGAACATGCTTGTGGTCATCCCTCAGCACCCGCTCAAGACCGGCAGCTACACGGTGAAGTGGCACGTCGTGACGGCCGATACGCACCGCACCCAGGGGGCGTTCGCGTTCACGGTGCGATGAGCCTCTTGCAGACGATGCTCGTCCTCGCCCGCCTGGGCCAGTATGTTGGTACGTCCGGCCTGTTCGGTGGCGCCTTTTTTCTGGCTCGCCAGCATCCCGACCTCCCCACTGTCGGCGAACGTCGTCTGCTCATTGTCTCCGGGCTGATGCTCATGGCCGCAACGATTGCCGCGCTGGGTCTGCAGGCGGCCGACATGGCAGGCGGTGCTGATCCATCCATGATGGCCATGGTGCTGACGTCGACGTCCTTTGGGCATGCGGCCATCAGTCGTCTTGTCGTCGTTGCCGTGGCGCTGCTCCTGCTCCTGCTCCTGAACCAGCCGAACCGCCATCGCCTCTGGTTGGTGACGGCCCTTGGTGCCGTCGCGACGGCGAGCTTAGCCTGGGGTGGTCACGCCGTGAGTAACGAGGGTTCGGCTGGCTTCGTCCACTTCTCCACGGACGTCGTCCACCTGCTGGCCGCTGCCTTCTGGATCGGAGCGCTCGGCATCCTTATGGCGATGGTGACGGGCCATTTGGCCAGGACAGTTGGCACCCCCGCACGCCGCCTGGATCGGGCTTTGTCAGGCTTTTCAGGAGTGGGCACCGTGGCGGTCGTCCTGGTGATCCTTTCCGGCTTGATCAACGGCTGGTTTCTGGTCGGACCGGATCATCTTCGGGGCCTCTTCACGACGCTCTATGGGCGACTGCTGCTGATCAAGCTCGCGCTGTTCATGGTGATGCTTGGATTGGCCGCCTTGCACCGCTGGCGGCTGACGCCTCGGCTCGAAACCGCCGAAAGCGGGGGCGTCAACATTCGAAATGGGGTGACCGAAATCCGGCGCAGCATTGCCTTGGAGACGGTCAGTGCGGTGCTGGTTTTGGGACTGGTGGCGTGGTTCGGCACCCTGGCCCCGCCAAACGATGGCTGAGTCACCGAACACCGCAATCCACAATGAATGCACGAGCTGAGACCCTAACCGCAGGGTCATTCTTAACTTTTGACGACGGAACGATGACCATGGACTTCCGACCTTCATCGAAGCACAGCGTGATGAGCCGCCGACGCTTCGTCCAGGGCTCCATCCTCAGCGGCGCGGCCCTGGCGACGCTTGGCGGTAGGGCGTGGGGGATGGCGGCTGCCAATTCCGCAGGCGTACTGTCCGGCAAGCGGTTCGACCTCGCGATTGGCAGCGTGCCGGTCAACATGACTGGCCGTCCGGCCGTCGCAACTGGCGTGAACGGCTTAACCCCCGGCCCAGTGCTGCACTGGCGCCAGGGCGACACTGTCGTGTTGAATGTCAGGAACACGCTCGCGGTGCCGAGCTCGATCCACTGGCACGGCATCCGCTCTCCAGCCAACATGGACGGGGTTCCAGCGCTGAGCTTCCGCGGCATCATGCCCGGCGAGACCTTCACCTATTGGATACCGCTGCATCAGAGTGGCACCTACTGGTATCACAGTCATTCCGCCTTCCAGGAGCAGACCGGTCTGTATGGCGCGATCGTCGTGGAACCGGCTGCCGGTTACGCGC
Source organism: Lichenicola cladoniae (assembly GCF_013201075.1). NCBI lineage: Bacteria > Pseudomonadati > Pseudomonadota > Alphaproteobacteria > Acetobacterales > Acetobacteraceae > Lichenicola > Lichenicola cladoniae. The sequence continues at coordinate 754,786 of NZ_CP053708.1, read as the reverse complement.
AGCATTTCGATCGCGATCACGTCGTGCTGCTGTCGGATTGGAGCGACAGCAGCCCGGAAGAGATCGTCAGCAACCTCAAGATGCAGAACGACTACTATAATTTCCATGAGCGCGATGCAGGCACGTTCCTCGCAGATGCCCACCGGAGAGGGTTAGGAGCAACTATCGGTGACCGGCTGATGTGGGGCGGCATGCGCATGAGCGCCGCTGATATCGCCGATGTCACCGGCGCGACTTACACCTACCTGTTCAACGGTGCGCCGCCGGGGGCAAACTGGACCGGCCTATTTCGGCCGGGCGAGCGGGTAAGGCTGCGTTTTATCAACGGTTCGTCGATGAGCTTTTTCGACGTGCGGATACCTGGCCTGACGATGACCGTGGTCGCCGCCGATGGAAACGACGTCGAGCCGGTGCCGATCGACGAGTTCCGCATCGGCGTCGCCGAAACCTACGACGTCATCGTGGAGCCGACCGCGGAGGCGTATACCATCTTTGCCCAAAGCGAGGACCGCACCGGTTTCGCACGCGGCACGCTGGCCACCCGTGCTGGCCTCGTAGCGCCGATCCCACCAATGGATCCTCGGCCGATCCGCACCATGACTGACATGGGCATGGGTACCATGAACATGGGTGGCAGCATGGCAGGCATGGACATGAGTGGAGGCAAGCCGGCGCCGGCCAACTCTGGAACCACGGGCATGGCGGACAAGAGACGCATGGGCGGCGCCATGAAGGCCAGTCCGGAGGGGCAGAAGCTTCATGTCGGTGTCGGTGTCGATAACGTCGCGATGGACCCGATCAACCGGCTCGGTGAGCCTGGCGACGGCCTGTCGGGCAATGGACGCCGCGTGCTTACCTATAACGATCTGCGCGCCACCATTGCCGGCGCCGACCCGAGGCCGCCTTCGCGTGAGATCACGCTGCACCTGACCGGCAACATGCAGCGCTACATGTGGGGATTCGATGGTAAGAAGTTCTCGCAGGCTGAACCGATCCGCCTTGCGCGCGGAGAGCGGGTGCGCTTCACGCTGATCAATGACACGATGATGGAGCACCCGATCCATCTGCATGGGCTGTGGAGCGAACTTGAGAACGGCCAGGGCGACTACCGCCCCTACAAGCACACCGTCATCGTCCAGCCGGGTGGGAAGCTAAGCTACCTAGTCACCGCGGATGCTCCCGGCATGTGGGCATATCACTGCCACCTGCTCTATCACATGGAACTGGGCATGTTCCGCACCGTGGTGGTGGCGTGACACACCGCGCATGGTGCCACTCCGGCCTCTTCATCGGTGGCGCCGTCTTCATGACGGCTGGAGGTCCAGCGGCGCTGGCACAACAAACGCCAGCCGGCGTTCAGGATGCTGTACGCCTTGCTCCACTCGAATACATCGGCGGCATGCAGCCGGTCATGGACAACAGCATCTTTGCACATGTACTGCTGGAGCAGTTTGAGGATCGCGCTGCCGGGAATGGCCAGCAATTCCGCTATGACGGCCAAGGCTGGATCGGCACTGATATTAACAAAGTTTGGGTCAAGTCTGAGGGCACTGTCGGCACGCGGGGACAATTCAGCGACAGCGACCAGGAGTTGCTCTACGACCGGGCGATCAGCCGCTATTTCGATCTGCAAGCTGGTGTACGTATGGATCTAGATAATGGTCCGACCCGAACTTGGGCAGCGATTGGTGTCCAAGGCCTATCGCTCTATTTCTTCGATATAGAAGCAACCGGCTACGTAAGCGATCGTGGGCGAACTGCCGCCCGTCTCAAAGGATCGTATGACATCCTTCTGACCAATAGGCTCATCCTGCAGCCCGAAGCTGAACTCAATTTCTACAGCAAATCCGATCGCGGCCGGTCGGTTGGTTCCGGCCTCTCCGACATCGATGCAGGCTTGCGCCTGCGCTACGAAGTCACGCGCAAGTTCGCACCCTATATCGGCGTCACCTACGCAGGATATTTCGGACAAGCGCAGCCTATTGCCCATTCTAACGGTGATCGAGTGCAGGATATTCGCTTTACCTTTGGCGTGCGTTCCTGGTTTTAAATCCTTCCCCCCCGGTTTAAGAAAAAAGAATGTCGAGCAAAACGAGAATTATACGAGTTGTCTGCGTGGCGTTTATTGGCCTTACACCCGCCGCCTATGCTCAGCAGCAATCCGGTATGTCCAACATGAGCGGCATGTCGGGCCCGAAGATGCAAGGAATGACCGGCACTCAGGGCAGTAGCATGGGTGTCGCGCTGCACGAAAATCTCGGACAGGACTTTTAAGTTATTATAATGTGTTAGCTCGACGGAAATGCGGGACTGACTGCATGATATTCCGAACAGGCAGTTGCTTGGCTGCACGAAACGCGGGACTATGACTCATGCAAGGTCGGAGTCAGACTCCTCCCGCCAAGTGAGGCGAGACTACGTGTTTCCGGCCCAGATTGTATCGAACGCCCGATCTACGCCCCGCCACCGAACGCCTAATCATCATTGTTCGAGGCACATTAGAACTACCGTTGTCCCGGAATTGCTGCGTATTTTAGGACTTCGAGAAAGGCTGGCGTCCTTAATTTCATGCAATTGAGTGCTCGCTCCGGCAAATCCCAGAATTTCGTGCAACCTGACACGAAGCCTGCTGCCGGCTCGAAGCGCAAGCCGACCGGATCGAAACGCATCGGGATCGCCGGCTCGGCCGGCCTGACGATTAGCAACTGCCCTACTTCGCCGGTACGCTGCAGCCCGAGCACACGATCGCGTACCGACTGCGGATCCAGCCGCTGCAGATCAGGGCCGGTCGGGGACTGTGTCTGCCCTGGCTGCTGGCGGATTTGCGAGCCGATGATCAGCACCGGGACATCGAAGGCACGGTTATCGCGTCCTTCCTTTGGCTGTCGAGCATCGCGCCGTGGCGTAGCGACCCATATAGTCCTGCCATAGTCGCGCATATGAAAGACGGCGAGTGCTGTCTTGGTTTACTATGTGTCCAATGCAGCGTTGAATGGATCTGCGCTACTGATTTCATTTTCTCTTTCAGACTAACTGCAGCCCCAGACCATCCCTCACCCCGATCTCCCCACGCCCGATAAGTGTGCTTGCCGGTTGCTGCGGTTGAGTAGGGATCTGCCCCTGAGATCCGGCGGTCATAGCTGTCTGATTTCGGGTGCCTTCACATCACCCTGCGAGCAGGATCTTGCGGTTCAAGATGGCAAGCGTTCGAAAAGATTTGCGTGTTTAGGAGGTCGTGACGGTACACTACCCTAATGAGCCGACGACCTGCTGCGCGCTCCAGTCCCGATCAGGGTCGCGGGGCGCCGGCCGCCGCCGAACCGAGGAAGTGCTATGCGCGCCGTGATCTACGCCCGCTACTCGAGCGAGAACCAGCGCGAGGCGTCGATCGAGAACCAGCTTCGCATCTGCAAGGAGCGCGTCGTCCGTGAGGGCTGGGAGCTGCTGCAGGTCTTCCAGGACCGCGCCCTGAGCGGTTCCTCGGCGCTGCGGCCCGGCTATCAGGCCTTGTTGGCAGGCGCGCGGGAGGGCGCCTTCGACGTGGTGTTTGCTGAGTCACTGGACCGGTTGTCGCGGGACCAGGAGGACATCGCCGCCCTCTACAAGCGGCTGAGCTTTGCCGGCATCCAGGTGGTCACGCTGCCCGAGGGCGAGATCAACGAGCTGCATGTCGGTCTCAAGGGCACGATGAATGCCCTGTTCATCAAGGACCTTGCCGCCAAGACCCACCGCGGCCTGCGTGGCCGCGTCGAGGCCGGACGCAGCGGCGGTGGAAACGCGTATGGCTTCACCGTGGTCCGCCGGATGGACACGGATGGCCAGCCCGTGACCGGCGAGCGGGAGCTCGATCCTGTCCAGGTTGCGGTGGTGACGCGGATCTTCCAGGCGTACGCGGACGGCCGATCGCCCAAGCGGATCGCGCTCGACCTGAACGCCTGCTCGGTGCCTGGCCCTCGAGGTGGCGCCTGGAGCTCGAGCACCATCAACGGCAACAGTGCCCGCGGCACCGGGATCCTCAACAACGAGCTCTACATCGGCCGGCTGGTCTGGAACCGCCTCACCTACCTCAAGGACCCCGATACCGGCCGCCGTCGGTCCCGCCTGCGCGCGCCGAATCAGCAGGTGGTGACCGAGGTGCCGGGGCTGCGGATCATCGACGATGCCCTATGGCAGGCGGTCAAGGCGCGACAGGGGTTGCTTCGTCATGACCCGGGCGACACAGACCAGACGTCTGCGACTCCGTTGATCCCTCGGCCCTTCTGGTCGAAGCAGCGGTCACGCTACCTGTTCTCGGGTTTGATGCATGGTGGGGTATGTGGCGGAGGCTTTTCCAAGATCAGCGCGACTGGTCCGCCTGCTCGACGGCCTGCAACAAGGGGGCCGACTACGTTTGGCAATCGACGTACCATTGGGCGTGACACGCTCGCGGATCGGGTGCTGCACCCGCTACGGGATCGCCTGATGGACCCGACGCTCTACAAGGTGTTCGCCGAGACGTTTGCGCTTGAATGCTTGAATGGAAGCGCACGCAGGGCGACGTTGCGGCCGAGCGGGCAGCAGACGAGGTTATCGTATGGAGGTGCGCGGGGAGTTAGGGGCGATCCTGGCGCTGTGTGTGTCTGGCGTGAGCCGCAACAGCGCGTCTGGGACGCTATCGGGTGGATCGGCCGGCGCAAACAGCGACACCCCCGCGCCTGATGGCGCGGGGGTGTTAGCGTTGCAAGTTAAGATGGTTGCGGGGACAGGATTTGAACCTGTGACCTTCAGGTTATGAGCCTGACGAGCTACCGGGCTGCTCCACCCCGCGTGGGTGATGTGATTGCTGCATGGAGGATGCGGCTTGGTTTGTTTGGAAGACCTGGCGGCGACCGACTTTCCCGCATCTTAAGATGCAGTATCATAGGCGCTGGGGGTTTTCACGGCCGAGTTCGGGATGGGATCGGGTGGATCATTCCCCGCCATGGCCACCAGGTCGTCCGAGCAAACTTGGTATGTTTGATGGGACGTGTGGGGGTTGGTGCGTGTGCGTGTTGTCGTTTGGTCGTGTGTGTGAGTAGCAGTTCTGGTGTTGTGGATGATTTCTATGCATGTGGTTTTGGGATTGCATTGCTGCGGTCCCGGTTATGATTGAGCCTATTGGGCGATTAGGACCAGTTAGCTGAGGGCATTACTGCCCGTATACATCTGGCCTATCAACGTGATGGTCTATCACGGCCCTCGGGGAGACCTGGTTTTGAGGTAAGTTTCTCGCTTAGATGCTTTCAGCGATTATCTTTTCCATACGTAGCTACCCGGCGGTGCCACTGGCGTGACAACCGGTGCACCAGAGGTATGTCCATCCCGGTCCTCTCGTACTAGGGACAGCTCCTCTCAAGTCTCCAACACCCACGGCAGATAGGGACCGAACTGTCTCACGACGTTCTAAACCCAGCTCACGTACCACTTTAATCGGCGAACAGCCGAACCCTTGGGACCTGCTCCAGCCCCAGGATGTGATGAGCCGACATCGAGGTGCCAAACCTCCCCGTCGATGTGGACTCTTGGGGGAGATCAGCCTGTTATCCCTAGAGTACCTTTTATCCGTTGAGCGATGGCCCTTCCACGCGGGACCACCGGATCACTATGGCCGACTTTCGTCTCTGCTCGAACTGTCGCTCTCGCAGTCAGGCGGGCTTATGCCATTGCACTCAACAGTCGATGTCCGACCGACTTGAGCCCACCATCGCGCGCCTCCGTTACACTTTAGGAGGCGACCGCCCCAGTCAAACTGCCCACCATGCAGGGTCCCGGTCCAGGCTGACTGGACGCGGTTAGACATCAGAAAAATTCAGGGTGGTATTTCAAGGATGGCTCCACACGAGCTGGCGCCCATGCTTCATAGCCTCCCACCTATCCTACACAGCATTTTCCTGATGCCACTGCAAAGCTACAGTAAAGGTTCATAGGGTCTTTCCGTCTGACCGCGGGTACCCCGCATCTTCACGGGGAATTCAATTTCGCTGAGCCGATGCTGGAGACAGCGGGGAAGTCGTTACGCCATTCGTGCAGGTCGGAACTTACCCGACAAGGAATTTCGCTACCTTAGGACCGTTATAGTTACGGCCGCCGTTTACCGGGGCTTCAATTCAGTGCTTGCACACCTCCTCTTAACCTTCCGGCACCGGGCAGGCGTCAGACCCTATACGTCGTCTCTCGACTTCGCAGAGCCCTGTGTTTTTACTAAACAGTCGCTACCCCCTGGTCTGTGCCACCCACCCATGGTTGCCCAAGGACAGGTCTCGCTTATCCCGAAGTTACGCGAGTAATTTGCCTAGTTCCTTCAGCATCGTTCTCTCAAGCGCCTTGGTATACTCTACCAGTCCACCTGTGTCGGTTTAGGGTACGGTCTATACGCCAGAGCTATTTCCTGGAATGCTCCAAAAGCCCATCCAATCCGATAAGGACAGACAACATATTGCATTCGTCACTTCTGGCAGGCTGGGGAATATTCGCCCCATTCCCATCGACTACGGCTCTCGCCCTCGCCTTAGGAGCCGGCTCACCCTGCGCGGATTAACCTTGCGCAGGAACCCTTGGACTTACGGCGACAGTGTTTCTCGCACTGTTTGTCGCTACTCATGTCAGCATTCGCACTTCCGATACCTCCAGGAGACATCACCATCTCCCTTCACAGGCCTACGGAACGCTCCGCTACCGCGCATACATCAAAGTATGCACCCACAGCTTCGGCACGTGGCTTGAGCCCCGTTACATCTTCGGCGCAGAGTTTCTAATAGACCAGTGAGCTATTACGCTTTCTTTAAAGGATGGCTGCTTCTAAGCCAACCTCCTGGTTGTTTTGGAATCTCCACATCCTTTCCCACTTAGCCACGATTTGGGGGCCTTAGCTGGTGGTCTGGGCTGTTTCCCTCTCGACGATGGACCTTAGCACCCACCGTCTGTCTGCCAGGCTATACTTCCGGGTATTCGGAGTTTGGTTAGGTTTGGTAAGGCTTTGGGCCCCCCTAGCCCATCCAGTGCTCTACCCCCCGGGGTAAACACCTAACGATCTACCTCAATAGATTTCGCGGAGAACCAGCTATCTCCAAGTTTGATTGGCCTTTCACCCCTAGCCACAGCTCATCCCCGACTTTTTCAACAGGCGTGGGTTCGGCCCTCCAGTGCGTGTTACCGCACCTTCAGCCTGGCCATGGCTAGATCACTTGGTTTCGGGTCTTCTGCCAGCAACTGAACGCCCTGTTCAGACTCGCTTTCGCTGCGCCTACACCTAACGGCTTAAGCTCGCT